>CAJWYM010000004.1 GCA_913049555.1 uncultured Opitutia bacterium
TTTAAGCAGGTTAAGCCTGATTTTATAAACAGGTCGATTAAAGTTCTACGAGTAAAATTTTTGGATGCTTTTAATGACTCTATTTCTTGCAAAAACTCTTTAGTATTTGTTTTTAAAAATGAAATGGGGTGAGTCACAATCCCTATTTGAGAATGTCGTTCAAGCTCGATGCTTTCTTCCTCAAAATAAAACTCTTCGAGATCTTTTTCTCCAGAAGTATCAGAACCTGAAAACAAACAAGGCCAAATTCCTTTTTCAATTTGTGAAGCTCTCTCAATTGCTTCTTCATCAGAATTATAATTCTGAGGTTGATAACCTTTATTTGTTAAAAATAATTCCGCTATTTTGGAAAAAGTGAGTGCATCTTTACTCTCATCCATTTTTGGGAAATACACCTCTTTGTTTTTTCCAAGAAAACAAGCCAGTATACATAATTGTGCGGCCTCTAAATGAGAGATAAAATATCGTCTAACATCATTTGGGGCGGCAAAAGGTTGTCTTTTATCAAATCGATTAAAAAAACCAGCGAGCAAACTGCCATCAGAAAAAGCCACATTAGCAAACCGGGCAGTGGAGCAAGAAATCTCATCTGCACTCGCAAATAGGATTTGCTCCATCATCGCTTTAGTCGCACCCATTAAGTTCGCTGGATTAACGGATTTATCAGAGCTGACTGAAAAGATCCTTTCACATCTAAGTAACTTTCCAGATTCAACCAAACGGTGAGTGCCATAAAGATTCGTTCGGCACAATCGAGCTAGGGTATAAACATTTCTTTCAGCGCGAACGTGCTTCAAGGCGGAGAAATTTATCAAATAATCACAATCCTCCAAATCTTGCACATACTGATCAAACTCATCACTGCCTAACTCTATGGACAAAGTTTGAAAATCTTTGGGTAAATGAAAACCGGTGGAACGAAGATCTCTCACAAGCTCTACTAGATTGTTTTCACTTGGATCAATCAAATGAAGCATCCCCAATTCAAAATGGGCCAACAATTTTGTAAATGCTCTCCCGATCGAACCAGCAGCTCCAATTACAATGACTTTTGCCCCTTTGATTTTTTCGATTAGAAATGGAAGTTCTTTCTGCCAGTCCTCCTCAAAAAGGGATTGATTACGATTTAAAACCTTCGCAAGTAGTCCTGAGTCGACAGTATCAATGGGAAACAATTTCATTACAATATTTTATTAAAACCACATAGGGCGCGAAGAGACGCAAAGAATAAACAAAAAAATTTAACTCGATAACTATTTTGTCCACAATTAATAATTCAATTCAAAATCCTTCATTGATTCGATTCTCTTTATAATTTATCAACAACATTTTTTGTTGAGCTACCTGTAAAACAAGTTCTTTCAATTCCGAAAATTTTAAAACCAATTATACTTCGTAACAACTCTTTAATAAAGCAAGCCTAAGATTTTTTTGCACTTCAATGGCTGCACCGATCCCCAAATTACCTAATCTTTCAATTCCCATCTAATCTATTATTTACTTCGCGAACCTTAGCTTTGCTTCATGGTTATAATCTAAACAGCTATCTTAAATACGATCTTATAGAACTCACCCTCACCAACAAGGGGAGCGTGTCCATCCCCTGGATAAAATACTGTAAAATGACCTGAAGGAATTTTTAACCAAGTCTCTACCGGATCAGAATACAAGACAAAGTCTTTGTTTTCATTAAAATCACCAATGGGATTATTGCATTTTGACAGATCATTCCACCCGATTGTTTCCTCCCCTTCTAAACAAACTTGTATATCTATATACTTTTTATGAGATTCCAGTTTTGCTTCCGCCTCGGTCTTAGCATTCACAGCGTCCACATTGGCCATCAAACGATCTCCGTCTAACTTATACTGACCGGACTCTTTTTTTTCAGCTAAACATTCTTGATAAAAAGCAACGATCTTATCGATGTTCGAAAATAAACACCGATATTTAGTTAAATTCTCTATGCGATCTAATATCATAATATTAATAAAATCGGATTCACCGCAAAGGGCACAAAGTTACGCAAAGCCTTATAAATTGTTTACCACTCGCTTAATTCCATCTTTTAATAATGGAACATTAAAATTAATCAAATAACCTAACTTGATATCGGATAATTTTAAATAAGTGAGGACTTGTGCGAGATAAACATCAGACAAAGAATCAACCGACTTTAATTCGACAATAATCTGATCTTCTACTATCAAATCAATACGAAAACCTTGTTCAAAATTTTTATCTTTATATGAAATAGGTAAAGTTTTCTCGCATTCTACCCTCAGACCTGCCTGAGCTATCTCATAGGCCAAGCACTTTTCATAACAACTTTCTAGCAATCCAGGTCCAAGAGTTTTATGAACTTCAATAGCAGAACCAATGATAATCTTTCCAACTTCTTCTATTCCCATGCTAGTTACTTTGCGGTTCTTAGCGAACTTTGCGGTTATATTTATCTTTTACTTAACTTCGCTCTTAATCTGTCTCCATGTCGCATCATGCAAAACAGAACCCATAACTTGAACAACATTCGCACCAAGAATGGAGCCGAATTTTCCACTTTCCAAATGGGGTTTCCCCTCTAACCAACCATGAAGAAAACCGGCAGCCCAAAAATCTCCAGCTGCCGTCGTATCAATTGCATTTGCAGCAACTACTGGTTCAATTGGAGTGACTTGATCTCCCTCTGCTACGAAAGATCCATCTTTACCAATTTTCACAACACCCACCTTACAAAGTTTTGCTAATTCTTTTGCCATTTCTGGATAATCTTCTCTGTCTCCAAGAAGGGCCCTCACTTCATCTTCATTTGCAAAAACGACATCGACATAGTCCTTTAGGAGATCTTTTAAAATATCATTCGCAGCACCCACAACCTCAAAAGAAGCCAAATCCACGCTGATTGAACAGCCCGCTTCCTTGGCGGATTTAAGAACTTTGTATGTCAGATCTCTGTTGAATAATACATATCCCTCAATGTGAGCATGCTGACAATCTTTAAAGTCTTCTACTGAAATCTCATCGGGGCTTAAAGTCATCGCAGCTCCTAAATCAGTGCGCATCGTTCTCTCCGAGTCAGGAGTAACCAAGGACACACAACGCCCATTAGGAACAGAACCAATTTTAAATCGTTCCGTATTTCCACCTAATTTAGAAAGTTCATTTTTATAGAAATCAGCAGAATCACAGTTTCCTAATTTACCCAAAAAGGTCGTTTTATCTCCCAAGCGAGACATTGCAAAAATGGTATTCCCGGCGGATCCTCCTGGCGCTTGCGTTACCTCAGCTTCAATACTTGAAATCAGAGAAACGATCTGATCACTCGAAAGCAACTCCATCCCCCCTTTTGCACCCTCTATTCCTGCAACAAAGTCTTCACTCACTTTTGCTAAAGAGTCTACGATAGGTGAACCAACACCAATTATTTTAAATGATTTTTCTGACATATATAGGATATTTTTGTTTAAAAGATGAGTCACTCTATCTTTATTAGAGCTCATAAGTCAAAAATAGTTTTCTATCAATTTTAACTCGGCTGTTTTGAAAAAGCCCTCTAAATTGCTTTTATCTGCAAACAATCTTTTGTATCTGAAAAGATCATTCTACGATAAAACAATACTGAACGAATGCATATTAATTATAGGAGAATTAGAGGCATCCTTTGACATTTTTATGTTGAAACATAAAATGAACCTTCAATGCCAATGAGAACAAAAATAAGAAAAACCGGAAATTCTTACGGTCTTTTTTTACCCAAAAGAGGCCATTCAATCACTGCATGTGGGAGAGAGAAGCACTTTTTTTCTAACAGAAGCTCTTCCAAACTCTTTGAATATTACTCTAAACAAAGCAGGCTTTGAGGAAAGTTGAAAATTACACAAGGAAGGATGCAACGATATCGAAATACTTTGAGGGAACTAGCGAAATGAAAGAACCCCATTGGCTAGATGTGAGAATTATTCTGGCAATCCATAAACAGCTTTTAGAATTATTTGGTGGAGGATCTTGTGTATTAGAAACCAATAAATCTAAAGCTGCCCCAGATTGGGCACTCAACATTTTTCACTACAATCATCCTACGATCTTTGATCTAGCAGCAGGTTACGCTGATGGGATCGGAAAAGGTCACTCATTTATGGAATGAAGTTAAAAAAGGCTTTATGACATCCTATAATTTTTTAGAAATTAACAGTTACCAACTCATCGCCATAGAGGGAGAATCGGTTCTCATAATCCTCGATCTTACTCTTGCCCTTACACAAGTTCCTGAAATGAGTAGATGGCTTAGTGACTATGCCAAAGCTCCCAAACAATAAGACCCTCTCCATTCTGGGAACAGCGTCTGACGTAGGGAAATCGCTTGTCGTTACGGCCCTCTGTCGCCTCTTTCGCAATAGAGGACTGAGCGTCACTCCATTCAAAGCTCAAAATATGTCCAACAACTCTTTTGTGACCTTGGAGGGTGGAGAGATGGGAAGAGCACAAGTGGTTCAAGCAAAAGCAGCAGGAAAAGAACCCAGTGTTCACATGAATCCCGTTTTGCTCAAACCAGAAGGTAACAGTAGATCTCAAGTAATTTTACAAGGACAGGTTTGGGATACGCTTCAGGCTCGAGATTACTTTAAAAGAACAGAGAGTCTTTTTGAGAAAGCAATGGAGTCTTTAGAATTTTTAATCTCAAACCACGACTGGACGATTCTTGAAGGAGCAGGATCCTGCGGTGAAGTCAACTTACGCAATCGGGACATAGTAAACTTCCGACCCGCACATCACTCTAATGCTTCTGTAATATTAGTTGCAGACATTGAAAAAGGAGGAGTTTTTGCGCAAATAATCGGCACTTTAGAAGTCATTTCATCGGAAGATCGAGCAAGAATTAAAGGCTTAATCATCAATAAATTCCGAGGAGATCCTACCCTTTTCAGTGATGGGATTAAGTGGATAGAAAAGAAAACTGGCATCCCAGTCTTAGCAGTCATTCCATATTTTGAAAACATAATGATAGAACCAGAGGATAGTCTTTCATTGTCAAAAACAACCAAACTTCCTAAAAACAACCAAACGATTAAAATTGCCGTAATTCAGTTGCCTCATATTTCTAATCATACAGATTTTATGCCATTAGAATACAATCCAAATGTGGAACTAAGCTTTCTAAAAAATAAAACTTCACTGAACAACTTTGACCTTGTATTGCTCCCAGGAAGTAAAAATGTGTGTTTGGATATGAAATGGCTGCAAGACAACAAATGGGACTCTTCATTAAAAATATACGCGAATAATAAAGGACAAATTGGAGGCATTTGTGGAGGATATCAACTGTTGGGTGAAAGAATACTTGACCCAAAGCATGTAGAAGGAAATATTTCAGAAATCGACGGGCTCAAATTACTGGCGATTGAAACCACTTTACATTCCAAAAAAACACTCAAAAGAACAGAGGGAATTTGGAATTCATTGGATCAACCCGTTCGAGGTTACGAAATTCATTGTGGTCAAAGTAGATTTACAAGCATTTACTGCCAATCAACAATTCATTTATCCCAGAGAAGCATTCCTACTGCAAATGAAGGTTGTCTTTCAAAGGATTTAAATATCTGGGGGAGTTATCTCCATGGGTTGTTTGATTCTGGACCATTTATTCAAGCTTTCCTGCATGCAATCAAACCTGAGTTTGAAATAGATCAACAAGATCTTTTCGAGGATTTTCAAGTCATCACAAACCGAGAATTTGATAAACTTGCAGACTTCTTTGAAAAGCACCTTGCAATGGAAAAATTGGAAAGTATCTTAAAAAGCTAAAATCGATCGGCATTTACGCTACAAACAACAAGCATTTATTTAAATACAATAAACAGTCCGTCACTTCACCGAATTCCCATTATTTAGAGCAATGTCAGATCGGCAATTCTCCTTTAAAAGAAATTGAGTCAGAGGTTGTAATTGGATCCGTCAATCGGCTTTACCAAATATTATTTCATTAACATTCTTTTTTTAAAATTAATTAAAAGATTTTAGAGAATCTCTAGGATCTCTATTTGACATAAAGATTCAAAGAAGTCATAAATTGATTCTTATTGACATCTAATTGTCATTACGAAATCAGAATCAACCAGCAAACGAATGAAAATTCAAAACATTATCAAATGGGCAACGTTCAGCGCAGTGCTTGCGACAACCCCAATTTTCTCGCAATCAACTGAAAGCAAGGTTCCAACTTTGGAAGAAGTTGTGATTATGGCTACTCGAACGGAACGAATGTCTGATGAAATCGCTGTCAGCTACTCGAAATTCGACTCGAAAGAGTTTCAGCAAAAACAAGCACTGAATGTGAATCAAATTCTTGGGGAGGCTCCTGGGATTTTTGTTACAGACGGGGGTGCCATTGGCAGCGATGTGGATCTTTATATTCGTGGAGTGCCTCAACTTCGCTCTACAATTTTAGTAGATGGAATTCGCAGTAACAACGGGATCTTTGCCCAAGGAAACTTATTCGAGCTCGCAAGCTCATTAAACCTAGAACCAATTGAGATTATTCGAGGGCCACAAAGTACTTTGTTTGGTTCCAATGCGATTGGTGGTGTTGTTGTAATGAATACAAGAAAAGGCTCAGGAGAACCATCCAACAAGCTTATCACTGAGCTTGGGTCCCATGATACAGGTTTCTTCGGAGTTGAAAGCCAAGGCGAAAAAGACGGTTTTCACTATTCACTCCATGCAGCTTACCAACAATCTGCGAATGATAGGAAAAACAACGATTCCAAAGTTCGCTCTTTTTCTTTCCGAGCGGACTACGATCTCAATCAAAATACAACTTTTGGTCTCATGACAAGAGGTGGTTACAGCAATACTGATCTAGCACCGACCTTGCAAGAGGAGCTAAACGGGAATACTGCAAGCGACATTCAAGTGGATACAATCAGCGCAACTGCATATCTCGAAAATCAAACGGCAGAAAATTGGTTGCAGAAATTAAATGTCAGCCTTTATGATGAGTATTATAATCTTAACAATCCCAACAATTCCTTTAAATATGTTGGAGATTCTGCAAATTATGCAGGAGATTGGTTCCATCAATTGGAAGTCAGTGATGAAGTCACTTTTTCAGGAGGCGCTTATTTGGAGCGAATGAAAGGAAATGATGATTCATTTGACGAAATGACAGCCGACAATTGGTCCCTGTACTTACAAGCAGAGTATTATCCAGAAACAGCTCCGATCTCTTTAACTGCAGGAATCCGTCATGACGACTATGAGTATGGAGGAGAGGCAACGACCTACAGGCTAAACGGATCCTATAGCTTTGAAGAAATCGGTCTCCGATTGAAGTTGGGATACGGAACCGCATTTCGAACTCCTAATTTTTTCCGTCTCTTCTCTACAGCTTCTTTTGCACTAGGAAATCCGAATCTTAAGAATGAAGAAAGTAAGGGGTGGGAAATCGGCTTGGAACAATCTCTTTTTGATAAAAAAGTGCTCCTTACTGCAACCTACTACAAAAACGAGATTGAAAACCTTGTAGCCTTTGTTTCCACCGGAGGATTTGAAGGAACTTATGAAAATAGAGACGAGGCAGAAACGGAGGGAATTGAATTCTCCATCCAGTCCAAATTTACACCCCAACTCGAAACTGAGTTGAACTACACATGGAGCGAATCTCGGGCTAAGAATAATTCTACCGGATTAAAGAGCCGACAAACAGGCCCACCTCGCCATCAATTTGCATGGATCCAAAACTATCAATGGACAGAACGTTTCAATGTTGGAGGCTCCTTAAGCTGGATATTAGACAGAGAGTCCAGTGCATTCGAAAATGAGGTAGATGTAGATGATTATAAGTTGCTTCGTGTTTATACCAACTACGATATGACAGAAAATCTAACGCTAAAAGCTCGAGTTGAAAATGCGCTGGATGATGACTATACTAGAAGTCAGGGTTTTGGTGGCCGTCAAACTGGAAGAAGCTTGGAAGGATATTTCGGAGTTGATTATCGTTTCTAACTTAAAGAATCCATTCAAAAATAAGTGGATTCAAAAGCGTCGGAGTGAAATGGATTAAGAATTTTTAATCACAAGATTGGGTTTATGAACCCCTTTCAAATCCATAAAAAAGACACAGAATTCTTTAAATTTTGTGTCTTTTTTGTCATTCCTCTATTATGAATTATGATTAAAATTCAGATCTGTTTCCTATTTATAATTAGCTTTTCTCTAAAGGCTTCGATCAAACATGCTCAAAATTTCCAGATTGAGCAAAAAGAGGGTTATCAACTTTTAACGGTCAACAATGCTTGGAGAAGTAAGGACCAAATCCATTTTGAATATGCGCTCATTCACAAAGAAAGCCAGATTCCCGAAAACCTAAATATTCCAATCATTCAGACTCCTGTCTCTAAGGTCATTGCTCTTTCCTCTCCACATGTATCTTTTCTTGCCGAACTGAATCTGTTGTCCAATATAGTAGGGATTTCCTCTAAAAAATATGTCCTCTACGACGAAGTAACAAAGAGATTAGAACAAGGACTTATCCAAGAAATTGGAGAGGGTTCCTCAAGGAATATGGAGACCATAATATCAACGGAACCCGATCTTGTATTTTCTACCTCAATTGGCAACCCAGACTATGATGTCCATCCTCAATTAAAAAGAATGGGGATTCCCTCTGCTGTGGTTGCCTCTTACATGGAAAAAACTCTTTTGGGAAGGGCAGAATGGATAAAATTTGTCGCTGTTTTTTTTGAACTGGATGAAGAAGCGAACCTTTGGTTTGATCAAATAGAAAAGGAATACAAACAACTTTTAGATCGAGTGAAAGGGGTCACAGATAAGCCTTCCATTTGTAACAATGGTCCTTATGGAGATGCTTGGTATGTGCCCGGAGGAAACAGCTACATGGCGAATGTGATAAGAGATGCTAAAGGTCAATTTATTTGGGAAGGAGATGTCTCTTCCGGAAGCCGTAAAATGAGTTTTGAAAGTGTTTATGCCAAATACTTAGATGCTGATATTTGGTTAAATATAGGCATGTATACCACCTTGAAGGACATCCTTAAAGGGGATGAAAGATTCCGTGACTTTAAATCTGTGCGCAACAAGCAAGTCTACAATAACAATCGTCGCTTAACAAAAGCTGGAGGCAACCACTATTGGGGTCATGGAGTCACCCACCCTCACCTCATACTCTCTGATATGATCAAAATATTCCACCCAGAGCGAATGCTGGATCGTGAATTTACTTATTTTCAGCAATTGAAATAAAAATGTTTCCATTTCACAAAGATCAAAGAGAAGCTATGGAAATGAATCCAATTACTTCAATTATTATTGAAAAGAGCATGAAGAACCATAAAAAGAAAACACTTACATCTCTAAAACTAGCTCATAAACCATTTGCTTTACGGATCCATTTCAATGAAGTTTAATCTAAAGGTGGAATTACAAGAATTATTAATGACTCGTAAACTTCATTCAATGTACTCTTCGATTTCTGTGAGAGAGTCCGATAAAATCAAGCTCTATTAGTGGTTATTAGTGGTCCAACAAAATTTTCTGAAGGCAGACCTTTGATTGTAGTAATCGGTCTACTGATTGCCCTTCCCATTCTTTTTCTCTTAAGTCTTACTTTTGGATCCGTAAGTATTTCTATAAATGAGGTTTTTAATGTTCTCATAGGCAATGAAGCTGCATCTCTAATTCATGAAAAGATCCTATTAAATCTTAGACTCCCTAGAGCAATTACAGCAGTCTTAGCAGGAGCAGCTCTTTCGGTTACTGGCTTGCAAATGCAGACGATCTTTAAAAACCCCCTCGCCGATCCATTTGTACTTGGGGTAAACTCAGGAGCTAGCCTAGGAGTTGCAATCGTCATACTGGCTTTAAACCCAGCTGGAATGCTTTTACTTTCTGAACTCAATTTAGCTGGCAATTATGCAATCGTATTTGCTTCAACAATCGGTGCTGGCTGTGTCCTTACTCTTGTGATGCTGCTCTCTTTAAGAATAGACCTGATTACATTGCTGATCATAGGTCTGATGATTGGATATGTTACCAGTGCTCTTGTAAGTGTTCTCATGTTTTTTTCATTACCAGAACGCTTGCAATCCTTCTTTTCATGGACTTTTGGAAGTTTTGGAAATGTCACTTGGAGCCAAATGCAAGCCATGGCACCCGCAATAATAATGGGTCTGATCATGATCTTATTTTCAATGAGAGTTATGAATGCCCTTCTTCTTGGAGATTCCTATGCAAAATCTATGGGAGTCAACACTCAGTTTTGGCAATTTTGGATTTTAATCAGTGCCTCTCTATTAGCCGGGACTGTCACTGGTTTCTGTGGACCCATCGGCTTTTTAGGCGTAGCAGTCCCCCATTTATGCAGAGCTTTGACGCAAACATCTGACCATCGATGGCTTCTACCTACCGTAATTTTGATGGGAAGCCTGATCGCCCTTTTTGCAGATTTCATAGCTCAAATCCCAGGTTCCCATGCAATACTGCCCTTAAACTCTGTTACCGCTCTCATCGGGGCACCAGTTATCATAACAGTTCTCTACAAACAAAGATCTATGAAACAAACCTTCGCAGGATAACTTGAAAGCTATTTTTAACCACTGATCTAAACTGATTACCAATGATTACCAATGATTACCACTGATTTAATATGAAAAATGACTTCGGTTTTAAATTATTTGAAACTTCCTCAAAATGATAAAATAAGTTTGTATTTGGATCGATTGTAAAAAGTACACCAAGAATCGCTTGAGATTGAACAATCCATAAAACCAATTCTATCAGAAACTAAATTATAAGTCTTCAAATTCTACAAAAATTGATAACTAAAAAACTTATTAATCAGATCAATGAGCTCCCCCCTTTTACAGACAAATTCTCTAAGCATCGGTTATAGTGAACGCAAGCGATTCCTTTACAGTGACTTGAACCTTTCTCTCAAACCCGGAAGTCTCACTTGCCTCATGGGTCCTAATGGGACTGGTAAAAGCACACTTTTAAAAACATTGACGGGAATCATCAAGCCTCTCTCTGGTGAAATTTCCTATAAAAATAACTCCAAATTAATCCTCAACCCCAAAGAATGCGCCAAGACTTTTAGTATCGTTTTAACGGAACCCATACCCACAAGTTTTTTAAACGTTTATCAAATTATTTCTCTTGGTAGGTTCCCCTACGGCAATTGGTTCGGTCAATTAAAGCGCGAAGATAAAGAGGTGATTGATTGGGCTGTCAAGGCTGTGGGCGTCCAAGATTTGCTAGATCGAAAAATAAATCGTCTGAGTGACGGAGAACGGCAGCGCGTTTTAATTGGACGAGCCCTAGCTCAAAAAACACCCATTGTTTTTCTTGACGAGCCCACAGCATTTCTGGACCTTCCGCACCGAATTGAGATCATTCATATATTGCGGTCTCTAACTCGAGAATCCAATTTATCCATTCTATTGAGCACTCACGATCTAGACTTAGTCCTAAATTCAGCGGACGAGTTGTGGCTCCTTTCAGAAAACCAGAATTTCTTTACTGGCAGCCCAGAGGATTTACTTCTATCATCCAAGTTAGAAGAGACCTTTTCTAGAAAAGATCTTTCTTTCGACAAGCTTCAAGGAACCTTCCATAGTGAAAGAATTTTGAATCGATTCGCTGATTTATCCGGAGAACCCATAGGGGTTCAATGGACTAAGAATGCTTTAGAAAAAGTAGGAATAGGCTGCAATCAAAAATCCTCAGATTTAAAAATAAAGGTTCAACAAATTGCAAAAAATACTTATGAGTGGAAGGTCGTTTTCAGAAAGAAAAGGCACAAATCCAATTCAATTGCAGACTTATTGCTCTTTATAAATGAACTCTCTTTAAATGACTGATTTCAATACAATTCTCTTTGAATCCTCTCTAGCAATTGCTGTAAGACAGGGTCGCTACTTAATCGTTACACTCAAAAAGCCTCATTCAGTGATTAGCACTTCCAGTGTAAATGGGGGCCTAAGCAAACAGATCCAAACTCTAGTAAATCATCAAAGTTGTGAAGCATCGGGTCATACCAAACAATTTGAAAAGATACAATCTCAGGGTCAGGATGCTTACCACCACAGCCTATGCAAAGACATCGGATTGGACTCCCTTAAAACTGCCACCATGGGAACCGCTGCAAATATGCAATATGTTGCCATCCAAACCTGCACTTTCGAGGATTTGAGTGTGACCTCGATGGTGACTGCTGGGGTAGAGGGAAATGCAGGAACTGCAGGAGATCCAGCTGGCTATATTGAAAGAAATGGCGAATACGAACCCCTCATTCAAGACGGAACGATCAACACCATCCTTTTATTCGACCACCCTCTCACAGACTCTGCTTTGTCTCGAGCCATCGTTACAATGACAGAGGCAAAAAGTGCAGCCTTACAAGAACTTGGAGTGCGGAGTAAAATATCAGCAAAAATAGCTACAGGAACTGGAACAGATCAATTCTGCATCGCAAGTCCCAACAATCCAAATCAATATGCAACCACTTGGACTGGACAACACTCCAAAATTGGAGAATTGATTGGTCAGGCGGTCCTCCTCTCAACAAAAGAAGCTCTGCGTTGGCAAAATGGAATGGAAATCAGCAATACTCGAAACCTCTACCATGCATTGTCCTCCTTTGGAATCTCCGAGCAAACTCTTCTGGAAACTTATAAAAATCAAATGAGATCCGAAGATTTCAACCTTTTTAAAAAGAATGTCAAAAGTGTTGTTTACGATCCTCAGGTATCAGCCAACGCTTATGCTCTGGCAGCCATCCAAGAACGAGTTCAGATAAATAGCATCCCTAGGCACTCGGGAAAAGAAGCAATTCTGAATCAGTGTGCATTGCTCTCCGCAACTCTAGCCACAAAGCCCTCAAGGTTTCAGCCAATGCGAGAACGTTTGATTCCTTTTCAAGAAGGGCCATTCAAATCAATTGTTATCGAAGCAATTAAAATTGGGTTCTTTGAAAAATGGGATGACTGAATTATTTCATTTTGATTCTAGCTTATTAATCTTGGCTTTCGGTTTGGATTTATGCTTCGGAGATCCTGTCTACAAATTCCATCCTATTAGGCTCTGTGGCAATGCGATCCAATTCGTGGAAATAAAACTGCGCGATCTCAATTTCTCAGGGTACATCGGAGGTGTCTTGCTGCTAATCGCGATTTCTGCCCTATCTTTAACCAGTTATTTTCTTGGATGGATCCTATTTTCAAACCTGCATCCATCCATGCTCTACCTTTGGCAACTTTATTGCCTTTGGAGTCTCATCGCATTGGGAGACTTGATAAAACATTCTAAAAAAGTCGCTCAAGCTGCAGAGCAAAATGACCTTCCCACAGCTAAAAAATCGGTTCGTATGTTGGTCGGTAGGAATACAGATAAGATGAAAATCGAAGACTGTTGCCGAGCAACCATTGAGAGCATCAGTGAAAATTTAACCGATGGCGTTCTCTCCCCCATTTTCTATTATATCCTTTTCGGATTTCCAGGTATTATCTTTTTTAAAGTTGTGAGCACAATGGATAGCATGGTTGGATACAAAAATGAAAAGTATTTAAAATTCGGATGGTGCGGGGCTCGCATGGACGACTTTCTCAATTATATTCCTGCCAGAATGACTTGGATAGTACTTTCATTGGTGGCCATGATTCATCCGAGATTCAGCGGCAAAAAAGCCTTCACTACAGGATGGCAACAACACGCGATTCTCCCCAGCCCAAATTCTGGATGGAGTGAAACCGCAGCAGCTGGGGCATTGAACTTGCAATTAGTTGGCCCCATTTGGAAAAATAATGTCAAAGTAATCGATCAATGGGTAGGCCCCAAACAAGGGATTCGGAAAACCCAATCCAAGCATATTTATCAAATGAATCAACTTGCCCTCTATTCAACAATCTTGTTTCTATCGATTTTACTTCTGTGCATTGCTTAAAGCCATATTGCTCGACTTCATTTGTATTTTTTCATCTAATGACATCTCTATGCCATTAAAAAGATCCGCCACAATTTTTGTTTTTCTCAGTTGGAATTTTCTTTTAATGGGAGAAACTTTCCTCGCTTTCGTATCTGAGAATTCAGCGCCAGCTTTGGTATCAGGGGCTCAATCCTTTCATCAGCAGCACCCGGAGCACCAGCTAATTATCAGAACACCTAGTCAACTTGCTAAATTACAAGACATTGAAATCAAAAACCTTTTGAATCTTTCCCACGCGACATTGATTGCCGGTTTCTATGGCGAACAAACAGAAAGATTAAAGAAGATCCTTCAAGAATCCTCTTTAAGTAGGGCGAAGCTTTTATTAGCGATTAGCAGTGATCGTCGCCTCGTTCTCCTCTCAAGCTTTAAAAAGCAAAATCTATTTCAGGGATTTCCCATAGAGGACTTAAAAAGTCTGTATGAAAATCCTGGTAAAAACGTTGATTTTCATGCATGGCTACAAAGCATCAAAAATAAGTTTCCAGATCAGGCTCCTTGGCTTCAAGCAAGAGCTTACTGGCAATCTGGAGGAACGGAAAACTTAAAAGGCCTGATGGAGTGGATGCTTCACTTCAGTGAGCCCTCAATATCAATTACAACCCTCAGACCTCAAGAATCCATCCAATCTCTTTACAAAGGAAAGATTCGGCCTTTGTCTGAAATAAAGTTGAAAAAAGACGCAAAAATCACGGCGATCCTAGATCTAAATAGCAATCATGTCGCTGGCAAGATTGAGACTGCTCAAAGGCTGATGAATAAACTCAGCTCTCTTGGTCAAGAATCAATCACTTTCTTTTCTAGATGGGGGCCCTCCACGGTAGAAGTGGTTCAACAATTAGAAAAACGAATTCAACCTGCTAAATTGAGTGCAGTGATCTCCCTTCAAGATTTTATACTAGGTGGCGGTGATGGCAGAGTAACAGTCACTGATGAATTAAAAAAACTAAACGTCCCAGTAATTAAAGGAATTCGGATCCATGAGCTTACCGAGAGTGAATGGCGATTGTCTAGCGATGGTCTTCCTTGGAAAAGCGTTCACTACCGTATCTCTATGCCGGAAATTCAAGGAATCTCTCAACCAATTGTTCTTTCGGTCAGTGAAAAGCCAATCATAGACGAACTAACTGGATGCAAAGTATCCTTTAATAAACCAATCGAAAATAGAATCGATGCCCTTACCAAACGCATTGCCAATTGGAGCCAATTACAAAACAAAGAAAATAAATATAAAAAGATAGCCATTATATATTACAATCATCCACCTGGAAGGCACAATATTGGTGCAGACAATCTCGATGTTCCCAAGAGCTTAATGAGCATTTTAAACCATTTAAAAAAGAATGGTTACAACACAGGAAAACTCCCCTCAAATTCCGAAGAACTTTTAGACCGCATCCTCAAAGAGGCAATCAATTTGCCAGAGGATTATACAGCCCTCAGTGAGTATTCAGAAAAATCAACGATTCTATCCAAAGATCATTATAAAAAATGGTTCAAAGGTTTGCCCCAGGCAATTCAATTGGAAATGGAACAGGGCCCTCTCGGATTTCTAGATGGGATCCTTCGCAAAGCAGTAGAGCATAAAGAAATCGATATTGGATTAAAAAGTATTTACCGTATTATTCATGACCTCGAGCATATGGTGGAAGACATTCAGCATCCTTCTAAACAAAGAACCCTCAACTTGATAGAGCAACTGGAAGAACTTTATATAAAATCTCTGCATGGCAATCCTAATTGGAAAGAAGCCAAAACTCTTATTCAGGCGATTACAAGCTCAGGGATTGAGGGGCTCACGGGTTGGGGAAAAGCTCCAGGAACAGTTATGGTGCATAAAGATAAAATGATCATTCCCGGGATTCACTATGGGAATATTTTTATAGCACCTCAACCTCCAAGAGGCTGGGAGGTCAAGGAGGAGATTTTGCATGCCAATATGGCAATCCCACCCCACCATCAATACCTAGGTTTCTATCACTATATTAAGGATATATTTAAAGCCGATGCCATCATACATTTAGGAAGACATTCTACTTATGAATTTTTACCGCGACATCGAGCTGGGCTAACAGAAAAAGACTACCCAACGATCATTGCTGGGAATACTCCTGGAATTTATCCTTATATCGTCGATGGAATCGGAGAAGGAATTCAAGCAAAAAGAAGAGGACTCGCAGTCATGATTAGTCATCTCACTCCCCCACTGCGGAGCACACCTCTTTATGAAGATTTACTCGAGTTGCGTCAACTCGTGGAAAACTTTGAAGCCTCCAATCCAGAAGGGGAAACAGTCGCGCAAAGAAGAAGATTTGATGAAATAAAAAGACTCGTGATCCAGCTCAACCTTCAAGAAGAAATCGTAGCTGAGCTGATTAAAGAACATCACCTAGATTCAAAGACTCAGTTTGAAGATTTAGACGATGATATGCTGATTCATGAGATCGGTCATTATCTTACGGACGTTCAAGAAAGATTTATGCCACTCGGATTGCATGTTTTTGGCAAAAATTGGCAAGAAGACGCACTTGCATTGATGATAGAATCTATGGAGTCTGCACCAGGTTCAGATGCAGACAAAAATCTTAGAGCATCCCCAAAGGCAGAACTAGACGCTTTCATAAATGGACTTCAAGGAGGGTTTATCCAACCTGGAAAAGGAAATGACCCGATAAGAACGGTAGAGTCCTTACCCACAGGAAGAAACTTTTATGCATTGGACAGTAGTTTGTTACCCACAAAAATAGCCTGGGGAATAGGAGAAGATCTTGCAAAAAAAGCCAAATTACAAAAAAACGATCCGCAAGAAAGTGCAGCCATTGTGCTGTGGGCATCGGATGCAGTGAGAGATCATGGAGCTATGATTGCATTCGGTTTAGATTTACTTGGAGTGAAACCGAAGTGGAATCGAAGAGGGATTGTAAATGGCCTAGAAAGAATTCCACTGGATGAGGAGAGAACTTACAGAAAAGATGTCGTCTTCTCTATCTCCGGTTTATTCAGAGATTTGTACGGACAACAAGTAAATCTTTTGGATCAAGCTGTACTTATGGCTCTTGATGCCTCCTCCTTAAAGATACAGAGCCAATATCCACATTTAAGTCATTGCCTAGATGAAGCCTTGAAGCAACTTAAAGACAAGAGAGACCCAGGCAATGAACCTTTGGACCAAAACTATATTGCCGCTCATTGGGTGCAGGAAATAGAAGCTCTAAAGAATCCAACCACCGAAAGAATAAAAAAATCGACCCTCCGGATTTTTGGAACACCTCCAGGAAGTTATGGCGCAGGAATCAATCGTCTTGTCGAACGATCTGGTTCTTGGCAAAGTCGGGAAGATGTTTTCAATGTTTATTTAAGAGGCATGGGTCACGCATACGGCATTGAAAAAGAGGGCGATCCTGCCTACAAAAGTTTCGAAAGACGCTTGCATCAAATCGGTGAAACTTATCTCGGTAGATCCAGTCATCTATATGGATTGTTGGATAACAATGATGCTTTTGACTTTCAGGGAGGACTTAGTTTAGCGATTGAACAAATCCGAGGAAAAGTTCCAGAAAACTATGTAATTCGTCATGCGGATCCAAAGAATCTAAAGATTGATTCTCTACAAAGCTCCATCCTTCAAGAACTTAGAGGTCGCTTTTTAAACCCTGCTTGGCTTCAACCTTTGATGGGACATGATTATGCGGGTGCAAGAACCATGGGAAGTGAATTTCTGGAATACTTATGGGGTTGGCAGGTAACGAACCCTGAAATTATAAAAAGCTGGGTTTGGGATGAGGTGAACGCGGTCTACTTTGAAGATAAACATCAGATTCAATTAGATCAATTTTTAGAAACGGGCAACAATGTGCATGTAAAAATAAATATGGAAGCCATATTCCTAGTCGCAGCTCACAAAGAATTTTGGGATACTGATGAGGAAACACTTCATAATTTGGCTAATAAATTTGCAAGTAAAGTGATTGAGCACGGTCTTCCGGGGAGTGGTCACACAAGGCCAGATCATCCAATGTTTGAATGGATCCTGCCTAAACTCGATCCAAAATTAAAACAAAACTTGATAGAAGTTTTGAAAAAAGCTCAGGCACCAATAGAAAAGCCTATCGACCAAACCCTGACAACCGTGAGTGAAATTAAAATCAAAGAATCAAACAAACAGCCAGATAAAGAGTCAGAGGCAGTCAGTGATCAAGAAATCGAAACCCAGCCAGCAAAACTCTTTTTCAATCAACACCCCTTATGGATACTTGGAATTGCAACGATCCTAATTGGGATTGGTTATTACACCGGTCGATACAAAAAATAAAATGCTGACAGAACTTTTACACCAAGCAGTTTCTTTACTTTTAAATCCAGTCATTTTACTTCTTCTGATGATGGCAGTCATTGCGATTCTTGAAATCGGAATTGCCCTGGGTGAGCGATTGGGAGGAATGCAAGAAATGGCAAAAAGCAAGTCCTTTCAATCTGTAGAAAAAATCGCTAAAAAAAGAATTGAACGAGCAGACCTGATCACTCGGATTGCACCTATTTTAGGCTTGATGGGAACGCTCATTCCTCTAGGACCCGGCCTCGCTGAATTGAGTGTAGGAAGTTTTGCAGGACTAGCAGCCTCTATTAGCATAGCATTTGATACCACAGTTTTAGGATTATTCTCTGGAATGATCTGCTTTATCATCGGTCGTAAAAGAAGGCGATGGTACGACCAACTATTAGTCCAAATTGAAGGAAAATAATAATAATAATGAAATCACGAAATTGGAAATCAGACCGATTTATAGAGGAATCTGAAGATCCGCTTGAATCTATGGCCAATCTGGTAGATATCATGCTTGTATTCATCTGTGGGTTAGTAGCCGCTTTAGCAGCCTCTAGCGAAAACTTCATACAGCAATACAATACAAAAGAAATTCTCCAAGAGGAAAAAGAACTTCCTCAAATACCAGAGGGGATTGGCAATCAGGGTGGAAATGGATATCAAAAAGTGGGGCAAGTCTATAAAGACCCAGAAACTGGAAAACTAATCTTAGTGGGCTCTGAGTAAAAAAGCAATTTTTGCTCCTGAGAAAAAGAAAAATAAGTAGAAAGTATGTTAGAAAGTAGAAAAAAGAAAGTCGTTGAAAAAAGAATCGCCTCTTGTGAAGGAAATGAAAAAGGGCTTCATATGGTGCACACCGGAAATGGGAAGGGAAAGACAAGTGCTGCCATGAATATGGTCTATCGCCATCTAGCTCATAATATGCCAGCGGTGGTTGTTCAATTTGTAAAGTGCGAGGATGAATATCCAGATGGAGATCGTCGACTCCTGATGAAACTTTCTGAGCAAGGATTCCCAGTCACTATTTTAACGATGGGAACTGGTTTTTCATGGAACTCAACAGACAAAAATAAAGACATTGAGGCTGCTGAAAATGCCTTTAAAAAAGCTGTAGAATATTTAAATGATGAGACCACTAGCCTTGTCCTCTTGGACGAAGTTCATATCGCAATCTCACTCGCTTATCTCGATGAAGGTAGAGTTCTCGAAGCTATTAAAAACAAACCCGACTTCAAGCACGTGGTGACGACAGGTCGTAGAGCCCCTGAGAGCTTTATTGAAAATGCAGATCTGGTTACTGAAATGAAACAAATCAAGCATCCAATGTCCAAAAAGATTCCAGCCCAAATAGGCATCGAATATTAAAAACCCAAAGATGGACTCGATCGTGCTTTTTTAAAGCAGTAAAATTGCTTCAAAAAAGATCCGCAGAGTTCCAATCAAATAAAATATTGTCTTCTATATCACAATCCTAATCCTCTTCCGAAATATTGCCCATGATAGAAAATTTAGAATCTGTTTTTTTAGACCTTGGTAGAGTTCTGTTTCATTTAAACTACCGCGAAACCTTCGAAAAAATCTTTTCCAAGAGTCGACTCGACCAAGATAAACTCAAAAGAGTACTGACTTACAATGGCTTGAATATTGAGTTTGAAACTGGAAAGATTACAGAGGAAGCGTTCTTTCTCAAAATGATTCATCAAGCAGAGTTTACAGGCTCGGACAAGGAGTTCATCCAGCCTTGGATTCAGATCCTTTCACCCATTAAAAAAAACCTTGAATTTGCTCAAGAGTTGGCCCAAAAATACAAGATTGGAATCATCTCTAACACCAATGAGGCCCACCTACGATTTATGGAGAAAACAGGAGGACTCGCTGCTTTTAGTGAACATAGAATTTATTCTTGTCGTGTTGGCTATATGAAACCGAGGAAAGAAATTTACAAAGCAGCCCTATCCCAAAGCAATGCAATTCCTCAAAGATCGATTTTTTTAGACGATAGAGAGGAGAATGTTGAAACGGCTCAGTCTCTAGGATTTCATGCCTATCTATTTCCCAAAGGAGAAGACTTACGAAAATTTTGGAACGAAAAGATCTTACATGTCTAATAAGATTCATCTTGTTCTTGGAGGGAGTCGAAGTGGCAAAAGCAGCTACGCTGAGAAATTAGCGGAAGAACAGGAGCGCCCCGTTGTCTATGTAGCCACATGTCGAACTGAAGGACTGGATGAAGAAATGCAAACAAGGGTGCAAGCGCACCAAATTGGAAGACCCCAAGATTGGATCACACTGGAAAATCAATTTCACTTTCCTGACATTGTCCAAAGATACAAAGACTCTTGTATACTGATAGATTGTTTGACCTTGTGGATAGGCAATGCCATGGAAACCTTGCAAGATGAAGCGGAGATCAACAAACAATTGGAAGATGCATGCAAATCAATCCAATCCCTCGACGTTCACGTCTTGATTGTGAGCAATGAGCTGGGAATGGGATTGATTCCTGAGAGTCGCATAGGTCGTCAATTCAAAGACTTATGTGGTCGAGCCAATCAAATGATTGCTGCTCACGCAGATAAAGTGACTTTTATGATCGCTGGCATTCCATGGCAGATAAAACCTGAGAGATGAATAATCCTCCGCGTGTCAATCAAACCCACCATGGAGGAAAGGTATACGAAGCTGCCAAAAAACTAAAATGCCTGCCCTCTGAAATCTTAGATTTCAGTGCAAATCTCAATCATTATACACCGGAAATTAAAGAAAAGGATTGGCTAAAATTCAAAGATTCTATTTTTCAATATCCCCCTGAAGAAAACGAACTCAAAGAACTTTTAGCTCATTTGTATCAAACGGATCCAAATTTTATAATTCCTACTGTTGGTGCAATCCAAGCTCTACACTTGGCCTGTTCTTTCTTTAAAGGCAAGAGAATGCTCTGGCTGGAACCTGGCTTCTCTGAATACTCAAGAATCGCAAGCATTGAAGGCCTAGAGCCAGTACCTATTTCGGTAGAGTTGTCTTTATCCGCAGAGGAAAAATTTCAAAAACTCGTAAAACATTCCAAAGAGGGAGACGTGATCCTGCTTTGCATCCCACAAAACCCAAGTGGCGAGCAACTTCAATGGAGTGCTTTGATACCAGTCGTTGAAGAATTTTCCGATCGAAATATTTCTTGGATATTGGATGAATCTTTTATTGAAATGACCCAATCCAACTATCAAGGCTCCCTTGAATTTCTAGATCAATTTCCAAACCTATTCTCCTGTAGATCTTTGACCAAAAACTGGAAAATTCCAGGTTTGAGATTTGGTTTCCTATCGACTTCTAATGCAGAAATGCTTGAAAGATCCGAAAAGAACAGGAAACAATGGTCCATCTCGGGGGTAACTAATAGCTGGGCTCAAACCTTCCTAAATAAAAATCTACTCCAAAAAAACCAAACAGCGATCGCTCGTTTATTGCTGGAAACACAAAGCTTAATAAAAACTCTCGAGCAGAACTTTTACTGGAAAATATACCCCACAGATACAAGTTTCTTTCTTTGTGAATTACCGAACCCTCTGGATGCCTTGGATTTATCACAGCAATTGTTACAAAAAAAGATACTCCTCAGAACTTACCCAGGGGATCCATCTCTGAAAGATAGGTCTCATCTTAGAATAGGCTCCAGAACAAAAGAACAAAATCTCCTCCTAATTGAAGCTTTGAGAGAAACAATCTAGGAAACTCTTTAGACCTGTATTCTTGATAGAACTTTGATTTTAATGGCTGCAATGAGTTCAAAAATTTTCACGGATCCAAAAGCCTTCATTTATGAATTGAAACACTCATTATGCTCGGATGTCTTTTGCTTGAATCTCACTTTCTAGCATCCATTGATTTTAAAGAGCCAGAGAACAAAGAATCAGAACAAAGCACTCGACAGTTAAAATACTTGCACCTAAGCAATCCCCAGTAATTCCATTAAAATTTCTTTTAAAGTAGAGATAAAAGACTCCCACCACAAATGCAGACGATACAGAAAGCAATAAGGCATGCCAAAAACTCAATAACAAAGAGGCCAAGAGAGTTAACAAAACCCAATGAAGAGAACACCTGAATGTAGTAGGAGCTTCTAATGAATTGCCGATCCCTGTTCCTTTTTCACCAGACCTTTCCAAGAAAGCCAAAGCTCTCATCAAGGGCAAAGCCGCAGTTCTGCTAAAAGCGACGGATAAAAAGAGGGATACGAAAAGAAGCTTTGGATAAACGGCCAAAGCGCTTATAGAGCCAAAGCGAATCAAAGAACTCAGAACAATTGCCAAAACGCCATAGGTTCCCAAGCGAGAATCCCTCATAATTTCCAGCTTTTTCTCTAATTCAAATCGACCTGCACTGTCTGCCAAATCAGCTAGACCATCTTCATGGATGCACCCTGTGAGCAGAACCTGAAATCCAAGAACTAGGGCAGCAAGGAGTAGCGGTGGAATCCAAAAAGAGAGAACCAGCCCGAAAGAACCTGCTAGAAGTCCAAGGAAAAGGCCGACTGGAGTAAACCATCGCGGAATTTTACTCCAGCAATCTGGGTACTTTTCACATAAATCATAAGGAATTGGAATCCTTGATAAAAAACTCAGAGAAGCTAAAAATGTTGCAATAAGCTTCACTGACTGACGCCTGCACTTTCAAAAGTTGCCATATTTTGGTAACAACTCAAGGCCCCTTGAATCACCCCCATAGCCATTGCAGCTCCGGAGCCCTCTCCTAGATGCATTTTAAAATCCAATAGAGGTTTTAGGCTATAGTACTTCAAGAGTTTTAGATGAGCCGGCTCTTTCGAACAGTGCCCAGATTTGCAAAAGGCCAAACTACTTGGTTGGATTTCGAAAGCAATCGAGGCAGCAACCGTCGCAATCAGACCATCCAAAACAATAGGGATTGAAGAAGCACTGGCTCTTAAAACAGCAGCACACATCGAGACAATTTCTCTCCCTCCGAGTCTGCGAATTCGTTCCCAAGGGTCGTTTAAGTATTTGTGGTGAAGCTCTAAAGCTTGTTTGATTCTTTTTGCTTTGTGTTGCATCTGATTTGCGTTGATACCCGTTCCTCGTCCCACTAAAGACTCTGGATCTTCTTGAAGCAAAGCAGCACACAAAGCAGTCGCACTGGTCGTATTGCCAATTCCCATTTCCCCAATTGCATACAAACTCGAATTTGATGGCACCGCCTCCCATCCTCTTTTAAAAGCACGGACAAATTCTTCATGATTCATTGCAGCTGCCTCAGCAAAGTTTTGAGTGGGACTTTCGATTCCACAATCAACTGCTTGAAAGTGAATTCCATAAGTAGAACAAATGGCGTTGATTGCAGCGCCCCCAGCTATGAAATTGGCAAACATTTGGGCGTTCACTTCAGAAGGATAGGCACTCACACCATCCTTAGCAATGCCATGACTACCCGCAAAAACCGTAAGATGGAAAAGCTTTTTATCCAATGAATCGGAACCCTTACAACGAGCCATCCAACTTACTAAATCTTCCAATTCGCCCAAACTACCAATCGGCTTTGTTTTTTGATCCCATTTGGCTGAGACTGCATCATCAATTGATCTTTCCTTCATGGAGATCGATTCAATCTCTTGGATCATCGAGGCAGGCAATAACAACTTTATACTTTCGGGTGCTTCAACCATCCAGTTAAGTTAAAAAATTAATCCTAAATCTGCGAGAAAAATGGATTTTAATAACAAGCATCCTTGACCAAAGCCTGCGAAAAGGAACTCGCTCATTTTTTAGTCCAATAGAAAAGCTGTAGGAAACTAAATTCCCTCTTAAACTCTGTCTTTACGAGTTCACAAAAGGCAGTCACTTACTACGAAGATTTGTTAAAGCCAAGAATGCAATCAGCGATTTGAGGAAGCATCATTTGATTGGGGTGAAATCCCAAATTCCTCTCCTACCAGAACAATTTGGTTTAAAATCTTATAAATCCAATTGAGTTGGTTCTGGTAAAATGAATGCTCAGGTGAAAAGAATTGCAAAACATCCAAATAACAGAAGCTCAAAAAAAACGTTCAGGTATGGGCTCACTAAAACGAAAGTCAAAGCAACTGATCTTTTTTTATCTGAAAAGGAATGCCTAGACACAACTTTCCAAGTATAAAACCAATCGGTTTAGCAATATTTTTGAAGAATTGATAGGTCTTGCTATAAACATGGGGAGCGGCTGTATCAATTTTGCCGACTCGAGTGTAGTGGGTGTATTCCTTCCCAACACAAACTTTTATATTTTTATAGGAGAACAAAGGCTGATAAAAATGCTTGGTAAAACCATATTTAAAACCATTGATCATGTCACTGGGAGCACCAGTAACCACATCGTGGGGAGTTTCACGAGGGGATTCTTCTTTTTCCTTCTCATGGGCTACCTGCCTTGAGATTCGAATTTGAGTGAGGGGTCTTTTTTCCATGGGGTATAGTAGAATTTACAATGAATAGAAAAGAATAATTAACGACACAATTTACGAATTGTCAAATCATTGTTCTCCTTGATGATCTCTAGAATCCGTGTTTTTAATCCATCCTTTTAAGGCATTTGGACACTCTTTAGCCAACTATTCTTTAGGGTCTCTATTAGGCTCAATTAGATAAGTCTTTGAAAGCGCTATCAAAGCACAAAATTTGAGACCCCTTTAAATTCAAGAGTGCCTGCAAATTCATACCGACAAACCAAACAAATACCAATAGCTACATTCAATACTTTAAAAATTAAAATTGGATGAAACTAAAGAACTCAATCCTTTTGGTTTCTGCTTTCTAGATCATATCAACAAAGAGACATGCATAAAAGAAAACTTAAAATGCAAGCGTTTGAAGGAGGTAATTCATTTTGAGAGAATCAGTAAAGTTTAAGATTTATGCATAAACTCTCTCAATATCTCCATTTTTTTCTTTTGCAGTTCTGCTTCCTTTAAATCTTCGGCAGTGTGTTGAACTTCTTTTTTTGCCATTTTCTTTTTCAATTTTTTCAAGGCAGTGAACTGCAACTGTCGAACTCTCTCTCGCGTAATGCTGAAATGATTGCCCACTTCCTCTAGAGTTTTTGCTGCAATTCCATCCAAACCAAACCGCATTCGAATTATTTGAGCTTCGCGAGGATCCAACTGATTCAAAATACGATGCACATCATTGATTTGGGTTTTATTACTCAAAGAATCCAATGGATTGATTGCTTTTTCATCTCCAACAAGTTGACCTAACTCGGTTTCTTCACCATCTCCGACGGGGGCATCTAAAGAGGAAGGACGAACCGATACACTTTTTAAATGCGCTACTTTAGAAACGGAAATTCCTAAATTGACAGAAACCTCCTCATTTGTGGGTTCTCTTCCTAATTCTTCGTTCAAGCGATTGATTTCTTTTCGCATTTTTGAGATTTTATCCACCATGTGAACAGGAAGTCGAATGGTCTTACTTTGGTTGGCCAAAGCCCTTTTAATCGATTGCTTAATCCACCAAGAAGCATAGGTCCCCAATTTACCTCCTTTATTTGGGTCGAAACGCTCTACAGCTTTTACAAGTCCGATATTGCCTTCGCTGATTAAATCTAAAATAGGAAGTCCAAAATTATTGTAATCATAGGCAATTTTAACAACCAACCTCAAATTGGCTTTGATCATTCTCTCCCGTGCTTTTTCATCCCCTTGTTTGATTAGACCTGCTAAATCGATCTCCTCTTGAGGAGTTAATAAAGCGGTTTTACCAATTTCTTGGAGGTATATTTTGACTGAACTGTCTTCTCCGTAATAAGCCATTTAAATGAGGAAATTCTTGAATGAGGTAGTTGTGGACTGTATACTGCATTCTTTTATAAAGAAAGCAAGGCCTTCATTAAACTTTATTTATTCAATTTAAAGAAGCAAAAAAACTTAATATCATCCTTGAGAAATCACAGGCTCTTTTATTTCCAATTCATAATAAATCCGCCGAAAGTCTTTGTATTAAATTTTCATCTTAACTCCGATTTCTTCCAAATAATAACTGGAAATTTCATACAAAAAAAATTTAGGCTGATTTCCTTAATAACATGGAAAAGACAAGCACCGCCCTATTAGGAGATTTCATAATACATTTTAAAAGAGGGAATAAGTGAAAAAACGAACCATTAAAAGGGACATTTGGACTCCATAATTTATCAATGATTATTGTATTCGATTTAAATCTCATTAGGATGGATTTCCTTTTGATGATATTCGATAATTTTTAGACCGCAAAAGAACTTGAACCTCCAGATGAATACAGAAATCAACCAATTTGACATTGAAATAGATCGCACGAATACAGACAGCTTAAAATGGGAAAAATATGCAGGATCTGATATCTTGCCTTTATGGGTTGCTGATATGGATTTCAAGGCATCTGATGCAATCATAAAAGCCCTCCACGAAAAAGTTGAATTTGGTATCTTTGGCTATACAAATGTTCCCGAAGAACTTAAGAGCACCCTTCAACAACGTCTGCTACATTTTTATAATTGGGAAACAAAAAAAGATTGGCAAGTATGGATGCCTGGGATGGTTCCGGGTCTAAATATTGCTTGCAGGGCCTATGCCGAAGAAGGCGATGATGTCATTACAGGAATTCCCGTCTACCCTCCTTTTTTATTGGCTCCTGGTAATTTCAATCAAAACATCCTAAAAGTTCCTTTAATTGAAAAGAACAATGTCTGGAAATACGATCTTGAAGCGATGCGATCCATGGTGACTCCAAGAACAAAAATCTTTGAGCTTTGCAATCCGCACAACCCAGTAGGTCGAGTATTTTCCAAGCAAGAACTTCAGGATTTGGCTGATTTTTGCATGGAGGAAGACTTGGTTATTTGCTCCGATGAGATTCACTGCGAACTCGTTCTGGACAAAAACAAAAAGCACATCCCTACGGCCACACTTTCCCCTGAAATTGAAAGTCGAACCGTAACAATGATGGCCCCTAGCAAAACATTCAACATTCCGGGATTTGGATGTTCACTGGCAATTATCTCGAATCCAAAACTGCGCAACCAGTTTAAAAAAGCTTTAGCAGGCATTGTTCCGGATGCAGCCGCTCTAGGTTACTACGCCGCTCTGGCTGCTTATAAAGACAGCGAAGTCTGGAGACAGGAACTTCTAGAATATTTGAGAAACAATCGAGATTACTTACTCAGAGAATTTGAGAATATACCAGGCATAAAGATGTTTCCAGTTGAGTCCACTTACCTTGGATGGCTGGATGTTTCTGAACTGAATTTAGAGAATCCAGACAAATTCTTTGAAGATGCTGGAGTGGGACTCTCTGATGGCCGACCGTTTGGCATGACCGGTTATATGAGGATCAATTTCGGCTGTCCAAAATCTACCTTGGTTGAGGCAGTGAGGCGGATTAGAAAAGCACTGGTAGTTTAACTAAATTCTAGACATATGCTTTTTTGACCTGAGAATTTACATAATATATGTAAATACAAAGATTGATCAAAGAAAATAGAAAGAACCCCCAAGTCGATTCCGGAGAGATCCAACTGAATGGAACCTCCAGTCCAAAATTTTTGTAAAACTGAATCCATCGGCCTCGAAAAATAAAAAAACTGATCCCTGTCAAAACACAGGCAAGGCCGTAACACCCAAAACACAATTGAAAGTACCAAAGAGTCAACCTAGCTCGAGGGACTCCCAACAAACTCAACTTTCTGAGATTGCTACCCGCACTTGAAATAAAAGATCGAATGGTCAACAGGCAAACCAATGAAGATAAAAAGGCAACCAATACTCCTAGAACAAAAGCACCAAAAATTGCCAACAAAACAAAGGAGTACACCCGACCTCTCGTTGCACCCTCATGATTGCTTTGCCAGGAATTGTTCTTTAAAAACTCAAAAAAAGAATCCTCCTTACTTCTGTCCAACCGGACCATCAAACGAGTCGGATTTTTATCTGAACCGACTTCTCCATACTTTTGATTCGCCCATTCCATAAATGTCACTGGCACGATCAAACTATTGATTCTCTTACTAAATCCAACAATCCTACCCACTTTATTTTCCGAGGAACCCCGCCCTCCAATTCGAATATGCAGGTCTAGTTTCTTAGCCATATTTTCTGACAAATTGGGCAAGCCTCTACTGGGTGCAAAACCAAAGTTGTACAATGAAAAGAAGGTGTATGGAATTAAAACAGGCACAAAAGAGCTGGTCTCTTCTTTCCAGTTCCAATCCTTTGAATCTATAGGGATATCTATCATCAAGGGGTCGATACTTTCAAAAAATAAATCCACTGAATATCTTGCAAAACGAGCTCCTCCAATAGATAAGCTGGCATTGAAATCGTTTGAAACGAAGGGAACTGCCTTTTTTACAACATCGAGAGCGCTTATTTCATCAATCTCCTCCGGTTGAAACCCCTGCTTTCTCAGTTTGAATGTATCCAACCAATCAATCGTTTTATTAACAATGTAATGACTTTCTCCATCCAAATCATCTTGACGGTTCCAAGTGGAGAGATCTACATAGATTTGCATAGAAACGAGGAGAATAAAAAGAGAAAAATAAAACCCTAAAAAAGCAAAACATAAAAAAAACAAAGGTTTTTTCTCTGCCAATAAGAGACGAACTGTAGATCTAAAGCTTAAATTTAGCATCATAATTCATCCCATAATCCTCCTCCAATGAAAAAAGCATCATACCGGCATTTTTTTGATGGGTCACTTCTAGGATTAAGCTTTTAACCGGCTCGATCGTTTCATAATCCAGATGGCTGAAAGGTTCATCCATCAATAGAAAAGAATAGGGTTTGGCCAAGGCCCTGAGGATTGCAACTCTCTGTTTTTGACCTTTAGATAAGGAAGAACAGGTCGTTCTCCAATGAAATCCAATTCCAACTCGATCCGCCCAATCTTGATAAATCTCCTCATTTTTTGATGAATTTTCTAACATTTGAACATTTTCTTGAACGGTCAAATTTTCAAACAGCTCGAGCTCTTGAAACACAAAACTCATCCTATTTGTGCGATATTCTAAAACTTCCCTCTGGGAAAAAGATTCTATAGGTCTGCCATCCCATGAGATGACTCCCGTATATGAAATTTTCAAACCACATAGGAGGTTGAATAGCGTTGATTTACCCGCTCCAGAGGGTGCCGTTATAAGGTAACTTTTTTCAGAACAGAAACTCAATTCTTTCCCCCATATATCAGAACGATCGGTTTCCCAAATAAAAGGGGAATTTAATTGTTTAATATGGATTTGCATCACAGTGAATACTAAAGATCTCTCCGACAAAATAGACAATTACAAATCGATAAAAAGCCTAGGAAAATGGATTTTGCAAGAGGTTGGCAAGTTAATTGCTTTTATATGATTTCTTGTAACATACAGGCATATTTTACCAGACAGCTTTCCATTAAAAAAATCACTTAATTTTCAATAACGAACCCAAACGCATATGTCCTCAGGATTAATCGGCAGTATTTACAAAAATGCGCAAGCACTCAACTACCATCAAAGAAATGTTGAGATTAATGGAAATAATTTAGCCAATGTAAACAATCCAGAATATGCTCGGCAAAGAACTCTGCTAAAGAACGGATACATGACCGGATCTCGGTATGGTTTAGAAACCAGTGCGATTGAATCCGATGGTTTGGAGCATTTGCGAGACAAGCTTCTAGACAACCAAATCACCAAACAAATTTCCACTACGGAATCCCTAAAGGAACAAGCGGAGTTGGTAAACTTAATGACTGCCGTGATTGCCGAGGAAATCCGCAGAGCCGAAGAACCCCAAAGCTTAGATGGTGCTCAAGAGGAACAAATCGACACTGGCACGATCTCCCGAGCAATCGACCGTTTTTTCAATTCTTGGCACGAACTTTCAGCAGATCCAAACAACATAGCAGCCAAGCAGGTGGTTTACAGCGAAACCGAAGCTATGATCCAAACTTTCAGTGTTACTGGAGAAAGACTCACGAACCTCAAAACAAACTTTGAAACATTGAGTGCGGATGCTAACGACAAGATCGATTCTCTACTCAATGAAATTGCTCAGTTAAACACACTGATTTCCAAAACTGAATTTATCAACCAAGGACAGGCGGTGACCTACAGAGATGACAGGCAGGCCGCTATAGAAGAACTGGCAACTTACATGGATGTCACCGTTTCAGAAGATCCTCTTGTCAATGGTGCTGTTACAATCAAATCAGGTTCGACCGATTTTGAGTTGATCAATGCCGCCACTGGAAGAACTGGAGAGAAATTCGAAGATCAGGCTACTTCAGTTCTTTCCACTGGAGGGAAACTCCATGCCTATGCCCAAGTTACCAGTGCTACAGGTAGTCTGACCAATTTGATTACAAGCTTAACCAAATTGACCTCCACTATAGTGACCGAGGTAAACACTGCCTACACTGGCTTTTTAGCTGGTACTACTATTGCCACCTTGGCCTTTGGGACTGGGATTAATAAAGCTTCTGACATAGCTGCATCTGCCAGCACATCGAGTTCAGGTGCAAATGATATTGCTTTGGCTGTCGCTGAAATTAAGGACAAAACGCACACAGGCTTAGACGAAATGAACATGATTGACTACCTAAGTTCTAAAGTAGCTGAGTTTGGTTCACAAGGCAAGTTGATCAACGACAGCTTAGACCACCAGACAGATATCTTAGATTCCTTAAAAAACAATCGTCAATCAGTCAGTGGGGTCTCCATTGATGAAGAGGTTGCCAATATGATGGCCAACCAAAGAGCATTTCAGGCTTCTTCTAGAGTGATCACTACCATAGACAGCTTACTGGATTTAGTAGTCAACGGCTTGATTCGTTAGTTTTACAGGATTTAACATGTCTTGGACAAGAAAAGTCAATTGGCACCCTCTGACTCCCCTCTGCCTTTTTTTATTAGTTTTTTGGAAAGCATCCATTTCCTTTAAGGATTACAACTATCCCTGGCACACCTTTTTGTTCCTGAGTGTGTTATCAGTCTGGTTTTTACTGACTTTAGTCAATCTATTTACCAAACAAGGAATTACAAAGCGTCTCTACAACAATCATTAAATTTCTTCGTCTTACTAAGTCTATTTTTAGCTACTGAAACTTTTAAGTGTTTGCATTTTTTGTAATCAAGCCGAGTATTATGATGCAGTTTTTGTTTGTCGATCGCTACCGTTCGATTCCTATTTTAATGGATGAACTGAGATAAAAGCAATTAAAGATGGATGCAATTGATAAATCGCAGGAAAATTTACAATTTAGCACAGGTCATTTTTATAAATTTTAAAAGCACCATTTAGCTATCTTTAGGCAAATCCAAAAAGGGAAAGATTGCCTCAATGATTCAAAGCTTTCAACGTGAAATAAAAAGAACCCACAAGACCCTGTATCAGAGAACTAGCACTTTTGAGAACTGTAAACATGAACTAAAGTTGTGGAACTCTGATCAAAAATCTACAAAATTAAGAATGAAAAGAGACAGAGTAGAAAACAAAAATCAAATTCTCTGAAAATGATTCAAACAGAACCTGACAAAACTTTCTTCACTTTTTTGTCTTTCTTGCGAGGAAACCAAGTTTTTAACTTACCCTCTTTGTGGTTGTAAAATCTTAAACGGTAAGCCAAACGGTATTTTCCCAAACCCACCCACTTTAAAGGATAACTTAAGACCGCAAAAAGCATGATAACCACAAAACTAACGTCAAATTCCCACCAACGGTGGCCATGGTTGACTGCAGATTGTGTATAATGATGATTGTTGTGCCATCCCTCACCGTATGCCAAAACAGCAACTACTGGATTATTACGACTTTCATCTGTAGTTTTATAATTCTTGTACCCCCAAATGTGAGAGGCAGAATTTACCATCCAGGTGGCATGAAGGACCCAAATCATTCTGAAAAAGAAACCCCACGCAACAAATGACATTGCCATGTAAGAGGCAGAATGAGCCTCTGAGAAATGCAAACCATAATAGTATCCAGTACCATAAACGATCGCTAACAAACCAAGATGCCAAAAAAAGTAGGATTTCTCCAAAAATTGATAAAATGGAACCTTAACCAGATCCGGAGCCCACTTACCATATAGAGCTCCGAGTTTGACTTTGTGTTGTTTAGGAAAGATCCAGAGCATGTGCGCCCACCAAAAGTTGTCAGTAATGGGACTGTGCGGATCCCCTTCTAAATCGCTGAATTTATGATGCTTTCGGTGCAAGGCTACCCAAAAAACAGGAGGCCCTTCACCGGATAACAAACCCATCACCGCCAAAACTTTGTTCACCCACATGGGGGAATCAAAGGAAGAGTGGGTAAGTTTACGATGATAACCAATCGTAACACCTAGTCCAGTAATCAAATAAAGAATTAAAAAAGAGACCACACCCGGCCAGGATGGATAAAGGATGCACAATACAACTGGAACAATGTGAACCACTGCCATAAATCCTATTACCGGCCACTCTACTCCCTTAGCAAAATAATTTTTTTCCTCACTCATATCAAATTTCTCATATTACCACTTCTTTGTAACAAAGTCGATAAACATCGTTCAAAGATTTTAATTATAATAAATGCAGTTTTATCTAAATCCCAAATTTTTTTTTCATAAACTCATAGGCCTCATTCAATTCCGCAGTTTTTTTCTTTGCTAAATCTTGGAATTCGGGAGCCATGTTTTGGAGAGTGTCAGGATGGTACTTTCTAACTTTCTCCCGATACGCTTTCTTAATTTCTTCTTTTGTTACTTTTCCTGTGAGACCCAATACAGATCCATATTTTTTTAAATCAGAAGCCTCCACTTTACCCTCTGTTTGGGAACCCTCTTTAACTTTTTGGTTTGTTGCTTTTAAAAACTCAATCCAGATCATGCGAACCATTCTTAAAAATAGAACCAGAGCAATGACAAAGATAACTATACGTAGATACATAAGCTTTATATTACACAGTCTGTTGTTTAAGAACAATTCTATTGATATAAATTTTGAATATCCACAAAACATGAGTATGTTTAATTGGTACTTATTTCAGTTTTTTTTAATTAATATCCAGACTCACGACTCACAAATGAATTCATTTGTTAGAGTTGCGATTATCCCCTAAAAATGAATTATGGATATGTCTTTCTATCAGTATTTTGATTCCCTAGCCTACACAGGTTGGTATGAAAATGTTCTTAACTTCTATGACAAATCTTACTTGGCCTATGTAAAGGTAGGAGATGTTCATTTACTGTTTGGTTCCGTTCTTGATCTAACAGGACCTGAATTTGAAAATATTGAAGGGCATTTCGGTGATGACTTAGGAGTAAACTGGAGTTACTCAATTCAAGAAAATCTGAGTTTACAAATAGATGTGGGTTGCGACCTAGACTTTAGCTGTTTCATGAAAAATCCATCTGCAGGAATTTACCTCAATTACAATTATTGATAGTAAACCTCCAACAGAGGATCCTCGAGGGACTGTCATTTTTTTCAATCAATAGAACTTAATATTTACTACTCCAGTCATAAAATTCTAAACAATTCCATAAATCTCTTAGATCCCTTTGAAAGAAATTCAGATCTCAGAAAGTGTTTTAGAAAGAAAGCGTTCATTGAAGATACCGCAGAACTCATAATAGTACTTGAAGCCACTTTTGCCCAATACGTCCAGCAAGAAAATGCTTTATTATGAGAAATAGGAAAAGGGGAAAGATTTGCTAGATCACATTATGCAAATCTTTTTAGCAAAATACATCCTTGGAAATTATCTTATTCAAGAGATGAATGGAAACGAACAAAATGAGCACCATTGTCTATAAAAAGCTCCAATCTATAAATGGGACCGAACAATTCGTAGTTTAGATTTTCAGGCCACTCAACCAATACAACCCAAGGCTCTTGCAAAAAATCTTCAATCATTAGAGCATCCAAAGCCTCTGGAGATTCCAAACGGTAAGCATCCATATGAATAATTTGTCTGGTTCCCTCATAGATATTCATTATGTTATAGCTGGGACTTTTAACGACTTCTGTAATTCCCCAGGATCGGACCATTCCAGCCGCAAAAGAAGTTTTACCAACCCCCAATTCTCCACTCAGACCAACCGTGCAATTCGGAGGGAGTTGCAAGGCAAAATCTTGAGCAAGCTCTTGAGCTTGCTCCAAGCTTTTTGTTTCAATACTCTTCCCTTTGAATTGGTTAAAAATGTTCATATCCTGAGAAGCCTTCAATGGTTTTGCCAGTAAGTGCATCTTGGATACCCGACTGCTTTACAAGAACTCCAATTTTGGTCAATTCTAGATCAAAAATTCGCCCCCATTTTTGATGAAATGCGATCCCATCTGCATCCTTTGAAAGAATAAACAAAAGCTCATAATCTTCCCCATCTGTAAGGGCATGTTCTAATACTGATTTCTTTGATTCCTGAGCCAATAAAAAACAATCCTCAGAAATTGGAAAGACTTCCAAGTTTATAGAAACCCCTATCTCCCTAGTTAAAAGGCTGTTTATATCTTTTGCAAAACCATCGGTAATATCTAGCATCGAACGAACTTCTTTTTGCTTTGAAAGCCATAGACCTTCCTCCAGCCTAGGCTTAAAATCGAGGTGCTTTGCGAGAATACTCCCCCCTAATTTTCCTGTAACATAGAGAGAGTCTCCAACAACTGCACCCTTTCTAAGAACTGGATTTTCTGCAAAACCAACCAGACTCATGTTGCCTATAAACTGCCGATCCTCTCCTCTGCAGAGGTCTCCTCCAACAATCTTGAGGTTTACATCACTCGCAGCTTTATAAACCCCCTCAATGAAACGAATCATCCACTGCTTGCTTAACTGAGGGGATACAATTAAATTTAAAAGTGCAGTGCTCGGAACCCCTCCCATAGAAGCAACATCACTTAAATTGCGATTCACTAATTTTCTCCCAACTCTATAAGGATCGGAGTCCTCAAAAAAATGGCGACCCAAAAGAACCGAGTCGGTGGTCAAGACTGCTAAATTCTTATTTCCCGAGAAATCAACAACTGCACAGTCATCACCAATACCCTCAGGATAACGTGGATTGACTTCTCTGAGAAACTCTTGGATCAAATCGATCATACCCAATTCTCCCAAGAATCCGATCTGAGATTCAAAATCCTCAGACCACATATTTACTAAACCCATAAATGGCTGGGATAATTTCCTTGATCCACCAAATCCAAAATCTTAGCTTTGACTAATCCTACGTCTTCACTGTAAGTAACACCAAACCACTCGGCGTGAGTAGGAAGCACAGAAACAGAAATTTCCTTTTTTTGAATGCGATCTGTAATTACTGAGGGTAAATAAAACTCAGAGTCGAGTTCCTGACCAAAATCTTTTAGAAAGGATTCAAACGCGGACTCCAAAAAATCAAAAAATTCGGTCTCAAAGCCAAACAAATTCATAGACACAGTCTCTTTCCCTGACAAAAAGATGGGTTCATTTCCAGCGACACCTGTAATGGATCCTGACTGATCCACTACTTCGTGGGTTTCGTTCAAAGAGACTAAATGACCCCCACTGGAAACATCACAGATCCCTCTAGAAACCGAACCGGAATCCGACAAAGTTTTCTCTAAAGTATAGCCAATCATCAAATAATCAAATTTTGTCAGAGACGACAAACCCAAAAAAGCTTTTTGAAAAGCATCTCTACCATAGAAATCATCTCCATTAATAACAACAAAAGGTCCTTGAATACATTTCTTGGCCATTAAAACCGCTTGACCGGTACCCCAAGGTTTTGTTCTACCTGATGGAACGTTAAAACCATCAGGCAGAGCTTGAAGGTCTTGAAACACATAAATGACTCGGACTCTCTCAGCAATTCGATTGCCCAAAACTTGACGAAACTCATTTTCAATCTCTTTTCTGATAATAAAAACCACTTGGTCAAACCCTGCCACGATTGCGTCGTAAATAGAATAATCCAACAGGGTCTCTCCATGCTTTCCAAATCGAGCTAGTTGCTTCAATCCCCCAAATCGACTCCCCATTCCAGCTGCCATTACAACTAAACTCGCACCCTTATTGTCCATACTAAGCTTGATAGTTACAAATCTTTAGCATTGCAACAATAACTACGCCTGTTATCGAGACATAAATCCAAATTGGATAGGTCCATCGGGCCAATTTTTTGTGAGCCGAAAACTTTTTTGAGGCTGCGAAAAATAGAGTCGTAAATATCATAGGGACCATGGCAATCGATAAAAGGATATGACTGATCAACACAAAGAAATAAATGGGTCGTATAAATCCCTCTCCCATAAATGGCGTATCCCCATGAAAATTGTGATACACAATATAACTCACTAAAAACAATCCAGAAGCGGTTGTGGCCCCTATCATGCAGATTGCATGCTTCTTTTTCTGTTCCGACTTAATGTAAAGGATTCCCAATACGATAAAGGAAGCAGCAATAGTATTTAAGGTAGAATTCAAATAAGGTAGGTATTCTACCCAACCAAAGGTGGTTTTAGTAGGTTCTTTGAAATAAATCAGCCAAAATAAGAAAGCAACCACAAGCGAACTGACAGCAAGGATGGCCGAAACTGCAGTTCTAGTTTGAATCACAATCATTAACCTTCAACATTTAGATTGAAGGGGATGAACAACTCTTCCCCGTTGAGCTTTACTTGGGCCCAAAGCCTGTAGTTGCCTGGGTCGAAAACATTGAAAGAAAAAGACAGATCAGGATTTGTAATGTCTTGATTGAGACTGGAGTTGAGTGGGTGTAGGTGGGCAAATCCAGATCTTTTCTCATCAAAGGCAACTAAATGAGCATAAGCACCCATAACAGGCTCAAATTTTGCATAGTATCCTTTGGATTTGAGCTTCAGCCTAAAAACTTCAGGTTGACGAACCTTCAACGTCTCATGATCAGAGGTCAATTCAAACACATGCCCTGCTACTTCACTGTTCCAGTCATAGGAATCGAAGTCTGGTTCTTCCTCTGAACCCGGTATATCTACCTTGGCGAGCAATAAGATTTTTCTGCCCGTCTCAGCAACTACAAAATCAAAAAAACCACAATAAGTACCGCTTCGTTGAGGAGTCATCTTAAACCGAAACAACCCTGGGGAACCTTCCTCTGTAGGGTGGACATGTTGGTAATCTTTGAGACTGGGATCTACCATCATGAGATGAATTTTTTCCGTATGGGTAACTCCTATATCATCTGCGATCAATAAGCCCCCAGAAATGGTTTCCAATGAAAATTCAAATTCGCACTCTTTACCTACAACTAAATCGGTTAAAGGCTTTAATTCCACTTGTATGGGAAAACGAATTTCCTCTAAATTGTAAAAATTGGTCTCATCTGGACCACAATACTCAACAACCCCGTTTTCTGTCACCTCCTCTTTGTAATGCAAAAAATTACAGGGCTCCACAGGCATGTTTCGAATCACAAAGTACAGAGCAATACAGCCAAGGGTCAAGAGGACTACTTGTTTGTTCATTTTGCGTGTGGCGTCTCTATAATTCATCTGGGTCTAAATTTCATCGGCTAGTTTCTTAATCCTAGACAAATAATCATCTGCAGACCAAAAACTGCCTGGAACTTGGTAATAAACATTTTTTTTGGGGTCGATTACTACAGTCATCATCGTATGGTAAATACCAAAGGTTTCATCATCTTTCGTCTCTATTCCATGGTGCTTTTGCATATCCTCTACAGCTTTCGTAGGACCCGTTAAAAAGTGGAAATTATTATCTTCTATACCTTTAGATTTTGCATACTCATTCAAAATTCCAGGGGTGTCATAATCTGGATCTAAAGTGATCGAAAAAACTTGGACATTTTTAATGCCCGAATCTTTAGTCATCGCCAAAAGTTTTGTAATTCTTTCGGTAGCTGCCGGACACATGTTAGGGATTCTACATCGGGTAAAGATAAAATTAAGCAGAGTAATCTTTCCTTGCAACATAGAACTCCGGATTAGTTCTCCGCGGTGGCTGTAAAACGCAAATGTTGGCATAGGATCTTTAAATGAACGAAAAGCTTTCCGACCCATACGCTCTGTTTCGCGCCTTAGGGTGCGATTGGAATCCTTCAATATTTTTTCATCGATCCGATTGTTCGGCCAAACTCGCTCCAACATCCAATCACCGTCGCTCATAATCGAATTGGCTCGTATAAATGAACTTTCTTTTAGGTACGAAGCATCCCCTAGGCCTATCTTATAACGATTGATGGAACCCTTTACATCTAAATTCAAAAGTCGAGCCTCACGATCAATGCTTTTTATCAAACCAATTACATTCTCCCCTTGCGCAAGGAAAGTAGTAAAAAAAAGAGACAAAATGATCAAATTTAATTTCATGATTAGTATTAGATAAATAAATGAGTTTGTTTTAGGGAGCTTATTCCAATGGAGGCTTTAAAACATTGGAGTATAATTGCCTCTTATTACCACTCAAAATCAATCTTATCTAAAAAGGCCTTGGCAATAATCATATGTCCAGTGACATTTGGATGCACTCGGTCCGGAGATAAGGTTTGAGTGGCTCTTTTTTCTAAATAGGAATCAAAGTTTTTTTGAATATCAATAAACATTAAATTATACTCTCCAGCTATTTTTTCGACCACTCTCCCATATTCATCCATCTTCTTTCTCATTGGCTCCTCGGTGTTCTCCTCTAGATAGAAAGGGGACATCAGAAAAACTCTCTCAGATCTTGCAACCGCCTGTTCAACAAGCTTGACCAACGAACGCTCATAGATGTCTATGGTAACTTGCATCAGGGCCGATGGGTTGTCGAATTGACGCCAAACATCATTGATACCAATCAGAATTGAAATGTAATCGGGCTCTTGAATAACGACATCTTCATCCCAGCGTTCTTGCAAGTTAGAAACCCGGTTGCCATTGACACCCATGTTTAAAGTTCTGAGGTTTAATTCAGGATACTGACTCTCAAGCAAAGCATGGATCAAATGGACATATCCAGAACCCAGTCCATTTCCCTCTCCTATAGGTCTAGATCGTCCACAGTCCGTGATTGAATCTCCAATAAAAAGGAGTGTTTTGTCTTTTTCTAATTGCATGGAAATTACTTTGTGGCTCAATAATAGGGATCACAACAAAATTTCTTCCAAAATTGAAAAATTTATTCCTATCTATCGCACTGTTCGCATTTCTGTTTTTTTTCACATTTGCAGGCTCACAAAATCCTGAAAATTTAAATGGAAATATCCTAGAAATGAAGGTGGAAGGAATGGTTTGCGGTCATTGTGCCCAAGGAATCAAAGAGGCTCTAAAAAAAGAAAGCTTCATCTCCAATCTATTCATCAGCATAGAGCATGATCTTGTTGCCATCGAGTTAGATCCATCCCAAAAAATCAAAGAGGAAACCATTCAGAAAATACTCAAAAAAACGAATTTTTCAGCTTCTAAAATTGTAAGGAAAAATTCAGATTTCAAAGATTGGAAATTCAATTTCCTAAAAGATCACAAATAGGACCTTTGAAATTCTAATGAATGGAATGTTCTTTTAATACGACCCTACTAAGGAAACAATCTCTCTAATGGCGCCTTTATTCAATCCTACTACTCACTAGAATCTAATTCTCTTTTATGCCTGCGATAGAAAAGCGCCATTTTGCAAATTTTACTATTTTGTATTTTAAGGTTCCAGAATCCTCCTCTCTCATTCAAGAAATTTTAGATGAATTCCAAAATGCTCAAGAATTTCATGAATACTCCCATAAAATTGGCGGCAGATGGGAAAATACTTACACCCCAGTAAGTCTAGTTCCTTCCTCTAAAAAATTGTTCCATGTAGCAATAAAAACAGTGAGTGCTCATTTCAATCGATCCACTCTAGTCACTCACTCTGTAACTGGAATGAAAAATGTAGGCTTTTGGTTCAATCATATGCCACCTGGAAGCAGAACGGGTCTTCATGATCACAAAAAAAACGCTTTTATGTCCGGGGTCTTTTACTTGGACGTTCCTAAGAATAGTGGCAATCTTTTCTTTCAAAATAAAACTCAGGAAGAACTAGAAATTAAAAGTGAATCAGGGAAGATGCTACTCTTTCCTCCCAGTATCAAACACCGTGTTTCTGAAAATAAAAGTTCTGGTAATAGAATCTCTTTGGCTTTCAATCTCCATACATTGCCTCTAGAGATCTAAGATTCTTTTCTTTCACAAAAAGACCCTCTTAATGAGATAGCACTGGTTTTAAAAGATCCGAGCTCTTTATTATTTTTTATAATTGCTAAAAATATTCTGAAAAAACTTAACTCATGCGAGACCGCAGTCTAAGTAAAAACACTGCCATTCTCAGATTTAAGATTTCTCAGCAATCGCTTTGCGAACTATTGAGTCTTTCGTGGATTTATTGGGTTTTACAAAAATTCAGAAGATCCAATTCACCCGAATCATAGGCTCTTATTTCCTCTTGAAAGTTATCATTTCCAACTTATAGTTTTGTCCTATGACCACTTTGGATTTAGAACAAATTGTAGTAAAAATTGCACAAAATGCTCGTGAAGCCTCTCTGGAGCTGAACCAATTAAGCACTGAAACAAAGAATGCAATCCTTCATGATTTATCTGTGCTTGTCATAGAGAATAAAGACGCTTTAATTTGTGAAAATCAAAAAGATATTGATAAGGCACCGGACTTCAATCTTTCAGGTGCAATGGTGGATCGATTGCGTTTTGATGACAAAAGGATTCAAGCGATGGTGGAGGGTATCCAACAAGTGATCGACCTCCCAGATCCAGTAGGCAATGTATTAGAATCCAACACTCGCCCGAATGGAATTCTTATTGAAAAAACTCAAGTCCCGATTGGAGTCATTGGCATTATCTTTGAATCTAGACCGAATGTTACAGTGGATTGTGCCATTCTTTGTCTCAAATCTGGAAATGCCTCTATTTTGAGAGGTGGAAAAGAAGCTTTTCATTCAAATACTTTTTTAGCCTCACTCATACAACATGCAATCGAAAGAAACGGAGCGAATCCTAAAATGGTTCAATTGATCCCCACAACCAGTCGAGAGGCCTTCAATATTCTTTTAAAACAAGATCAATTTGTTCATGCAATTATCCCTAGAGGAGGAGAAAACCTAATCCGTTTTGTCTCTGAAAATTCTCACATACCTGTAATCAAACATTATAAAGGGGTCTGCAGCGTTTATGTGGACAAAAATGCTGATATTGAGATGGCAAAAGCCATTATAATCAATTCCAAATGTCAAAGACCTGGGGTTTGCAATGCGATTGAGAATTTGTATATTCACAAGATGATTGCTCCCTCTGCATTGCCTGAGATTGCTAATCTTTTGATCCAAAATAAAGTGCTCCTCAAAGCAGAAGAAAAAGCGTCTTTAATATTAAAGGATCAATCAATCCCGCATGAAATTGCATCGGAAATGGACTTTTATGAGGAATACTTGGATCTAATCCTATCCATCAAAATTGTTGAAAATTCAGAGGAGGCGATTCGTTGCGTAAACACTTATGGTAGCAGCCACAGTGACAGCATTGTAACCGAGGACAAGGAAACGGCTAAAAGATACCAATTAGCAATCGATACATCTACCGCCTATTGGAATGCTAGCACCCGCTTTACAGATGGTTTTGAGTTTGGGCTAGGAGCTGAAATTGGAATTTCAACGGACAAACTTCATGCCCGAGGACCGATGGGCCTAAAAGAACTTTGCACCTACAAGTATATCATCCATGGATCGGGACAAATAAAGGCTTAAGTTCGATCTATTCAATCTTTGTAATACACTTCCTCTAAAAACAAACCTTTCGCTGGGGCTGTTTTGACTCGTTCGGTTCTTTTTTTACTTTCAAGGATCTCCTCCAAATCTCCCCGGGTCAACTTTTCTTCTCCAACACGGATCAAAGCGCCAGTAAGACTACGAATCATTTTATATAAAAAACTACTCCCCTCGAAATAAATTCTAATTTTAGCATGCTCCTGAATCATCTCGATTTTTTGGATGGTTTTTACAGGATTGATTCGACCTTTTTGCACTCCCTCAGAGGCCGCTGAATAAGCTGTAAAATCGTGCTTACCTAAAAAAACGGAGCTAGCCTCTTGCATTAAATCGAAATCTAAAATTGTTTTTCTTTCTCCAGTTGAAAAGTAATACCGACTATCCTCTGGAGCTGCAAAACCTCTAAAGATCTGATATACATATCTTTTTCCTATTGCGGAAAACCTAGCATGAAAATCAACAGGAACTTCAAAAAAGGAATGGATTTGAATACTATCGGGCAAAAGGGTCATCAATGCCATTTTCATGGCTTTCTCTCCATAAGACCAATCCGCATCAAAATGAAAGACTTGTCCTCTAGCATGGGCTCCAGAATCAGTGCGGCCACTTCCAAAAATATCGATTTTTCTTTTTAGAATTTTTGATAAGGCTGCTTCTATTTTATCTTGGACTCCCCTAAAGGTCGGCTGACTTTGCCAACCATAAAAATCTGTTCCATCATAGGAGCATGTGCATTTCCACCTTTTCATAATTCTATGAAAATGACTTGTCTTCCCTCTTAGTACAAGAGTTCTTTTGGCAATTCCCATACAAGATTAATTCAACCCCTATAATATTAAAGTCTGGCTCTTCAATTTCAATTTTAGGCATACCCCCGTTCATCCAAAACACCTTTTTACAAGTTGTACATATTATGTGAGGACGCTCATGCCCTGTTACAAATTCATAGCGCATTGGCTGGCCTGGATAATCCACTCGAGCCAATTTGGAGTCATCGATCAATGCATCAATATTTCGATAAATAGTTCTCAATCCTATGCTTGGAATCACCTCTTTGCTGAGCTTCAAAATTTCATCCACTGTAAAAGGTCGATCTGCTTGCTTTAAAATGTCCAAAATACACTTTTTTTGCCGTGTAATCCTCGATTTTTTTGAGGAAACTGGGATTTTGGAAGACTTAAGCTGTGATTTTCTCTTCAATTTTACCAATCGTTTGGTTGACTGCCATTTTAATATTCTGATCACACAAAATATCAGAGACAATGACAACTCCAGGAGCGCCCGCCTCTACAACCTGATGAACATTTCCTCTGTTTATTCCGCCTACAGCATAAAAGGGAATGGATGGAGACTTTGAATGAGCATATTGAACAATCTGAACACCGACAGGAGGACATTCGGGCTTCGTTTTTGAAGGAAAAACAGGCCCTATTGAAAAATAGTCCAAGTCATCGGACAAATTAAGGATTGCGTCGATCTGTACTTGAGAAAGCGCAGATGTTCCCAAAATTCGATCTTTCCCAATGGCATCACGAGCTTCTTCAACAAAGCTTAACTGACTTATATGCAAACCCACATCTGGGTATTTTTTAGCCAACTTCCAATCAGCATTGAGAATTAAAGGGACATCCCCTGTTTCAAATATAGGAAGCAATCGATTGAGAAGTGCCTCTCGCTCTTTAGCATCCTTATTTTTGGCTCTGAATTGGATCATACCAGCACCTCCAAGGATTAAAGATCTGCAACAAGCTTCCAGATTATCGTCTTCTATATAACCAGTATCTAAAATTCCGTAAAAAGGATACTGTTTCATGGAACTCTAATGCATTGGAAGATTGGAAGATTACAATAGCGGTCTGATAGGAATATTTTAGAGAGTTTCAAAGAGTCCCAATCTGTATTCTGGTATACTCTATCAGCCATGGCAGTCAAAATTATAAAGTCCAAAATCATTCTAAAATGTAGAACTAGGGTTGGAAATTAAGAGGAATCTTTCTTTTCTTTCTGCCAATCCAACGATTCAGAATCCTCCGCTGAACTTACAGCATCTTGTTCGATTTCGGTCACAGGGGATGAGAGAGTCAATGCCGTGCTATCCTCAGATGCATATTTGGTCTCGAAATCTGTCACCAAAACATGAATCGAACTTAATTTCTCCAATCCAAAATCGCATCGCAAAGATTCTTCCAAATGGGTCCTAAGGATTTCGCGAACTTCCCGCAGATTACAACCTTCTTGTATGCCCACCTTCACATAAATGGCAATTTTATTGCCGGTCATTTTTATAGATGGTCTCGGATTTTGAACCCCAGGAACTCGATTGCATTTGTTAAAAATCAAAGTTTTCAACGCATATTTACTAATGGATACCCGACCGCTTTCATCTTCAAAGGCCAAAACATCCTTTCCTTTGCCTCGAACAAATCGAACCAACATAGAAAAAATAAGTAGAATAAAAAGGAGGAGAGCAAGGCCCGAAAACCATTCGAGGTAATCGGTGCAAAAATAGATAGTATTTTGAGCCCATTCAGGGAATTGCTGGAGATCTATGTTCATGGAATTTTTTTCTATTTAATGAAAAATTGGGGGTTCGTGAGATACAGAAAAGGCGATCCTTTTCGTTGATCGCCTTTGAATAATTAAAATGAAAAACAAGGGTCAGTCGGTTGCGTCATTTCCCCAAGCGTGTTCCTCTGAGTCTTTATTTTCCTCAAGACGCACTTCATCAATAATTACATCGATCTGACGAACCGTATTGGAAGTCATCTTAACGATTTGATCTTTGACTCGCTCTTGAACAAGCCCGGCTGTTTTAGCAAGCTCAACCCCAAACTTCAGGACTACCCGAATTTCAATCACATAGGAACCGCCTTCATCTTCTTCGACGTTGACTCCTTGGGCATCTTTTTTAGGAAAAATTCCCAAACCATCCACAAAACTTCCCGTTCCAACTGAAATCACTCCGTCTACCTCTAAAGTGGCTAGACGAACAATGCTGGCTACAACACTGTGGTTGATCTTAATATCTCCCAAAGACGCTGACTCTTCTGAAATAGTAGGGATACTAGTTATTTCGTTTCCTTCTGTTTTGATTGTATCATCCGTTTTACTCATTTAACTTCCTCGTTTGTGAACACTTCTGTTGGGGTTCTACTCATAAATTCTTCGATGTAACTTGTAGTGGCATCTCCATTGCGAAAAGTAGGGTCTTGCAAGATTGCTTTATTAAAACCGATGTTCGTTTTGATGCCGCGAATTAGATACTCAGACAAAGCGCGAATCATGCGGTCGATCGCAATCTCTCTTGTTTTGCCATAAGTAATTACCTTGGAGATCATGCTGTCGTAATAAGGTGAAATTTTATAACCCCCATATGCATGAGAATCGATACGAACTCCATGACCACCGGGAGCGTAGTAAAGACCGATTTCTCCAGGACTCGGTGCAAAATTGTTGGCTGGATCTTCAGCACAAACCCGAACTTCTATCGAATGCCGATTGATTTGAATATCTTTTTGGCTGTATTTTAGAGGCTCCCCAGCAGCAATTAAAATTTGTTCTTTAATCAAGTCAATGCCAGTGACTTCCTCAGTCACCCCATGTTCCACTTGAATGCGAGTATTCATCTCTATGAAGTAAAAATCGCCGTGTTTATCCACTAGATATTCGACCGTTCCTGCATTTTCATAGCCACAGGATTCAGCTGCTTTAATAGTGGCACGCCCCATTTTCTTGCGTAAGTCAGGAGTCAAAAAAGGAGAAGGTGCTTCCTCAACTACCTTTTGGTGCCTTCTTTGAACGGAACAATCTCTCTCACCGAGATGAATCACATTTCCTCTAGAATCCGCAAGTAACTGAAACTCAATGTGCCTGGGGGACTCAATATACTTTTCAACATACAAAGATCCGTCTCCAAAGGCTTTCTCGGCCTCCATACGAGCAGAGTCAAATTCTTTTGAAAAGGCGACAGCATTGTGAGCAACCCGCATTCCTCGACCCCCTCCACCAGAAACTGCCTTGATGATAACAGGAAAACCAATTTGATTGGCGACCTTCAGTCCTTGGGTTGCATTCGCAACTGTTCCATCACTGCCTGGAATCACAGGAACTTTGTAGGATTTGACCGTTTCTCGGGCAACGGCTTTGTCTCCCATCATTCTGATTGTCGAAGATCTAGGCCCGATAAACTTAATTTTGCAAGTCTCGCACTGCTCCGCAAACTTTGCATTTTCAGACAAAAACCCATAACCAGGATGGATTGCATCCACGTTTGCAATTTCAGCAGCACTGATAATTTGATCCGCTTTGAGATAACTATCCATTGCTTGGGGACCCCCAATACAAATTGCCTCGTCAGCGAGTTGAACATGCAGTGACTGCTCGTCCGCTTCTGAATAAACGGCCAAAGTCTTGATACCAAGTTCTCGGCAGGCTCTAACTATGCGCAGTGCAATCTCCCCACGGTTTGCGATTAAAATCTTTTTAAACATTGGGTATTGTTATCCCTTTTTGACTTTGAAAAGTGGCTGCCCGTATTCAACAGGTTCACCACTCTCAACGAGAGCTTCAATGATTTTGCCGCTCAAGTCTGCTTTGATCTCATTCATCACCTTCATAGCCTCTACTATACAAACAATGGTTTCATTGTTTACACTGGAGCCAATGTCGACAAATAAAGGACTCTCAGGAGAAGGAGCGCGATAAAAAGTCCCAACCATCGGAGACTTTATAATTTCAACATTCGGGTCCACTGCAGGAGCCCCTTGATTTCCGGGAGCTGCTTCCATTCCCGGCTGTGGAATTATGACAGGAGCCGGTGCTTGCATGGGCAATTGTAAAGGCGCCATGTTGGTGACACTCAAACCTTCGTTGGGTGTTCCTCTTTTAATGCGAATCTTAAAATTTTCTTCTTCGAGTTCGAATTCAGTCAAATTCGCTTCGTTGATCAGATCAACAACTTTTTTTAAATCTCTAATGTCCAAAACAATTTTCTCTAATAACTGGTTAACTTTTAGTGGATTTCAATACTTTGAATGACTTTTTACTGACTGACAATCGAAATCATTAACAAAGGATTAATTAATGAATGTCCAAACTAGAAAAATCTGTAAGGAGGATTAAGCAATGATTACAGCAAAGGCTTGCGCAAGAGAACTCGTATGAGACAATGAAATCAACACCTCTTTTCCTCCAAGTTCTGAGAGAAGTGTTTTTCCTTTTTGATCCAAACGTATCCATGGTTCTTCTCGATCGCCCTTAATTACTTGAATCGACTTCCAATCTAAATATTTGCTTATCCCCGTTGTAAATGCTTTGCTAACAGCCTCTTTGGCAGCAAAACGAACTGCATAGTATGGATAAGGGTTCCGTTTGGAAGAACAATAATAAATCTCTTCTTCTGTAAAAATTCTACCAATAAAACGATCCTCGTGGTTTTCGCAGGCTTCTTTTATTCGATGAATATCGATTAAATCAGTTCCGACACCGATTACTTTTCCTCCATTTCTTAATTTAAAATCCACCATCTTGCATTAAAATTACAATGCCAAAGCAAAGGGTCGAAGTCAACGACTCCCGAAGTGCAAAAATAGATGTATAAACAATGAACACATATTCAAGCTGGTATTAAATCTGCAAAATTAGCTTAAAATATGGATAAAATTATTATTGCCAGTCTAAAGATAAAGAATAACTTCTTACAACATTCTCTATCCGCCCTCTCTAATTTAATATCAAATTTGGGATAATACTTAATGCCAAAGAATATCGGTTTTATTTCAACTCGCTTCGCCGGAACGGACGGAGTCTCTCTAGAAAGCGCTAAATGGGCGGAAACACTTTGGCAAGATGGCCATGTAAGTTATTGGTATAGTGGTAAAAGTGATCGAGATCCAAACATCAGCCACTGCGTTCCAGAAGCTTATTTTGGACACCCAGAGAATGAATGGATCAATCGTAGAATTTGGTCTACGACGAATCGCAGCCAACATATTTCTGAAAGAATACGAGAAATGGCTGGTTACTTAAAATCCACCCTCTATGAATTTGTAGAAAAATATCAGATCGATGCGCTCATTCCCCAAAATTGTAATGCAATTCCAATGCATGTTCCTCTCGGAATAGCAGTTACAGAATTTTTAGCGGAGACCCAAATTCCATCAATTGCCCATCATCATGATTTTTATTGGGAAAGACCCCGATTTAGCTTGGGGGCCATAAAAGACTATTTGGACATGGCTTTTCCCCCTAATTTACCAATGATGAGGCATGTTGTGATCAACAATGCTGCCCAAGAGCAACTTTCCTTCCGCAAAGGAATTTCATCTTTGATGGTTCCAAATGTGTTTAACTTTCAAGTGCCCCCTCCACAACCAGATGAATACACAAAGGATATAAGAAAAGAAATCGGATTGGCCAAAGATGATTTTTTCATTTTGCAACCAACAAGAGTGGTTCCACGAAAAGGAATCGAACATGCCATAAAATTAGTGGCGATGCTTAATAATCCTAAATGCAAACTCGTAATTTCTCACGATGCGGGGGATGAGGGAATGGATTATGCCGACATGCTCTATGAGCTTGCAGAGCAAGAGGGAGTGGATCTAAGGATCATAGCTACTCGAGTCGGTGAGGTTCGGCAATTGAACGCGGAAGGCAACAAAATTTATACTCTTTGGGATATTTACCCGCATGCAGATTTAGTGACATATCCAAGTCTTTATGAAGGATTTGGGAACGCTTTATTGGAGGCGATTTACTTCAAAAAACCCGTTGTCATAAATCGATACTCGATCTTTATTCAGGACATTGAACCCAAAGGCTTCAAGTTGGCTGTCATGGATGGTTTTGTGACTAGTTCTCTAATTAAAATCGTTGATAAAATTATGAATGATAAGAACTTTTGTAAAGATATGGTAGAACACAATTATGAAGTTGCTAATCAGTTTTATGGTTATGACGTATTAAAACGCAGTCTTCAAACCCACTTAACGAGCTTATTTGGAAACAACGTATGAATAAACCCTCTTTTTCTACGATCAAACCCGTATCACGGGATCAACTAAAACGACTGCGCCGTAGACTCCTTAAGCTCTATGGAAATGATGCTGAGAAAATGCTGGAGCGATTCTACATGATGATCGGTAGATACGGCATCGGCTTAGAGACATTGCCCATTCGAAAACGATGGAATGAAAAAGATGCCGTCTTAATTACCTATGCAGATATGGTTCAAGACAATGAAAACAACGCTTTAAGTGTTTTGAACCAATTTTGTAACCGACATCTTAAAGGCGCCGTCAACACTCTCCATTTGCTCCCTTTTTACCCTTGGTCTTCAGACGATGGTTTTTCCGTCATTGATTACAGACAGGTCGCTACTGAAAATGGCACTTGGCAGGATGTTCAGCATATAGGCAAAGATTTTCATTTGATGTTTGATTTTGTCTTAAATCACTGCTCCGCGAAGAGCCGCTGGTTTAAAGATTATGTAAGTGGAATTGAACCAGAGAAAAACTATTTCGTAGAGGCCAATCCAAAAGAGGACCTCAGTCTAGTCACGAGACCCCGAGCGAGTCCGCTTCTAACCAAAACTCAAACTAGAGCTGGAACAAAATATGTTTGGACCACATTCAGTGCAGATCAAGTAGACCTTAATTGGAAGTCTCCAGATCTATTGTTTGAATTCCTCGATATCCTGTTCTACTACCTGTCTATGGGTGCTAAAATTTTTCGCTTAGATGCCGTTGCATTTATGTGGAAAAAGATAGGAACCAATTGTTTGCATCTACCAGAAACTCACGAAATCGTAAAACTTTTTCGGGATGTTTTAGAAATCGTTTCACCAGAAAGTATTCTTATAACTGAGACCAATGTACCTCATGAGGAAAATATAAGTTACTTCGGCAGAGGAGATGAGGCCCACATGGTTTATCAGTTTACTTTACCCCCATTGTTACTCCATGGATTATTGAACGAAAAATCAAATCATCTAACAGAATGGGCGCTTCAGTTACCGAAATTACGGAAAGGATGCACCTACCTTAACTTTACAGCCAGCCACGATGGAGTTGGAGTCCGTCCTTTACAAGGGATCCTAGATAATAAGGAAATTAAAAAACTCGTCCGGATGATGGAGGCGAGAGGGGGTAAAGTAAATTGGAAGAGCAATTCTGATGGAACTAAAAGTCCCTACGAGTTGAACATCACCTACTATGACGCCATGTCGGATCTTAAAGACGATACTCTAGGAATGCGCAGATTTTTTTGTTCTCAAGCTTTGGCCCTCTCTATGCAAGGAATCCCTGCAGTCTACTTTCACAGTCTAATTGGAACCCTCAACAATTATGAAGGGGTCAAAAAAACGAATGAAAACCGAACCATCAATCGAAGAAAGTGGAATGTTACAGAACTCAATGCTCTTATTGAAAACCCTGAAACTCACCATTCCATTGTGTTTCAACTTTATCAAAAGTTATTGAGAAAAAGAACCGATCAACCTGCTTTTGATCCAGATGCCCTGCAAATTATACACGATCTAGGCAAAAATTTCTTTGCTTTGACCCGTGAATCCGTAGACAAAAGCCAAAAGATTTTGTGTCTGTATAACTTTACTTCTAAAACAAAATCACTCAAAAAACCCATCTTTCTAAAGTCAGCAAAGAAACGGTTTTTTGATATTGCAAGTGGAAAAACCATTCCTTTTACAGCTAGAGGACTGAGCTTCAAACCTTATCATTTCTATTGGTTACTGATTGACGAATCAGAATAATTAAACCATTTTACCCAAAAAAACTGGGATCAGAAAAATTTGGCATCAATTTATTTTCAATAAATCGTTCTTCAAGGATCGTGTTTTCTCATGATCTCCTAACCAAATACTTAAATATAATTTTGCGAAATCATCTCCTTCCACTTTCACTGCTAAATTGTCTTTCCACCAAATTTCAATTCCTTGACTCGGGTAATAATACAGCTCGTAAAAATCACCTTTTTTTACAGATTGCATGGCATTCTCAACGAGGGCCAATTCTTTGAAATAAAGATCCAACAATTTTGGAGAATACAAATCTTGTAAAATATCCTGTCCCGCACGCACCAGCTTTTCTGCTCGAATATCACGATAGTATTGTAACTTTAAAACAATGGGAACTGCACTGGGAAATTGATAAGCAGCTTTGTGCTCAATATCTATGTAAAGACTCGCCTCCAGAATTTTAAAAAAGAATCCCCTTTTGTAAGTGGAGTTCGAATACAGACCCCAAATTTTTCCATCTTTGGAAATACTATTGTGCAACTCAAATTCTTTAGCGTATGAAAAGGATGCAGCGTTGATCACTAGTGAAAGGAGTATAATTATGAATTTCATAATACTACAATATAAGCGCCTGGATTTTTATTTTGGCAAGTGTAAAACTTAATTTTTTTGGAAAACTTCAAATGAGAAAGTATTTTTTCAATTTCCACCCTAATTTTACCTGATCCTACAATCAATTTCACTTTTCCATATTTTTTGTGGATGCCATAGTCCAGAGTCGCATACATTTTATCTACAGCCTCAGCGACGGTCTCCTGCTGGTGGGCGATGTCATAGGTCCAAGTTTTTGATCGATTCAATAATCGCAAATCCCATCCACACTTTGCACAATCTTCCAATCCATGTTCCCAGATAGATCCGCATTGCTCACAATGGACCGTCTTTTTCATGTTTCTGCGTTCACCCGAATCTCCTCCCCAGCAAAAGAAACAATATCCCCATTTTTAAGTTTGTTCCTTTTTCGGGTTTCAATGACACCATTTACAGAAACCATTAGATCTTCAATCACCATCTTTGCTTCACCACCACTAGCCACTAGATTGGCTAGTTTTAATAATTTATAGAGTTCTATATATTTACCACTTACTTTTTGTTCGATCATATCTACTTTGGATTCAATAAAGGTCGGCAAATTGCTCAAGATAATTCTGTTAAGTAGGGACAAGATCTAATAGAATCTCTCCGTTTGGATCTATTTTGGTTTTTAATATGCAATTTAGCTTCTGAAGCACGTTGGAATCTCTATTTCAAATCTAACCAGCTTAAAAACCGTTTATCAAGCTGATTTTAAGGTCCTTAATAGAATCGATCTCATAAAAATTGGGAATGAAATCGTGCCTAGCCAATCGATTTGAAATAACAAGGTTCGGTTCCTTAAACTTGATATTTAAGAATTTGTATTCAACTCAATGCCCTTTGGTATTTCCTAACATTCTTTAAATGATTTCATTCAAATTATTGTGGGATCTCTCCATCCTCGAATAGATCTTTTGGGTTTAAAAATGATTGGTATACTTTTAGATAATTTTGGCTCATCTTGTGGATACAAAATTTCTTAGATTGTTCGAAGCCATTTTTTGCAATTCTTTCTCTCAGTCTCTCGTCCTCCATCAGTCGATCGAGAGCCCGGGCAATTTCCGCTGGATCTTTAGGATTGACCAACAACGCAGATTCATCATTTGTGCCAGCCACCTCTGAGACTCCCTCAATATTACTTACAATACATGGAAGTTCACTTGCCATCGCCTCTGCAACGACTAGTCCAAAACCCTCCCACTTTGAACTCAGTAAAAAGAGATCGGCTTGTGCTAGAATATCAGGAATTTTATTAGAATGTCCTTTAAGATCCACTTGCATCTCTAATCCGAGATTTGAAATCAAATCTTTCAACTCTTGGTAAGAAGATCCTTCTCCATAAATATGATATTCATAATTTTTGTTTTTCAACAATAAGCAGGCCCTAATAGCCGTATCGAAATTCTTTTTTGGCAACAATCGACCGATAGAAATAATTCGCATTTTCTCTTTTTTTTGGATCGGTTTCTTCTTATAAAATGCATTCAACTCAATGCCGTTTAAAACCACTACTGATTTTTTCTCAGCATTTGGAAACCAACGAATAAATGATTGATGTACTCCATCACTGATTGAGATGATTTGATCGTATGGATTGTATAAAAAACGATCGAAAAGTGCACCCATTGTAGAGGCTCTTCTTTGATTCCATGTATCATGCTCCGTTGTGATCAAACAAAATTTGCTTTTGATTGAAAACTGAATGCATGCTGCCCAGAACTGACTTTGGGTCAAATGACTGTGGACAATGTCGATCCGACTCCCGACATCCAATTGAAGGATTAAGTTTCGAATCTTAAAATACAAGTAAGGATGCCAAGGCGATTTAGCTCCCAAACAAAAAATTCTCCCGCATTTATATTGTTCAGGAATATCAAGAAGACTGATGATATAACTTTGGTGCCCAGCCTCTAGAAAGCTTTCATGCAATTGAATTACCAATCTCTCTGCTCCCCCACCTTGCAGCTGGTTGATAATTTGAACGATTTTCATTAAAACAACAGAAGTTCTTTATTTAAAACACCCATCTCTTCACTAAACTCGGCCCAATCGCATAATTTTTGAACCAATATTTTTAACCTCGTTGTTGTTCACTTCAGAGTTTTCATCTAATTTTTTCAAGAGCTTATAAAAATTTCTAGAATGATTCATTTCCTGTAAATGAGCCAATTCATGAAGAATAATGTGATCCTGTAAATGAAAAGGGATTAATAACAACCTCCAATTAAGAGAGATCGTTCGGTTCTGCGAACAAGATCCCCACCGAGTCGCTTGATTGCCGATACGAATGGAGCTTGGGATCAAATTTGTGTACTGAGCGAGTTCCTTTGTTCTTTCTTCTAGGACTTGACTTGCGAAGCGTCGAGTCACCAACATCAATTGAAGCTCTAAATTTTTATCTCGATTCAGTTTGATATCAACCGAGCTGGTTTTTTGATCCAACCGATACCGAGCTTGTTTGCCTTGATACTGAATCTGAAGACGCCATTTTTTATTGTAAGCATTCCAAAAGGGCTGCTTCATGTAGTATTCGCTGATTGTCTCAGAGCGATGAGTATGGTCTAGGTGCTTCTTTACCCAATCTCCTTGCGTCATCAAAAATTGAACCCCTTCTTCATAGGAAAATCGCCAGGGAACTGTAATTACAACCTGACTTTTCCACCCGATAGATAGTCGAACAGATTTTGCTTTGCGAGAGCGATGAAACTCATAGGGAACTAAAAGATCTCCTTGAGAAGTGGGAACCGAACTGTAGTGCAATGCTACTTGTTTTTTTACAGTCAAGACAACTCCCTCATTAGATTGCTTGTGTATCTCCTCAAAGCAGATTCTGGATCCAAATTCGCTAATTTAGCAGCAGATGACAAATTAAAGAGTTCCTCCCCCAGTTTTTCTTCTGTAAGACACATCGATTTTTTTTGAATATCCGCTTCATCTATGTGACCTCTCAAAGTTATTTTCTTATTTTTTATTTGTTTGAATACGTCTTTAGCAAAAACCAAAGCCGGCAATTGAGGAGGTAAGTCTTTAAAAGTAGAGGAAGATACAGAACCTTTTTTTTCTTTTTCAAGTTGTTTAATCTCTTCCCAATTTAAAAGAACGTCTTCACTCGTATGAATCCCTTCTAATTGACCAAATACATGGGGATGACGGCGGATCAACTTCTCATTGATATCTCGGGCTGTGTCTTCAAAATTAAAATGGTTCGATTCCTCAGCTATCTGTGCATGCATAACTACTTGCAATAATAGGTCACCCAACTCCTCACGCATGTGTGGGTAATCCTCTCGATCAATGGTATCCAAAACTTCCGAACATTCTTCAATCAAGCAATTTGTTAGACTTTTATGCGTTTGAACCTTGTCCCATGGACAACCATTTGGAGATCTGAGTTTTGCGACTGTTTTTTTTAGTTCAATTAATTCCTTCATTGCATTTAAAAGTTGGAAGATCTTTAAAAATTCCACCATAATTATTAAATATGGACAAGTTGAATGAAATAATGGCGTGGAAAGAGCAGGAAATCAAGAATCGGATTCGCCCAATTAAAGATATTGAACTCTCAAGACTTTCTTCAATGACTCGAGGGTTTGATTCCTTTTCGCAAGCCCTCTCTTCAAATGAAGAATTAAGTATCATTGCAGAAATCAAGCGAAAAAGTCCTTCGGCTGGAGCCATTGCCTCAAAAATAGATGCTAAAGAACAAGCCCGAAATTATGTAAATGCCAATGCAGATGCCATTTCTGTTCTTACAGACGAAAAGTTTTTTGACGGAAAAATCCAAGACCTTTGGGATGTTACGGAGTTTTTAACAATCCACAATCGCACAACGCCTTGTATTCGCAAAGACTTCATGATACACCCAATCCAAGTCATTGAAGCTGCGGAAGCTGGAGCTAGAGCCATTTTAATCATTGTTCGGGCATTGACAGATGAAAAAATCAAGCTCTTATATGATGCGAGTCAATTAGCAGGTTTAGACAGCTTGTTTGAAATTCACTCGGTAGCTGAACTGGATCGAGCTTTAGCGGCGGGTGCTAAAATTATTGGTGTCAATAATCGTGATTTAAAGCACTTCTTCACAGATCTTTCCCTTTCGGAAACGCTCCTTCCTCAAATTCCTGACGATATTTTAGCAATCAGTGAAAGCGGTATTCACACCACAGAAGATGCTGAGAGGGTTCGGAAAGCAGGAGCCGATGCTATTCTTGTAGGCGAAGCTTTAATGAAACACGAAAACCCTGAAGAATGGATTCAAGAAATTAAAGAACTCGGGTAAACAACTTATGTTGACCCCCTCCAAAACCCAGTCCATTCTGTCAGAAATGGGTCACACCCCAGATAAAAATCTGGGTCAAAACTTTTTGATTGATAGCAATATTATTAGGAAATCAATCGAGTTAGCTACTGTAGAAACCAAGGATACTATCCTAGAGATTGGCCCTGGTCTTGGAACTTTAACGCTCTCTCTACTAGAAAAAGGTTGCAAGCTCTACGCAGTTGAAAAAGATCCACGACTTTATGAGAGACTTTCTGCAATGAAGAAAAAAAAGAGTTTAGACCAATTAACTCTGACCTATGGGGATGCCATGCAGTTTCCAAAAGCAAATATCCCAGAGGACGTTACAGATTTTAAGATTGTCGCCAACTTGCCCTACTCCATCACCACTCCTTGGATTGAAAAGATCCTGTCTAATCCTTTGCCAAAAATAATGGTATTGATGGTTCAAAAAGAGGCTGCAGATCGATTGACCGCACTTCCAAATACTAAAAATTTCAGTGCGATCTCAATCCTTTTACAAGCGAGCTACAAACGTCTCAAAGGTCATGCTGTCTCTAAAAAATGCTTCCTACCCGAACCAAAAGTGGACTCCACTTTACTCGTTCTTGAAAGAAAAGAAAATTTTTATCTATTTGATGAATCGACTCGAACAACCATGCGGATCATCTTTACGAAAAGAAGGAAACAAATTAAGAGCATCCTAAAAGCAATGGAAACCCACAAAGAAATTCTAGAGATTTGGCTTAAAAAACTTCCCTCTGAAACAATGCGACCCGATACAATCTTCCCAGAATATTGGATAGATTTGAATAATATGATCAAAAAATCTATCCCATGAAGTCTTGCTTTTTACTGTTGATACTCCCTTTTTTTCTTTTATGCAGTTGTAATAATAGCTCGGAAAACAGGGATAAAAATCCAAGACGAGATTCAATTCCAGCAAAAATTGGCAACGCTCTCATACAGGTCGAAATTGCTGATACCCTAGAGTTGAGACGATTAGGACTCATGTATCGAAAAGAGCTCCCTCATAACTGTGGGATGCTCTTTAAATTTGATCAGGTCTCTAAACAAAGCTTCTGGATGAAAAACACTTTCATCCCTCTGGATATTGGATACATCGATTCTTCTGGAACCTTGTTAGAAATTTATCCAATGAGACCCCTAGACAATCGATCCACTGAATCTCTAAGTGATCAAATAGCCATGGTTTTAGAAATGAATCAAGGTTGGTTTAGAGAAAATAAGGTATCGGTTGGTTCCAGACTTTTTTTATTAAATCATGAATAAATGTCTTTCTGGATCCTTTTCAGGGATTAAATCAATCCAAAAATGGAGCGCTTACTTACCCCTTTTTGTTGGTTTATTTACCACAACGACCTTCACGCTTTCCTTCCCGCCTTTTGATTCCTCACAACTAATTTTTATTTGCTTTGTCCCACTGTCATTGTGGGCAATGATTGGACCTCAAAAAAGATATCTGATAACCTGCTTTTTATCAGGATTTGCATCGTGGTCGATCCTCTTGTCTTGGTTTAGGCATATCGGTGATTTTATGGAGGGTTGGATTCTCTCTGGGTATATAGCCATTCTTTTGATTGCCTCTATTATCTCACTCCTATTTACGATTTGGTGTTACTTCTTGCGCAAAATATTGTTGAGTGTAAAAAATAAAAATACATGGACTCGATTTACTGGAATTTTCGCTATTGCTGGTTTGTGGGTAATTCTTGAGTGGGCTCGAACCTTCTTAATCTTTGGATTTCCATGGTTACCCTTGGCCGCGAGTCAGTGGAAAAATCCTTTGATGCTCCAGCCTGCTGCTTGGCTAGGATGCTATGGCATCTCTTTTATGATAATCATTATCAATTTAGGACTCTTTTTTTATCTGAAACACCTTTTCGGCTCCAAGAAAAAAGGTAAAATTCCATTTATTAAAAAATTATGCCCAGAGTTTTATCTAGCTCTGTCCTGCGTGGGAGGGAGCTTTTATTTATTCACCAAAGAATGGCCGGGAGATCAACCAAAAGACCTCCTTTTCAATGCTTGTATCGTCCAGCCTGCAACGCCACAATCCGTCAAATGGGATCCAAATGAAGCCCTCAATAATTGGTTTCATTTAGAATATTTAACCAAAAAAGCAATAAGAGAAAACCCACACTCCAATTTATTGCTATGGCCTGAATCTGCAACACCGACCCCTCTCTTAGGCGATGATGAATTGAAATTAGTGGTGGAAAAGCTAGTTCAAGAACTATCCGTTCCACTCATTTCCGGAAATATGGCGATAGAAGATGAATCGGATCGTATATTCAATGCAGTTTTTGTAATTGATCCAGACTCGGGAGTGCAGGATTTATTTTACAAAAAAAGGAAACTCGTCCCCTTTGGAGAGTATGTTCCCATGAAGTGGTTTCCATTTGTAAATAAAATTTTTAACACTGGTTGGGATTTTACAGCTGGCAATCAAGCCAGTGTTCTAAAAGTTCAGCTCAAGGAATCAAAAGGAGAAGAGGGAACAATCAAATACCCTGCTTATTTCAGCAATGTGGGCCCATTAGTATGTTACGAAGATACATTTCCCGGACTCAGTCGAGATCTAGTGAAAAACAAAGCTGATTTTTTATTTGTAACCACGAACAATGGATGGTTTGGCAAAGAGGGGGCTGCCTTCCAACATGCTGCGCATTCTGTACTGAGAGCCGTCGAGAATAGGAGACCGGTTATTCGATGTGGCAATGCTGGTTGGAGTGGTTGGATTGATGAATATGGATTTATTAGAGATACATTTGAAAAAGAGGGGACTATCTATGAGGATGGTTTCAAATGTTTTGCCGTCACTCGATATATAAAGTTCATTGACCACACTACTTTCTATACCGCTAACGGAGATTGCTTTGTTCTCTTGTGTCTCTTCTTTTTTATTCGGGCTCTTAGATTCAAGAGTAAAAAAGTTACACAATTAAAAAACACTCCCTAAGGCTCCATTAATTCCGGTCGATTTCCCCTAAGATTTGCCACTGCGTATCATCAAAAAACCACAAGGCAGTTTCCAGTTCGACAATCTCTTTTTCAAGAACCTGACTAGTCATCCACCATTTCTCAAAGAGTTGCATTCGCTCTTGAAAAACACTCATGGTAGTGGGAACGCTTAAGCTATTTAAAATTTGCCATCTCACTTGTTGCTTCTTCAATTGAGTACGAACTGTATTCAATTGTTCATTCACTTGACTCAACTGAAGCAACCAAGAAACTATTTTCTTTTCTAAAACCTTGTCTTGAACTTCTCTTTCTCGAATAAATTCTTGTTTTTGCCGCTTGATCTTTCCCCTTGTGTCTAATTGCCATATCAAATCCGCTCCTACCCTTATATTGTCAGTATTCCAAAGACTTTTGGACTGTCCTGAAAATCTAAATAAAGAGGGGGTTGAAACCGATAAATTTAAATCCGGCCAATATTGTAAATCAATTTGGCGAGATCTTAGACGTGCACCTTCAAGTTCAATCGCCATCAGTTTAATCTGATCTTGTGCAATGTGCTCAATCAATTCTAAATTGAGCCCGCCCTGATCCACATAAGGCAATTTAATAAGTTGAGTGGGGCGTATACGCCAAATTTTACTAGAATCACTCAAGTGATCATTCAACCGCAATTGGAGTTTGCGACCTTTTTCCTCAAAGACTTTTTCTGAACTGTTATCTTTGTAGAATAAGATGGCAGCGAGGTCTTCTACGGGCAAACGTTTTTTAAAACTGTCTTTCCACAGTGAAAATTCAATGCTTTTCTCGAGCATCTCTTGTTCACGAAAAATTTTATACAATTCAATGACCGCTTTTCGGATTTTGAGTGTTTTGGAGGTATTGGCTCGAACGAGACTCAATCGGCTCGTATACAATCTTGAGGGAATCTGTTGTAGATAAGCAAAATTAAAAAAACTATCAATTCCATAGGTCCAACCATTTGCAAATACAGAAGCAGATCCACTTATGAACTCGGAATAACCTCCTTTTAAGGTAAGTTTAGGAATAAGATCTCGGTATACAAATTTAAGATCATTTTCTGCTCTGAATAAATCCATTTCAGAAGTAGTCAGATCAATGTTGCTTTCTAAAAGGATTTCTAAAGCTTCTGTAAAAGAAACAAATTCTTCATCACTGTTGTCTAACTTATCTAAATTTGATCTCCACAGCTCTCTTAGATTTACCTCATTCGTCTCTAAATTTTCTTCAACACTTTTACAAGAAACTGATAAAAACATTGTATACAAACAAAAACAAAGGCTGCCAAAAATCGACAGCCTTTGTTTCTTGAAAAAAATATCTAGAAATTTACTCAACAACTGCTCGACGAGTTTCGGTTCCAGTCGGGGATACGATCACCGGATTTTGGAACAAAGAGTTAGGTTTTAAATTGCCAATACGCTGTTTTGATGGAGAACCCCCCGGAGAGATTAAGTTCGCAGTAACAAATATGAGTAAGTTTCTCTTAACACTGGTCTCTCCTCGGTTCTGAAAAAATCTACCCACAATCGGCAAGTCTCCAATAACTGGAACAGAATCGTTGATTGTTTTGATCTCATTACGTGTCAGTCCACCGATTACAACCGTCGCACCATCAAATACACTCACTTGGGTTTCTACTATTCTTGTTGAGAAAATCGGCTGGAAATAACCGGATGGAGCCGTAACAGTAGTGCTCCCAGAAATTGCAATATTAGGAGAACCATATTGGACAAAACCCTCAAACTCAGTGACTATAGGAGACAAACGAAGAGTGATGATATCCCCTTGCTCAACAGTGGGAGTTACGATCAACTCTACACCCACTAACCTTGATTGGAAATCACTGGGTAAGGGTGAAGTGATTCCTACGGATGCAGGCGAAGTTGTATTACCACCGCCACCGCCGCCGCCACCACCACCAGTAGTAACTTCTCCAGCTTCATACTCTGTGGGGTATAAAAATTCTTGACCCACTTGAATTCTGCCTTCCATACCAGCCAACATTGTAACCTTCGGGGCTGACATTAGGTCAGAAGTCGATTTCCTAGAAAGGGCATTGATTACTAAATTAAACTCGGTATTTCTAAGAATACCTCTGAAAGAAATCAAATCCGATGCCCCAGTTGCCAGATCTGCAGTCGATGGGAAAGGTGGAGGTAAATTAGGAACCTCAGTTGTGGATTGAGCACCCGAAGAGGAGCTTTGGATAATTCTTGTAAAGCTATCACTGTCAGCAGCTGTAAAAGTCTCGGCTAATTTTCGATTTTGAGTATCGAACGATCCTGAAGTTCGAGTCTCATCTGTATATACATTGTTCCAGTCAAAGCCTAATTCATCCAGATCGTTTTGATTGACCTCTAAAAACTTCGCTTCAACTTCAACTTGTTTGGTTTCATTGTATCTTCTGAGAATCGTCCGGACTCTTTCAAGATTCTTTGTAGATTGAGTAATAATCAACTCCGTTCCCTCATAGGCAAGAGTAGATCCAGGAATGCTGAAACTAACACCCGCTCTTTCAAAAAAGCTTTTGATCGCTGATTCATCCCCACTGCCTGAGTCAGAAGAAACGGAATCACTGGGATCTGCAAATGGATCCACTGCAGAGTCAGAACTGCTCCCCCCTCCACTACCTCCGGTTATACGGACTACGGCTGCTTGACTGATAGGGAAAAAATCTGTTTCAAGAAATTCTTGGTTGTCCCCCATGCTTGGCTTTACAACAATGGCATCCTCTGTAACTTCAAAAGAATAGCCTACTTGTTGAGTGACGAATTGAAGCACTCGCTCTACCGTTAGATTCCTCAGATTGATATTTACTTCAGGATCACTGTTAGATGGATCGAGGAGAACAACATTCACTCCCTTTTCACCCTCGGCGGCAGTAAAATCATATTCCATGGACAATTCACTAATAGTCTCAACTACATTTGAAAGAGGCATACCTATGAACTGAGCTCTCGGAACTTTGATTTTTTTTATTTTTGATTGCAGCGCACCGCTACTTTTTACTTCAGGCGTGGGGGGTTCTTCAAAAAGAAAAACTCGTGGTCTTTGCCATGAGGAACTCACTTCTTCTAATAATTGAGATCTGGTTTTTAGACGAGTAGCATAATTTTGAGAGTCTAACCTTTCAGCAATTTTTTTAAGGAAAAGATTGGATTCAATGTGCCCAGGTTGAATGGTATCGATCTCTTGAAATGCTCGGCTCGCTCCTTCAAAATTTCCAGCTAAGTAAAGACTTCTACCTTTGAGTAAAAGGTCCTTAACCTTTTGTTCCTGTTTTGGAAAACTAGGATCCATTCTATCAGTATTTTGGCGAAAAGGATTGTACGCATCATGGTCAATCAACTTCTGAAACTTCTGAGATTTACGGTTTTCCCCAAACTCTTGATTGTAGGTTTTAAGTTCTTCTTGAGCGTCTTTATAGCGAAGGTCTTCATAGGAACTCACAGAAGCTTCAAATTGCTCATCTCCCATTTCTTGCTGTAAATCCGATTCTACAGAGCGTATTTGTCTGTCAGAACCAAAATACTTTTTGTAATCCATCACTTGTGAGACTGCGTCCTCATATTCATTGGCCTCAAAAGTGTCCTTAGCCTGTGTGAAAAAAACTTTTTTTCTCTTATCAGCTAAATCTTCAGTTAAAAATTTTGTCGCAATACTGTTGTAGGGTTGAATGTTCGCTTCAGCTGTTTGTAGCTCCTTCAAGGCCAAAGCGTAATTTTTTTCTTTCAATGCTTGTCTGGCAAAGCTCATCCTTTTTTTAGCATCCACAATTGCGTCTTTTTGCTTCTCTTCAACATTGCTAAGTAGAGTATTGTACTTATTTGCCTCTGATTTATCGACAGCATCTGCACCTTGAGATTCTAACTCCGCCTCCAAAGCTTCCATTTGATTTGTGATTTGACTGTCTGCGGGAGAGGCGTTGGCAATTTGTTCTAACAACGCTCGAGCCTCTTTGACATTCCCATTTTCTCTTGCTTCAATCGCTCTAGTTAAAAGTTTCATTCTCTCGGCCTCACTCATGGAGGACTGACCATTTAAAGTGCCCAAAAAGAGTAAAATAGAGAAACAAAATGTTCCAAGATGTTTCATGTTAATATTCCAATTTGTGTGTAGGTGTTTCATTATTTTAGTCGCCGATAAAAATTATTTATAATAGAAGAATGAGAAGAGGAGAGTTTCAAGCATTTAATTCAGTAGAAAGGGATCTTGAGTGGAATCCTCAGGACTGTCCTCAGATACTTCTTCTAGGATGTTTCCCTCTAAATCGTAAAGAACCTCTTTTTCCAAAAGCATTTCAATACTCGTTCCGTCCTCTTTATTTGTTTTGGAAATCAGAACTTTTTTATCATCAAAGTAGACTTCGGTTAGCTTGTATGTAAAATTTTCTTCAAAGTTAAAAACTTTGAAAGTCTTAAAGGGAGATGAACTGGAATCAAAACGATTCAATTGAATAATCTCATTTACAGCTGGATCGAGTTGAGAAGTGATCGTAATGTTTAAAGTTCCAGTGTACACTTTCTCCTCTCCGATTTGATTGGTGAGGGTAAACTCTTTACCAGATTCCAAATCGCGAACTCTAAGCCTGGCAACTCGAACCAACCGCAACCCTTTTTCATTTATGATCTCCTCTTTTTTTTCAGTAAAAGAAAGGAACTTTATTTTTGCTTCTCGATTCGTTTCACCTATTCTACCAGATACTACATCGGTAGAATCTTCCGTATTAATAATGGAAATCTTTGCCTTCTCCACCGTTCCAGAAAAGCTGCTATACTGATACCTAAATTTCTCCCTGCTAATATCGGTAAATACAACACCAAAGGGAGGGATTACTTTCGGTGGTGGAGGAAGGACAAGAACTCCAGGTTCCTTAGCAATCAATTCCCCATCATCATCAATATAAATTTTGGGAGGTGTAAACACAGAATATTTCCAAAATTCGTCGGGAATGTCCCTTTGCATTTTTGGCTCCTTCCACTCCTCAGGATCAGCAATATTTTGATCTACAACCACATTTTCATAATCGTTCATCTGAGCGAAACTAGGCAAATCCAAATCAAGAGCTTTCAAACCATTGTATTGGGTTAGGGTCAAAAAACCTGTTATGAGCAGAGTTATCAGAACTGCTAATAAAATAAGTTTGTCGTATAATTTTTCCATAACAAATTCTAATTACTCAAACTCACTTTGTTGATCAAGAGTTTCATTGCTACCCAACATTTCTTCAATATCGTAAATATACTCTATATACTCAACCACGACTGTAAAAGAAGAAGCATCTTCTTTAATCAGAGGAGGTCGAGTGGGCATGGTGACTTCTTTAACATCCTCTTCGTTTTCTTTTTCCTCTTGTGGGCTTACCCCAAATAAAGCGGCGAAAGCACTGCTGGGTTCGGTTGTATCTACTTGTCTTCGAACTTCATTTGACCTGAAAGCTGATTCTTCAATTTCTTTTTTAGAGGAACTCTTGACTCGGATGTCTTGAACAATCAAAGGATAATAACTGTCATCGGAAACTCGGTTTAAAAACTTCCTAAGAGAGGAAGTGTGACCATAAAATGACAATTCAAAGGCCAATGTGTCCACGACTCCTTCTTTTCTTACCGAAAGTAATGGGTTGAGTTTGTACCTATCTTCGGCAGTTGAAGTTCTCTCCTGACCATCTTGATCTTGATATTCTAAATATTCTCTTTTGATATTTGTAATTCCATCCGGACCAGATTCAATCAAAGCTTTCGATAAATGTTCTAACAACTGCCTTTGCTTGTCGATAATGGAAACATAGGGTTTCATCTCCTCAGTAAAGGTGGTTCCTTCAAAATACTGGGCAAAACCAAAGCCAAATTTTTCAGGTATCTTGATCTTAAATTGTTCCTTATTTTCATCAGATCTGCAAAGATTCGTCAAAATTTTAATATGGTCTCGAACCGATCCAAGAAATCGATTGTCATCGGTTTCAGTTAAAATTGGGTTTCGAGCCTCTACGAGTCGAGTCTTTCTATCATAGACTTGAGCTAGATGAGTTATGTTTTTTTCAGAGTCTAATTCTACTTGCTCGGTAAGAGAGGGTTGACTTTCGAGAAGTTCTCCAAGGGCTCTTTGATATCGGTTGATATTTTTTGTAATTTTATTTTCTTCAGAATGGGCAAGAAAAAGCATCACAATCCCCACTAAAAATAGAGCTATTAAAACTCCAATTGATACAAAAAATGTGATATTTTTTTTAACCATAACACTCAAACTCTAAAAACAATTAAAATACTCAATAATATTCAATCAAACTAAAGGGGTTTGTCTTGATTCACTTCAAAGGTAATTTCAAAAGGCAAAACTTTTAAACCCTTATTTAAATTTTCAAATCCTATTTTAGAACTTTTTTCTTTAACGATAAAATCAGAGGCAATCAAACCGTTTTTAAATTCGATAATGCGATCCCCAAGTATTTTTTGATCCACCGCTTGAATCACTCCATCTTCATTTTTTTCACTTCGAACCAAGAGTCTGCCTTTAAGATCCAAATAGGAAACCGCTGGATTTCTTGAGTTTCCCTGAGAACGATTGACCTTCATATCATCCAACCAAACATCTTTGATATCAAAAAGGATCTCCTGAATATTGCTTAAAAATAGAATCCAATTGTATTTAGAATCTACTATCGAACCGATCTCATTGATCGCATCTTTATACTTTTCCGCAATAGTTATATTGGTTTCTATCTTGTTGCGGGAGTCTTCAAGGGGTGGAATTTCGTTTTTAATCATCCTTGTAAACTTCCTTTTTTGAGAAATTTCTTGATTTTTCAAGAAATAGGAACCAAAAGGCAAGATCGCCAATAAAAGGGCCGAAACAATTAAGATGGGTTTCTTTTTGTTAAACTCCTGAGTAGCTTGAAATTCGTTGGGCAGTAAATTCACTCCAACGGGACTTTCAACATAATCCCGAGCTACCGATCCTACCACCTCATTTAAGTTGAATTGATCAATAGACATTGACTCTTCATCAATCCCTGATCCTAATGTGAGTGAGGTTAAAGTCTGGAAGTAATCAATTTCAACCCTTTGTTTTTCACCAATAAATTCAGACAAACCGCCAACTAAAGATCCTTTGCCAGTTAAGAATATGTGAGTCGGAGACTTGCCCTTTTTTTGTCTTTTATAAGTAACGATCGATCTCGTTACTTCTTGGTTCAGTCGTTTAAAAAACGTTTCAGAGGCTTGTTGCATGACATGAACAGCTGGATCACTGTCATCGACCTCGAGTTCCCCAGAAAAATACTGGATTTTGAGATCATCCGCATCCTCAAAGCTCATACCCAAGTTGTCTGAAATATTTTGGGTTAAGGTATTGCCACCAACATTGATCGTCCGAACTAAAAATCCGCTTGGATTTATAAAAAGTAAATTCGTAGATCTTGAACCAATGTTAATAATTAAATTTTCAGTATCCGCAGTTTCGTAGCCAGAAAAATGAAATGCGTTCACGTCTAAAATTGAAGACGCACCCATTGAGACAGGAAATAAACCCAGCGTATTTACCCGAGAACAAAAATCTTTGGCAATGTCTTTTTTGATGGCAATCAATAAGGCTTCATTGTCAATATCATCTTCGCTGACGATGTGACTGTCCCAAACGACATCTGTTAAAGGATAGGGGATATTTTGTTGGGCTTCAAACTCAATAATCTGTTGTTGTTTGTGTTCCTCAACCCGTGGAACACGAATAGTTTTTGTCAGCAATAAGAATCCCGGCAAAATAAAGTGAGTTTTTCCTGAAATTTTGTTGTTTTTAGTCAGGCTTTCTAAGCTTTCAATAACCGAGTCCAACCATTGGTAGTCGTCTGAATGTTCATAAGATAAAGATTCAGAAAAAGTTTTATCCAAAACTAAGCGATCCTCTCCAACAGAAAATGTGCTTATGGATACATGGCTAGCACCACAATTAACAACAATCTTTTGTTCTGCTTTCATGAAATACTTTTATAGAGGCATTGAGGGTTAGAGAAAAGGTATGAATCGAATGATGGACTATTAGAATTTTGGATTATTCCGCATCTTTTCGCTTAAATTCTGGCTGATTCTCAAGTTTTGCAGTTACAAAATTTGGTGCCAAATAAGACGGAACTAATAAGTCTTCGGTTTCAGAAACCCCTGCATTCGCTTTGGCAATAAATGAAGTAGCGTTTTTTTGTAATTTTTTGGAAAGATGATCTTTGTGGGGCTCCACTTTTTGACCATCCACCTCTATTTCTACCATCCAAGCGTAAGGATCTTTTGAAAGTTTGTCTCTTTCGGAAATAGAGCCAGGTAAAGCAAAATAGATATTTTTAGGAGCCGACGTTTTCATAGTAATGATTTCAACTTCAGATCGGTAAAAGTCATAATGATTATCAGGCAAATTCTCAGATTTTGGTTGATAAGCAAGGGTCAAAATAACCTTAACATTGTCAAGGTAGTCTTCATTTCGAGCTTTTTCTCCCTTAGGATTCTTTAAAGGGTCAATTTTTACTTCAGCAACAATCCAATTGTCCGTAGAGTAAGCAAATTTGACGCCTTTCACAGACACTAAATCCTCTTTCGCATGGAGAAAAGTAGATAACAAAACAATGAGTATGACAGTAGGTAAATGAGGGAAATTCATCTAATTTTTTTAGCTATTAATCCAGATAAAAGCAACAAATTTTTTCAAACTAACCTAAAGTTACCTACATTTAGATCGATTTATTGCACTCATTAAAGCCTTGAAACTTGCTAGTTCAATACTAGAGTCAATACCACATCCGAAAGTAGATTTAGATCCACAATCAATCTCAATATATGCTACAGCATCGGTATCCGAACCTTTTCCAATCGAGTGTTGTCTGTAATCTATTAGGGAGAAATCCTTCAAACATGCATGATCAAAAGCTTGAACTAAAGCGTTGATGGGACCATTGCCTTTCCCCTCCAGAGATACTTTTTTCCCTCGATTTAACAACATCCCAGTGAAAATAAATTCATGTTTATTTTCAACCAATCGATTGATATTATAGGACCCCAAGGCTAGAGGTTCTTGAGTTTGTGAAAACTCTTTAATAAAAATATCATAAATCTCCTTTGAATTGAGTTCTCTTGATTCTTGATCCGCAATTCCATTCACAATGGCTCCCACTTCTGCTCGCAGTTTTTTGGGTAAATCCAAGCCATATTCTGCATTTAATATGTAAGCAACACCCCCTTTTCCACTCTGGCTATTGATTCGAATAATGGCCTCGTAATCCCTACCGATATCACTGGGATCCATCGAAAGATAAGGAACTTCCCATAATTCTTGTTCTGCCATAGGCTTCTTTTTCCTCTGATCTAAACCTTTTTTAATTGCATCTTGATGAGATCCTGAAAATGCTGTGAAGACAAGATCCCCTGCATATGGATGACGAGGATGCACATGCATGCGAGTGCATCGCTCATAGAGAGCACGAATTTCCAATAAATTGGAAAATTCTAATTTCGGATCCACACCTTGGGAAAACAGATTAAGAGCAACAGTGACAATGTCTAAATTTCCGGTTCTTTCCCCATTTCCGAATAGAGTTCCTTCAACTCTATCTGCTCCTGCCAACAATCCTAATTCTGTCGCTGCAGTTCCAGTGCCTCGATCATTGTGCGTATGCAGACTTATGCGTACCTTGTTTCTTTCTTTAATATTGGAACAAAACCACTCAATTTGATCCGCATGAATGTTGGGAGTAGAAACTTCAACTGTAGCCGGCAAATTTAAGATCATTTTATTCTCAAAAGTTGGATTCCAAACATTTACAACTGCTTCGCAAACTTCCAATGCATATTCAACTTCAGTGTCTGAAAAACTTTCGGGCGAATATTGAAGGATTACTTGCGTATCTGAGTATTCTTTGCAGAGGTTTTTAATCAAACGAACCCCCTCAATTGCAATCTCTTTTATTTCCTCTTTTGTTTTGCCAAAAGTAATCTTTCTTTGGACGGGCGAAGTACTGTTATACAAATGAACAATGGCTCTCTTACATCCTTCCAGAGCTTGAAAAGATTTTCTTATCAAATGATCTCGGGACTGGGTCAATACTTGAACCGTCACATCCTCAGGAATCTTATTTTGATCTATCAGGGCTCGCGCAAAAGCAAATTCAGTTTCAGAGGCTGAAGGAAAACCAATTTCGATTTCTTTGAAACCGATCGCCACCAACTGATCAAACATCTCTAATTTTTCTTGCAAATTCATTGGAATCGCAAGCGCTTGGTTTCCATCTCTTAAATCAACAGAACACCAATCGGGAGCAGATTTTATAACCTGATTAGGCCAATTTCTCTCCTTCATTGAAATCGGAGGAAATGGTTTGTACTTTTTAATAGGATGATTTTGCATAGAAAGAAATCTTCTCGTTGCTCAAATTAAGATGTTTACCAGTCGATATACGCTTCATATTTCTTATCCACTTGTCAACTACACATTTTCTTGTTCTTTCCATTCCAATTAATTATACTTAAGGATGTTTTATTTTTAATAATTATAGTTCCCCATCACTGAAAACAAACAATCACCATCGCAGAATGTTATTCGAAGATTCCCATCCATCTCATGTTTTGAAAAATAAAAATATTTTGCTGGGATTGACCGGTTCTATCGCTGCCTACAAGTCTGCAGACCTAGTAAGTAAACTCGTTCAAGCGGGCGCAGATGTTCATGTCATAATGACTGAATCCGCTACAAAATTTATAACTCCTCTTACCCTTAAAACTTTATCCAAAAATCCTGTTTCTATAGACTTATGGGAGGAAGAAAGTGATTGGCATCCTGGTCATGTTGAGCTGGCTGACAAATGTGATCTTTTTGTGATCGCTCCAGCAACCGCTAACACTCTTGCCCAATTCGCCCATGGTAATGCCGAAAGTCTCCTCTCTTCCGTTTATCTCGTAAATCGGTCTACCGTTTTAATTGCACCTGCTATGAACGGAAAAATGTGGGACCACCCTGCTACCGTTGCAAACAAAAAAACTCTAATCGAACGCGGCCACCTATTTATTGAACCCGTTGATGGAATGTTAGCTTGTGGCTATGAAGGTTGTGGAAAATTAGCACCGGTCGATCATATATTTAAGGCAATTTTGACCCAATTTTGAAAAGTTTCATGAGTACTGAAAATGAAAACTCTGATCGATCCCAGAGATCGAGAAGGAAAAAACGAACTCACAAGAAAAAACCATTGGCTCGCTGGAATTACTTTTTAAAAAAAGTTTTTTTTATTCTTATTGATCTTAGCCCCAGTGAATTGCTGAGGCATTGGAGACGTTACAAAAATAAGAAAAGACAATCTTTAAACCCAAAACCAGACCCATTGAGCAATGATTATGAAAAAATCCCTGGTTTTTCCGTAAAAATGCGCAATGAGCGCATCCAAGCAATGACTATTCTCAATCAAAGAAGAGCGAGTATGAGTGAGGATCAGTTGATCAAAAAAGAGCACAAAGAAAAAAGAATTTTCTCTTCACAAAAGACAAATTCTAAATCTGAAAAAAAGAAAGTTCCGAAACAAAAAGCCCCGTCCGTATGGCCCAAAACCATTTTATACACAGTTATTGCATCAATCCTGATGGTCGGAATTGCTTACACATATCATGAAGTTTTAGGAATTAAGTTCGAACCGGAAACCGATTTCAAAGTTTACTACAAACAGACTGCTATCAATAATCAAGGGGGTGAAGGAGCTGTCTTAGCTCTGAAACAAATTACAATCAGTGCAAGCTGGGAAACCAATGACGAAAAATTTACCTTTGTCATGTTTCATGATATTGGCAAAAAAATTTGGTTAAGAAAATCAAACGGCCAAGTAATCAAACATACCAAAGAATTAGGCTGGATCAGCTCCAAACAAAAAGGGCAAAACAAAGAGTGGCATCCGATTTCCTCTGATTTACAATTCCTTTTAGATCATTTGTCTATGCCTCTAGCTCCTCTTTCGCTGATGGAAAGACAAGAAGGAGTGGTTGTATTTGATAATTTCAAAAATACTTTCGATCTTCTCTGCTATCAATTGACTCATACGGATCAATCTATTAGCACCCAGTATTATGCTGCTTATAAGCGAGGTTTAACGATTCTTGCTGAAAGAATTATTGGGTCAACCACTTGCCAACTGACATTTGGAAATTTCAAAAAATTGAAACCATTTGAATTCCCCTATATTATTCATCAAAAATTTAATGGGGAAAAAAAACTGACCATCCGAATAAAATCGATCCAATTTAAAACAGAATGGAAAAAAGAAAAAACAGAATCCAGCGTTTCTTAAATCATTTAGAAGCATCTCCAATTTTAAATATAGGGAACCTACCCTACCCAAAATTGGCCCAAGGAAAGGTGCGGGAAATTTATGACCTCGAAGATCATTTATTAATTGTAGCCTCTGACCGATTGTCAGCCTTTGATGTTATTATGCACCAAGGTATACCTGGAAAAGGAGCTCTATTGACTCAATTGAGTCTTTTTTGGTTTGATCAGATAGATACCTTACTACCAAACCACTTGGCAGACGATCATGACGATCAGATCGATGAAATTTTAAAAGATTATCCCCATCTTCAATCAAGATCAATGATAGTAAAGAAATTAAAGCCCCTGCCACTTGAAGCAGTTGTTAGAGGTTATTTGGCAGGAAGTGGTTGGAAAGAATATCAAAAAACTGGAAAATTATTCCAATACGAATTAGGTTCAGATCTCCTTGAAAACAGCGTCCTTTCTAAGCCTCTCTTTACACCTACTACAAAGGTGAATGAAGGGCACGATATGCCTGTCACAACTGATCAGGCCGCTAAAATTGTTGGTAGGGAAGTGCTCAATCAAATAATGAACTGTAGTTTTGATATTTATGAAAAAGGTCAGTCTTTCGCCCAAAAATCCGGTCTCATTCTTGCAGATACTAAATTTGAATTTGGCCAAGATGAAACGGGCCAAATTTACCTCATAGATGAAATTCTCACCCCAGATTCCTCTCGCTATTGGCCCGCAAATGAATACAAACCAGGCTTCAGTCAAGCGAGTTATGACAAACAATATGTTCGAGATTTTCTGGACAATTCAGATTGGGACAAGCAACTACCGGCCCCCACTTTGCCAGATTTCGTAATTTCCGGCACCAGAGAGCGCTATCGAACCGCTCTTGAAAAACTAATCCAATAGTTTTTTTATTAACAGTGAATAAGTCTCCTAATAAAAGACGAATGAAACACTTCTTTAGATCCATGGGTGAAGACTTTCGTCTAATGGTGTTTGGCTCTGAAAAAGAAGCCATAGAAAGGGATTTAATTCCTTCCAAGAACCCTTTAAAAAACGAAAAGCTTCATTCTAAAGAGGACAAAGCCTTTGAGGAAATCTCAGAGGAAGAACTGAAAGTTCAAGAAGAACATAGGGAGGACTTAGCAAAGATTGCCCATTGGAAAAATCAGTTTCGTCAATCTATTGAGATTCAAAAACAAGCGAGCGAAAATGCGGAAATTTTCTTTAAAAAAAATCACGATGATTTTTTATCGCTTCTTGAATCTTCCAACCAAATTAAAGATTTTACTACCGCAGAAAAAACTCAAACCACTGAGGAAGAGGAGTTGGATCTTTCAAGCATCATTGATCTCTCTAGTCCCCATTGTACAAATCAAGAAAACAACCATACAAACCACAGTCAGATGGATTATTCTGACTACCGATTGCCTGCATTGAATCAACTAGATTCGATGAATTCTGCCAACACTGTAATTGTCAAAGAAGAAGAATTAGAGGAACAAAAGCGCATCCTTCAAGATGCATTGGATAGCTTTACCATAGATGCGATTGTTTATGATGCAATTGTTGGACCTCGGGTCACTCAGTTTCGTGTTCAACCTGGAATTGGAGTTCGAGTCGAGGAAATTGCTGGATTAGATAAAAACATTGCCCTCGCCCTTTCTGCACAATCAGTTCGAATTCAAGCCCCGATCCCGGGAGAACCCTTTGTAGGTATAGAAGTTCCAAACAATAATTCCATTCATTTGACGCTGAGAGCAATGATGGAGTCTGAAAGATGGAAACTTACAAAAGATGTAATTCCCCTTGTCTTAGGAATGGATCTGACTGGGAATCGCATTGTAACAGATTTGACTAAAGCGCCTCATTTACTAATCGCTGGTGCTACAGGAAGTGGAAAATCTGTTTGTATCAGTAATATTATTATGAGCTTATTATTCCATTTTAAACCCAATGAAATGGAACTCTTACTAATCGATCCTAAAAGGGTAGAATTTACTCTTTACAGCAAAATTCCGCATCTCATTCATCCCGTTGTTACAGAACCTAAAAAAGTGGTTCAAGTTCTCAAGTGGATTGTAAAAGAAATGGACAACCGCTACAGAATGTTGTCGGAAAAAAAAGTCCGGAATATTTTTAGCTACAATGAAAAAGCAGAAAAAGAAAACTTTAAAAAACTCCCTTTTATTGTGATCATTATCGATGAACTTGCAGACTTAATGATGACCTCAAAAGGAGATGTGGAATCCTCTCTTGTTCGATTGGCTCAACTGTCACGAGCTGCGGGAATCCACACGATTATTGCAACTCAAAGACCAAGTGTAAATGTAGTTACAGGTGTCATTAAAGCAAACTTTCCAACGCGGATCGCTTTTAAGGTTTCCTCTCAAATTGATTCGAGAACTATTTTAGATCAAAAAGGAGCTGAGTCCTTAATGGGGCAAGGAGATATGCTTTTTAATCCCCCAGGTATTGGACGATTGCTTCGTTTGCAGGGACCATGGGTTTCAGATGAAGAAATCAATCGAATCACCTCTTATCTATCCGAACAAAAGCCTCCAAACTTTAAATTAGAGTTTGCAGAGGAACCTGATGAAGAAACAATCTCGGGTTCAGGTCTGGATGTGAGCTCTGATGATCCGTTATTTAAAGAGGCCCTTGAGTTGGTTGCAAGGCACCAGAGACCCACCACAAGTTTTATTCAACGTCGTCTAAAAATCGGCTACAATCGGGCTGCAAATCTCATTGAGGAGATGGAAGAAATGGGATACATAGGTCCTCAATCTGGATCCAATCTTCGTGAAATCTTTATCGGTCCGGAGGATGTTTAACCTTGAGGATGCAATAAAAAATGAGATTCAAGCAAAAGATATTAGAGCGAAATGAGATACTAAATCCTGAAATGGAACTTTTTGGTTCCTTGCGCGTTTCCATAAATCCTTGCAGCCGAATCCGTAAAACTTGAAATCAAAGTTCTAATGAGGAATTCGGGTTGAATCAATAATCAAGCATGACTGAAGAAATTACACTGGAAAGTTTAAAACAAGAAATCCGAAGAGAGGGAACACGGAAGACTGCGAATGCTCATAAAAATTTTCCCCTACCAACGCGTCTTCTAAAAGACCTTTATGAACAAGAACCCGAGGCTATCGACCTCCAATTTATAGCATGCTATCCAACTTCACCCAGTTTACTGATCGAAAAAATTGCTGAAAACGTTCAAGATGAAGAAATTCTATCCAGAATAGCACTCAATCCTAGAACCCCTCAACTGGTTCTCAATCGTCTATCCCACAACGCGCAGCCCAATATTCGACTCGCAATTGCAGGCAATCGACTTCTCTCTGCCCGTGATTTTGAAAGCCTCATTCAAGATCCCATTGAGTTTGTTCGTCGAGCCTTATCAACGAATCCAGGATTGAAAGGGCACCAACAAGCTCAACTAGCCAAAGACCCTGCTCCTTCAGTTCGGATGGCACTGTTGAAAAATAAATCCTTAGAACTTCCCATTCTGATTCAACTGTCTCAAGACGAGAGTATATTAGTTCGAACCTATGTTGTGGCTCAAGCAAAAGTGGATGATGCAATTTTAATTCACTGGGCAAATTCAAATATTGAGGAAGTTCAACTCGCTCTTTTCAGTCGCAAAAATTGCCCCGATTCTATCTATAAATTGCTTAAGTTCTCACCACATTCCAGTGTTCGTAAAATAGCACTCACCAAAACAACAGTTCAAGAAGAAGAGTTTCTATGGTTGAGTGAATCAGAATCTTCAGAAGATCGAATGTGTTTGTTGGAATCTCCCAATTTGCCTCGGGCGATTCAAAGATTGTTAGCTCAAGATCCATCCTCAAGTGTTCGTATTAAATTAAGTTTACATCCTGGAATAGATCCCAAACTCGCTCGAGAAATTGCTAGTAATGGTGAAATAAGAACCTGTCTGGCTTTAACAAACAATCCGACGATTGACAAAAAAGTTCTGGAAATCTTATCTAGAAATGAAAATATAGAGGTTGTTAAACGACTTCTTTACAGGGAAGACCTTCGATTAGAAAACATAGAAACCGTCCTCTTGAATCATTCTGATGAAATCCTATGGGATCACCTAGCCATCCAGGAACTTCGATTGAATAAGACTCCCAAGGCCTTGGCAAATATTTGGATAAAAAGCCCGAAGGCAAGCATTCGAGCAATGGGAGCCCAAGCTCTGTGTTTGTCTGACTCTCAAATTGAAAACTTAACCAATGACCCCTCCTACTTAGTACGAACAGGTGTAGCAAAAAATCCGAACATACCCCCAAAGTTATTGATTCAATTAGAAGAAGATATTCATCCGGAAGTTGTAGAAGCAGTGAAAACATCCATGCAACAGCTGAATAAAATATCTCAAAAAAACAGCATCCTTCTCAAAAATTCAGACAAACAAGAAAACCATTCCCAAGCAGACAATAAACCCGTTCCGAGAAAATCAAAAAAAAGGAGCAGCTTTCTAAATCAAATCAAAGCACTTATTTTAGATTAAAGAAATAAAAATTATCGCCATGAAAAATAACAAAGAGTTGAGTTTTATCGACATCGTCCTCAATGCAGACGCAGAAACAATCCAGCAAGCGTTGGAAGCAAAAAACAAAATTGACGCACTGTTAACCGAACGTGAAATAGCCTACCAAAAAATCTTCGATTTGGAGGTTCGTATTGAAGAAGTTGTCGGTGAAAAAGGAGTCTTTCCATTTCCGGAGCCACCCGTTCCTATAGCCAATTTTGGAAGCAAAAAGCCAAAATCTAGAAAAATTCTACCACCAAGAAAGACTGCCTCTCCTGTCAATAAAACATTTGAACCCTCTCAAATGATTGAAGAGAAATTGATTCCTCAATCGGATATAAATACTGACAAACAAGGTTTGGATTCTTCTTCAGATCCATCCATCTCAGAAGCTTCCGAATCATCAAAAAATCAAGATTTTGATTCAGGTCCAACTCCATCTTCTAAAAATTCTTGAGCCATCGACTTTCCATTTTTATTTCATAAAAACATCCCAACCATATTACTTAAAGAAGAGAATGCCAACATCGGACGAAATATTACTCAATGAACTTCTTATGGAAAGAGAGGAATATTTTGGCACGGTCTTTAATCTGGAACAAGAAGTTTACAAGGTTCTGGGAACTGAAATTGATTTCGAAAGTCCGATAAATTTACCTTCAAAACAAAAGCGAAAAAAGAAGTCTAAAGTTCCCAAAATACAAAAAAAGAAATCATTTAAACTCAGAAAATTAAAGGAATCCGAAGCCGCTTTTTCTGTAAAATATCAAAATAAAGACGATCTTATTACCGAAAAACTCATCGATCCATTAGCCATAGAAACTTTGATTCAAACCCCCCCCAAATTTCTTGTAATTTTAAGCGTTCATACAGTCTCTATGGAAGATATTGCGATCGATTGTCTCTACTCAAAAGAAATTCAGTCTTTATCAAGCCCTGTAGATCCATTCGTAAATAAAAATCATAATATATTAGAATAGAATGGTTTATAAAATTATAAAAAGCTTTTAAGCTGTAATGATCCACAAAAGAGAGTGCATTGGTTCCCAAAACGCTCGTTATTTATTTGAATATTTGGCCATCAAAGCAGCGCCAATTGCTTGTGAAAGTTCACCCAAAGTAGCTTGGACAAAGGATATTTTAGACCTTTGACTCGGCCATAATAAGGGTTTAGCTGCCTTTTCTATCCCATCCATGTAACGTTTTCTAAACCGATCTGAGGTTGATTCAGGGTCTATTAGCCCGCCACCTATAACCACAATACTGGGATCTAAAACCATACACAAATTGGCAGCATGGATACCGAGCGCTCTCGCTTGAGTGTCGAAAATTTTGAGTGCTAGTGCATCCTCTTCTTGAGCGAGTCCTCTCAAAGATAGAGCATTTTCCTTTGGAGTAGCGGTTGAATGATGAAATGGATGATCTGGAAATTGAGGCAAAAAGAAATCAATATACTGGGGCAAGCCAGAGATCGCAGCATAAGCCTCTATACAACCCCAAGGGCGTTCACAACCGCAAGTAAAAGGTGGAACCTTATCCAAACCCTCCCCTAAGTAATGCAAAGGAACAGGCATATGTCCTCCTTCCATACCAGCAAAATTATCTCCGGTCAAAGGAATCCCCTCAGGATTTACATAGGCCGTTCCAAGACCCGAACCTGGAGCTAAGAGGAGAACGGATTTTTGGTTGTTGTCATTTACTTGGGCTGCTTCCCCGACCCCTCCAAAATCTCCATCATTTCCAACGATCAGATCCATATCTTTACCCGACGCCGTAGACAAAGCATTTTTATAGTCCTCATAAAAGTTCCAACCTACAAAACTAGCGGGTAAATTAGGGGTATTTCCCATCACCCCATAACTCTGGTAGGGACCAGGAAGGGCCAAACCAACCCCTTGAACTTGTTCCCAACTTATGTCATTTTCCTTTAGAAACCCAAGAACTCCATCAATCCAACCGGAAATTACAGCTTCGGTTCCATTTTGAGAGTTGGTAGAACTTTGTCTCAGTTCTGTTGAAACAATAGATCCGTCTTCCCAAATACCTCCTGTTTTAGAAGTCGTGGCTCCACTGTCCGTTCCAATAAATACATTTCGTTTGTCAGTCATAAAGGCTATTCAATTTACATTAACAAGAATTGACCAAAGGAATAGAATGACCTCCAATCTTAAAATTAACAATCACAATCCTTGTTCCATTAGAGATCCGAAAAGCAGACAAACCTTCCGATTCTGCGGATCATAAACTAAATTTAAGGTTTGGATTCCATCTGTTAAGCAGAAAATTCCAAACTTTTTTGATAAATACTTACAGACTTTGCATCCGAACCTATAAGTTGAAGAGTCACTTTTAAAGCGATAATTTGAATCAAAACTCAAGTTCCATCTGGGATGGATTTTGAAATTTAGGGATCTTTTTTTTGCGTTTTACTGGCTTGGTCATTGCTTGAATATTGCCCACCTCAATTTGGTGTTTCCCTCCGCTTTCTTGTTCAAGGTAAGTAAGAATTTCTTTTGCACGATCGATTACAGTTTTTGGAATACCTGCCAAACGAGCGACTTGAATACCATATGAACGATCCGCTGCACCGCGAATCACTTGACGAACGAACAGGATCTCATCATTCCATTCTCGCACCGCAACAGAGTAATTTTGCAATCGACTTAAATTTTGTTCTAGTTTTGTTAATTCGTGATAATGCGTGGCGAACAAAGTTCTAGGTCCCTGTTCCTCAGAACTATGTAAATGTTCAATGACCGACCAGGCGATACTCAAACCATCATAAGTGCTGGTTCCACGACCAATTTCATCTAAAATTACGAGACTTCGATGGGTTCCATTGTTCAGGATATTGGCAGTCTCATTCATCTCCACCATGAAGGTTGAATTGCCTCGAGCCAATTCATCACTTGCTCCTACTCGAGAAAAAATACGATCCACTATTCCGATCGAACATGATTTTGCTGGAACCCAACTTCCCACTTGAGCCATCATTGTAATCAGTGCTACTTGTCGAATATAAGTGGATTTACCAGCCATATTAGGACCGGTCAAAAGGGCTATTTGCTCTTCACTGGAGGAAAGCTGTGTATCATTAGGAACAAAGGAGTGAGCCCCTGCTAAAGATCCAGTTTCTTTTTTTAATGATTGCTCTACAACTGGATGCCTCCCCTGCTCTATGTCCAAACGATCGCTTTCATCCACCAGCGGGCGGCAATAGTTCCATTCTCTCGCAATTTTCGACCAAGCAATATACAAGTCTAACTCCGCTAAAGATCGGGCCGTATCTTTCATGCTTTGTGCAACTTCCAAGACATCTGAAACAAGAGCTCTAAATAGTTCTTCCTCGCGGGCTAAAGACCTTTCCTCTGCATTCAGAATCTCTTTTTCTTTTTGCTTCAATTCATTTGTATAATAACGCTCAGCATTGGTCAGTGTTTGTCTACGTATATAATGATCTGGAACAAGACTTGTATTCGCCTTGGAAACTTCAATAAAATAGCCATAAGCTCCATTATACTTAATGCGAAGGTTGTTGATCCCCGTTTTTTGTTTCTCCTCTTGCTCGAGATTCGCAAGCCAACTTTTATTATCTTTGGAGAGAGATTTTAGATGATCCAATTTTTCATCATACCCTTCTTGGATCAATCCGCCCTCTTGAATATTTGACGGAAGCTCGTCTTGTAAAACACGCTTTAATTTTTCTCTCAATGACTCCTGTGTATCAATTTGGCTTTGATATGAGGAAATGCTTAGATTTGAGGCCCCGGCTAATAATTCCACAATAGGAGGCAATTGTTCCAAACTGGATCTGATTCCTCCTAATTCTCTTGGTCGACAAAGCTTGTTTTGTAAGCGACCCAGAATTCGAGACAAATCATTGATTTTTCCAAGATGAGAATGGATCTTCTCAGACAACATAGGAACACTAACAAAATCTGCAACACATTGCTGTCTGCGAAAAATTTCGGGTAAATTTATCACCGGAGAAGCTAAATATTTCTCCAACAAGCGAGTTCCAGCAGCAGTAACTGATGCATCCATTGCATCCATTAAAGAACCTTTTTTTACATTTCCTGCGGTTCGAAAAATTTCTAGGTTTTTGAGGGTTGCTGGATCCAATAAAAGATTTTCGGAACTCTTGTAGAGTTCTAAACGATCTAAATTTTCCGGTTTTGAACAAAGAGTTTCACAAACGTATTGGACCAATGCACCAGCAACTCCCAAAGCTTCATGAGAAGAAGAGACTCCAAAGCCTTCTAAGTTTAAAACTCCCAAAGCATTCAATACATTTTCTTTGCCTGCAGTTTTTTCAAATTGAAAATCTGGCAATTCAGTAACCGATTTTTCATTGAGTAAAGATTCCAAATGGTCCAACCACGGTTCACCGAGCCAAATTTGAACTTGGTTCTTTCGAAAAGATTCAGGGATTATAATTTCTTTTGCCTGCAGTCCGTTTATTATGGGCAAGATGTTGTTGGGATCTTCTTCGCTTGAAATTACAAAATCTCCAGTGGAAAGATCTAACCAGGAAATTTGTAATTTTTTTTTCTCCACAGAAATTGCCAGAATAAATTGACTGTTGGAGGACGTTATTTGATTTTCCTCTAATAACGTTCCAGGAGTTAGGATACGCGTTAGTTTTCGTTTGACCAATTTTCCTGTTTGTGGAGTCTCTACCTGTTCACAAATAGCCACTTTCTTGCCTGCTTGTAAAAATCTGCTTATATAGTTTTCAGCTGCATGAAATGGGATACCTGCCATTGGGATTTCATGTCTTTTGGTCAAAGTAATGCCCAATATTTTCGCACCTTCTTCTGCATCTTTATGAAACATTTCATAAAAATCACCCAATCTAAAAAGCAACTGTGTATCCTCTGGTAAACTCTCTCGAACCTCCATGTACTGCTGCATCATTGGCGTTAATTTTTTAGTCATAAAAAACTATATAATTGATCTCGATTTTGAGCCACCGATAGATTGAATATTGAACCCTTCTAAGTTTCATGGGGTCAGAAAAATTAGATACAATTTATTCACAGCATACCTTGTCTAAAAATAACTCCTATTTTTCTAAATTCCATTGAAACGATAGGAGCTTTTATATGCAAAGATTAGAGAGGTTAAAAAAAACGTGCTTTGGGATAAAAATCCATTCCATGTAGATTCGAATTATAGATTGAAACATGTTTCTATTTATAACCGACCGTTCTACCTAAATAATTCAACAACCACACTTCTTTCCAAATTCTATATCGACCCTCTTGAGAAATTTTACCAAATTCCTCATGAAGATTTTGAGGATTCATAAGACCCTCTTGCACGTTTACTTCTTCTAATAAAAACTGCTGTTTATTAAGTTCGTCTAGAGGAGCTTGCTTCCAATCTACAATTTTTTCACTTTGTTTTGTTAAGCGATTCTTGTGCACCTTTAAAAGTTTTTCCAATGAGCCATTCAAAGGTTTCCTTTCTAGGATCCAATTTTCGGGATAAACACCACCAAAAGGTAGGTTCACATTGTCTGTAATAATCCTTTTTCCAGATTCAGTTGTAGAACTCAAGATAAAACAACAGCTTAAAACCCCAGATCTTTGAGGCATGGACATAATTTGAATTCGTACCGTTGAATCACTACTTTGATAAAAAGAAGAACGGATTGTAATCTGCTCTACTAGGTAAGATTTTAAATGTTGAACAGGTTTGAATTCATTTTCTCTTAACCATTCTCGAATTTTGATGAAACGGGGCTGATTGGGCCATTCATCGTTGTCTCGATTCAATTGGTATTTTGGAAAAAGCGGGAAATCACTTTTACTGAGTAGTGAAACCGTAATCCAATTGAATAAAGTTTCCATCAACAACCAGCCCAAAAAGCAACTAATTACCAACAGCCAATATGGACGTTCACTCAGTTCTGCAAAACGGATAAAATAAGCAAAACCAAAGGCAAATAGAAACCAACGCAACCAACGATTTAAAATCTCTAATCCAACCAAGCCTAATTTAGAATTCCCAAAAGACAACGCAATTGAAAGAAAGGCAACAAAAGTGATTATAGATCCCATCAATGAGGAAATTTCATTCTCAAAACCAGAAGGCATAATGAATGCAGAAAATTTTAGTATCGGAAGAATAGAAGCTACTCAAGCCGAAGAGGCATTACAACACAGATAAACTCTTCCATGTCTCGAAAAACACCTGGACTAAATTCATCCTTAAATTCAAAAAAGACATCGTCCTGAGACAATGCTTTAAGAGGATCCATCATGAAAAAAGGATTGATGGAAACCCGGACCTCTGGACCATCATAATCGATCGCCATGGTTTCATGAGATTCACCATATTCATGACTTTTACCATTTATTTCCAAAAGATTGTTTGCCATTTTAAAAGTGACAGACTGGTTGTTGTCACTGACCATCAAGGCCGAACGCTTGATGCATTCCATCATCAACTCACGTTCAATTTTTATTCTGTGTTCCACGTGACTAGGGATTACTTGTTGATAATTAGGATACTGACCTTCAACCACTTTGGAGACCATATAAATTCCACCTACAAGACCAGTGCTAGAATCCTCCTCGGTCACTTGAACATCAAAAGCAACCTGCCTCTGATTGAAAGAAATTTTAACAGAACTATCGCTTCCTGAAATTCGTAAAAGCTCATTGACAGTCTTCAAAGGTAAAATTAAAGAGCCTTCACTTTCTTTGGGAACTTCTAATTTTTTACCATTCAATGCCAACCTTCGTCCATCTGTAGCAACAACTGTAAATTTATTTTCCTCAAAATTAAAATATACGCCGTTGAGCATGTAACGATTTTCATCCGTTGATTGAGCATAAGAAACGCTTTTTAACATTTGAATCAATTCATGCTTACGAATCTGATACATTTTGTCATCGTCAAATTCAGGCAACGGGGGAAATTCTTCAGCATTCAATCCCATCAATCTAAATTTTGAGCCGCCCGATGAAATTAAACTTCTTAAATCTTTTACGGTCAATTCAACGTCACTGTTTGGGAGTTCACGAACAATGGTAGCTAATTTTTTTGCTGGTAAAGTCAACTTACCCGGTTCCATTACTTCCGCTTTTATTTTGCAACGAATTCCGAGCTCCAGATTCGTTGTAGTCAGAGACACCTCATTGTCAGTAACTGCTTCAATCAAGACATTGCTGAGGATAGGCATTGTTGATCGTGAGCTGACCACATTCAAAACTTGGGCCAAACCGTTATTAAAATGATCTCTGTTTATTTTGAATTTCATTAGACTCCATTAAAGCAAATTTTAGCTTACTGACAATCGGAATATATTTACATATAGTTTTTAAATAAATTGAGTATTCTTATTATAGTAAGCTAATAAGTAGAATAACTCTTTATCTTACTTAGCATTAACAATTAATACTATAATTAAGCATCGAATAAAAAAATAATAAGTTGGAATAGAATGGAAGATTTTAAGATATTTTTTTTTATACACTCTTTTTTATTCAGTTATTCACCGGTTTTAAACAAAGAAAATATGGTCTTAAAAGGGTGTTATTTTCTAGTTAAGCCCTCTAGGTATTTCCAAAAACCTTTGTCTTGTTCTGCTGCTGATTCATTGTCTAGTGGCAACTTGCATCGAAACATAAAATCGGCCATGGTGTTTTTGTGTAATATAAAGTGCGAATACAATTGATTTTTTCCTCGGGCTTCAAAATAAATACGAATGTCGCCGGTTCTTATTCTATAAAAGTCTTTCCCTTCCCTTTTAAAAACGCCAACATTCTCATCAGGATTTTTGAGTTGATAGGAATTGAGGTTCGTAATAGTTTCAACTATTTTCATTTGTTCTATATGATCCATCTGGTTCAGAACGCTCATACTTTGGTCACTAAAGGAAACTTCATACATAAGATTAATCAATGATTGGTTGTTTGTTAAAATTCGGGGTGGGGTTAAATTTTTTAATACTCTTGATGATTCAAGTTAGGTTAAATTCCGAAGAAAATAAAGAGGAAATTGTTTTTTCTAAGGTTACAAAGGAAATGATTTTTCGTTTCGACTTTGATGGAGATGGGTTTTTAAACAGTGAAGAGAGGTTGATTGCTAAAAAAACCATCGATCAGGAGAAATTAAAGATTCAATTAAAAACATTAGACCACAAAAAAAAGGAAATCGTTCAAAAATTAAACTCAAGCACTTCAAAACAAGTTTCCTCTATTCCAGGAATTATTAGTCCAAAGTCACCTAACTTTGATTCCAAAGCTGCAACCTCTGCTTTTGATACTAAAAGACATATAAAAAAGAAAAATGAAAAAAAAGAATATCCAAAAATAGAAGCTGGTAAATCGAATCAAAAATTTAAAATTCTTGAAAAAAGATGGGACTCTTTTTTAGAGAAAAAAAAGTTACAAAGTTCTCAAAAAATATGGCGAGATCAGGTTCCAAATTTTTCAAAATCATCGAAAGAGGATCCATTTACTATCCATAAAAAAATAGATTTTTCTAGTAAATGGAAATCTGAATCTAAGCTTAAACCTTATGAAAATGCTGCTCTTAAACTTATTGGCGATAGTTTAGATAGATATAAAAAATATGATAAAGATGGAGATGGCAAACTATCAAAAGAAGAGAAAAACGCGTTTCTATTAGAAGAGAAATAAAATTTATAAGTTATTTTTCTAGATCTATTGGATTCATTTTTTAAAGTTTTTAATTTACAACAATATCGAATGTCTGGATTTTATTTTTTTAAAAATGAAATCGCTCTTTACTGGATAATTTATAATAAAGAGAAACGTAATGATAGATACTGGAAAAGAATCCTTCTTAAAAAATAAAAAATGGAACAACCACTTGGGGCTCGAAGTATTTCGATCTTTGATAGGCAACAAAGATCGCGAATTGCTGATTGATCTATCCATGGATCGAAAAGTTATTAAAAGTCACATGTTGATTGCTCTTTCATTGATTTTTAGTAAAGAAATTTCAAAAAAAACAGACAAAAAACGAGTGGGAATTTTGTTTCCACCTGGAATCGGTGGTTTCATTGCTAACATAGGAGTATTATTTTCGGGACATATCCCCGTAAATTTAAATTTCACATTGGGATCTTCTGCATTCCAGGCTTGTTCTAAAAATGCAGATATTGATTTAGTGATAACAGCTGCACCCGTATTATTTAAACTGAAAGATAAAAGATTAAAACTACCCAAAAATAAAATAGATTTAGCTAAATTTTTAAAAGGTATTTCTAAGTTTGAAATAATAAAAACTTGGATTCTTTTAAAATTATTGCCATTAGCTGTCTCAGAAAAATTTTTTAAAATTCCCTCCCTTGGAGGTGAGAATGAAGCTGGTATTCTTTTTACGAGTGGAAGTTCTGGAGATCCTAAAGGGGTAGTTCTTAGTCATAAAAATATACTTGGAAATTGTGAACAAATTGACGCATTTGGAATCCTTCCCGAAGGTGAAACCTTGCTTGCTAATTTACCAATATTCCATAGCTTTGGGTTTACTGTATCTCTTTGGTATGGCTTGTTACGTCGCATGAGATCTGTCACTTATCCAAGTCCAACTGACACCCGTAAATGTGCAGAAATTATTGAACGTGAGAAAGTAACTGTAATGTTAGGAACGCCCACATTTTTTAAACCGTATGTTCGGAAAGTTGAGAAATCAAAGTTGGAAAGTCTTAAATATGTAATCGCTGGTGCTGAAAAAACCCCTCCACTGCTCGCCAATGATTGGGAAAATAAATTTGATTGTGAATATTTAGAAGGGTATGGCCTGACTGAAACAACGCCTGTAATCTCGGTTAATATGCCAAAATGTGTTAAAACTCTGAACGGATCCGGTAAAAGAGAAAATTCAGTGGGTCGTATGGTTCAAGGAGTACAAGCAAAAATTCTAGATCCTGATACCTTGGAACCAATAGATCCTGAATCTCAAGGGATTCTTATGCTCTCCGGTGTCAATATCTTTGAATCTTATTTAAATGAACCACAAAAGACTGCTGAAGTAAAAAAGGATTCTTGGTTTACAACTGGAGACATTGCTCGTTTTGATAAGGATGGATTTCTTTATATTGAAGGTCGATTGTCTCGCTTTTCTAAAATTGGTGGAGAAATGGTCCCTCATTCAACGATTGAAAATGCTTTAATCAAAGCTTTTGAAATCGACGAAAGTGAGGGTCGACAGCTGGTTGTTACAGGAAAGACTGATAAAGTAAAAGGGGAAGCATTGGTAATATTGACTACTCAACAGATCGACGGACAAGGAGTGATTAACAAATTAAAAGAATTAGGATTTGCTAATCTTTGGATTCCAAAAATCATAAAAGTCGTGGATCATATCCCATGTCTTGCTACTGGAAAGTTAGATCTTTGTGAACTTTCATCTGTAGCAGCAAGTGCTTAAAAAATATTTGTTAGACCGATTGATTTTTGCAGTTTTAAAATTTCCACTCCATCTTGATCATAAAAAAATGAATGAAGCGCTTTTTGAGTTAGATTTTCGAAAAATTTCATTTTTAAGAAAATTTACATGCAAGCAATTGTTCTACTATTTCAGGCCAGTAAATTTTTCTGCATTAAAAAATGAAGTTGAAAGAAGTTCGTATCAAATCCAAGGAAATGAATTTTATAATTTTCAAAATCACTGAAAATACTAAAAAAAAGTCAAAATGGACCTCGTACAATCGATTTAAAGCGATCAAGCTACTCCTATGTATACCCCAAAGTCTAAAAGAGGCTATAAGGGGCCTAGAAATCGATTATTTAAACAAATTTTTAGCTGAAATAAAATTTCCATCAGAGAAAAGAAGCATAAAAATTAGAAATGATTTCCAAGCAATTTAGAAACCTCTGGAACAATAACAAATCCGAATGAAAGAATTAAATATCAGCTCTAGATGAAATGACGGACTTTCATTGATATTGCCGGATCTTTAATTTTATAAAACGGATTTCAAGTTGAGAGTCCTAAAATTAAAAATAAATGCACATCTTCATCACTTACTAGTCATTTTATACACCCCATCCCATCCTTCTTCAAATGGTTTTTCAAACATAGAGGCACATCGCTCAGCCATAACCATAGAGGGGTTGTTGGAAACATTCGGTGTGATTCCAGGTCTGTGCAACTCAAAATCTTGAGCTTTAACAAAAAGTTCATGGGCTTTTTTGAAATCTTGGGCTAAGTATTGATCGATTGCATTGTTATAGATTTCTAGGCAATTTTGCACATCCTGATTGATTTCACTTTTCATTCCCAATACCTCATACATAGCAACCGGAATTGAGCGACCTTTAACAATGATTTTATCTAAGTAGCGAAATTGGATATTATCCTTAAATTCTACAGAGGCCTGCATAGATTCTTCAGTTACCATAATGTAGGCTCCATAAGCTTTTGCTCCAGACTCACAACGAGCAGCCAAGTTGACCATATCTCCCATCATCGTATAATTGAACCGATTCTCAGCACCCATATTCCCCACAGTAGCAATCCCGGTATTGCAACCCATTCGAGTTTGCATCTTTGGAACCACTGAAGGCCACTTTTCTCCTTCAGAGGCCCATTTGTCTCTGAGTTCTCCTTGCCTGTGGTATACACGAACACAAGTTTTAATCGCTCGGTGAGCATGATCCTCCAACTCTATAGGGGCTCCATACATAGCAACAATCGCATCTCCAATGTATTTATCAAGAGTTCCCTTTTCTTCCTGCAATATATCTGTCATTGCGGTGAGGTACTCATTCATTAGATCCACCAGTTGAGGAGAGGTTAGCAATTCTGAAAAAGTAGAAAATGCTTGAACATCGCTGAAGAATGCAGTGATCTCAGTGTCTACACCCCCAAGTTTTGGTTCTTCTCCAGATTCGATCATTTGATCGACTAGATCTGCAGAAATATAAGTTCCAAACATACCCGTGATGTTGTCTCTCATTTTATAATCTTCCCACCAAGACAAGATGTTAGATCCAAAGTGAATCGTAAAAAAAGATAAAACCGGCCAGAAGAATGGAAGTTGTAAACTTTGAGTTTTGAATAACCAAAAGGAGATACCTATATAACTAGTTATGATGAGTGCAGGAGTCGCAACAGATGGAGCAATACTTTTTCCGTTTAATAATATTAAAGTCCCCCAGCCTAGTAGCAACCATCCAATTATGATAGGCATATCTGGAGAGAATTTTAGATGGTCATTTTTAAGTATATTATTGAATGCATTTGCATGGAC
>CAJWYM010000005.1 GCA_913049555.1 uncultured Opitutia bacterium
ATAAGAAGAATGAATCGCTGAATAAACAGAGCCCGGCCATTCTTCATATTCATTACTAGAATAAATCATTCGCACACAATGATTTGGTAGCGCATCCTTGACATATTCAAACACACACTCTTTTCCAGGACAAACGACTACGCTTACTAATCGAACGCAATCGCAACTTACAACTTTTCTCAGCGTCCAATCAATGAGTTTAGTCTTAGGATAAATTTCTAACAATTCCTTAGGAGTTGTGAGTCCTAATCTTGAACCCTTTCCTGCACATGGGAGAATTAAGTGTATGATAATTCCTCTAGACTTTATAAATCCAACGAAAGTAAACGATACTTATAAAAACCAGAATATTACTAACAATCGCTACTTTAGAGGCGGGAGCGTTCATCTTGGTTCCAATGAAACTCAGCACAATGCCCATCACACAGCTCATGAGTATAAATGCATACATCAGTCCTTCTCCCTTTTCGGGATCTGAATCTTTTCGAATGATCCCTCGTTTCACAAATAACCCAAAACCAAAACCAAATATCGGCAAGGCCAATGCAAACCATCCGACTGGTAAGATGAGATCATCGTCCTCATCTTTTGATTCCTGCATTTTAGTGTCTTTCTTCATTGCTTTACTTTTTTCTCCATACAGTAGAATGAGAAGAGCTTAATTGATATTTCCGACGATGCTCTCTAATTAAAAAAGGCAATTCTTGTTCTTTAATCAATTCAAATGAAGGATACAGTAAAGATTTGATCGCCTCTTTGCTAGAAGAGCTATTATCGGTGCCCCCAATCCAATTTTCCTCGGAGGTGTATTCTGTCATCCAAGTGTAAGGAGAAACAAGCGCTAGGATTCCTCCCGAATTTATTTGAAAACTGATTTCTTCAAGGAACTTTCTGGGATCTGGAATTCTACACAACAAATTTGCAGCTAAAACAAAATCCCACTTTTCTGAATTTTGTTTGAGGTTGCATGCATCTCCCTGTTCGAAGGTAATTCTATCTGGCTTGCAAGCCTCAGGACTTTTGAGGGTTTTATGAGAATATATAGATCCATGGTCTTTTACTCTTATCGGGTATTGACCATCCAATTTCATTTTGTTGGCGGCCTCTATGAAGCTGTGAGAATAATCAATTCCGACAACATTCTTAAAATGTTTTGAAAGCTCAAAACTGGATCTTCCTACTGAGCATCCAATGTCTAGTGCATTTTCTCGATTATTCAAATCCTCGGGCAAACTTTCTGTTATACATTTTACAGGAAAATCCAATGCCCAATCGACAGGGAATAAGTCGCTTAAAATATCCTCTTTTTTTCCGTAGTGAAAGAGTAGATAGTCGTGTAATATTTGATCTTCTTCGTATGGATTTTTACTCATACTAATAGAAAATCGAGAATTTATATTGATAGCGACTAAAACTTGTAGATATTTCTAAGTTGTATGAATTTCCTTTTTAATAAACTATATATAAATGAGCGAAACTGAAGCTAAAACCGAAACTAGAATCTCCATAGTTGGAGATGTTGTACACACATCAAGCGCCCGAGGCTACAGCACTTTTGTTGTCTCTGATAAAACTGGAGAGTATGAGACTGTTGTTGCATTCGACTTTAAAGACGATCGTATTCAGTCCCCCCCAAGCGTTGGTGATAAAGTTGAAATGTCAGGATATGTCAGTTCTCGGGAATGGAATGGTAAGTATTTTACCAACGTTCGAGGATCTTTCAGCAAAGTAACCAGTGGTGACAATACTCCAAAAACAGAGAAGCCCTCCTCAGAAGAAGAAAACTCCCTATTTGATGATGCTCCTTTTTAAAAATTGAAGGTTTCTTTCCTGTTTCGCCCAAAGAAACCTCACCCACAGTCTAGTCCTTACCTACCAACTTAAATTCGATGTAATTTAACCGTATGATTCCTTTTTTTATTCGTTTTACTAGCCCCGCCAAGCCATTTTGGTTTCTGCTTTTAATAGCCTCCATCCATTTATCCGCCTATGAAATGGAGCCTCAAATTGCAAAATGGTTGTCTAGACTTCCCGACAAACATCCGCTAGATAAATCAGAATATCGCAAACTTACCCTGGACAATGGAATCAAAGTTCTCTTACTTTCGGATCCTAAATTAAACAAATCATCGGCTTCCATGGCAGTTGAAGTTGGATCTTTAAGTGATCCAAGAGATATTCAAGGAATGGCCCATTTTTTAGAGCACATGCTTTTTTTGGGAACGGAAAAATACCCCGAGGTGGATGATTATGGAGCCTATTTAAAAAACAACGGAGGTTACAGCAATGCCTACACCAGCCGAACGCTGACAAATTATCATTTTGAAGTTTATCCTTTAGCTATGGAAGGTGCACTAGATCGATTTTCTCAATTTTTTGTAGCCCCTCTTTTTTCAGAAAAGTATACAGAGCGGGAAATGAATGCCGTGGAATCTGAATTTCAGAAGAATTTAAAAAATGATGGCTGGCGAGCTTTGCAAGTCAAAAGAGGCATGTACAACCCTGAGCATCCAGAAAATCATTTTTCTATAGGAAACCTCAGTACCTTATCCCACATAACAAGGGATCAATTATTAGAGTTCTACAATAAATACTACACTGCAGATAGAATGTGCTTGTCTTTGGTGAGTCCAGACTCCCTAAATGAACTAGAAATTTGGGCCAAAAAATACTTTGGTTCTATCCTACAAAAGGAGACCGCTGAACCCATCGAAATCCCACCAAATTATATGGCTTTGGAAGAGGGCGTAAGGATTTCTTGGGTCGTTCCAGTCCAAGATATCAGAAGTCTGCTTCTAGAATTCTCATTGCCTAGTATTCATAAACACTATGAAAGTAAACCCATGAATTTGATTGCTTTTGCAATCGGAGATGAAGGGCCAGGGAGTCTCTTATCTCTATTAAAGAAAAAGGGTTTGGCCACAGGTTTGGGTGCTTATTCGCATGATGAGACTGGGGTTTATGGAAGATTGATGGTTGATATTTCTTTAACCCCCAAGGGTCTTGAACAATATGAACAGGTGATCGAGTATTTTTATTCCTATATTAAAATGCTCAAAACAGAAGGCTACAATTCCGGACTCTACAAGGAATTGGCGATTCAAGGAAGATTGAATGAAGTTTATAATGACAAGGGAGAGGGTGCCAATCGGGCTGTATTTTTAGCCAACCAACTAACTCAGTTTCCATTAGAAATTGCAGAAAAAGAACCCTATCTCTTTTCTAAAGAGGATCCAGTGGTATACGAGAGTTTTCTAGACTATCTGATTCCTGAAAATATGCTTGTTGTCATTTCTGCTAAAAATATTGAAACTGAGTTTACGGAACCTTACTACGGAACTGAGTATAGAACCGAGCTTCATAAGGGCGATTTTTTCACACGATTGAAAAACCCAAATCTCAACAAATCTTTGTTTTTTCCGCCTGTAAATCCATTCATTCCTGAGGAGGTCCAAATTGAACCCGAGCGAGTAGCCAAAATCTTAGATGAGGAGGGCATTGAGTTGTTCTACTCTCAGGACATGGAGTTTCAACGCCCCAAAGTAACAATGATCTTTGAGATCAAACAGCCCCAATCTTTGCAATCTTCTAACAATGAAGTGCTCAAAACATTCTACTCATCCTGCGTTCAAGAAGCCCTGAATGAAATCGCTTATCCTGCAAGTATAGCAGGATTGCATTATTCATTTGTTGCTGACACTCACAAAACTCAATTGACCATTTCAGGCTACAATGAATCTTCGATCTCTTTATTAAGAAAAATATTGGAACAGATGATAACCTTTGAACTTCCTGAGAAACAGTTCAAAGGAATTAAAGATAAAATTGTAAGAAACTTAGAGAATTTTAACCTACAAGATGCTTGGAAAATCACTCGATTGCTTAAAAACCAGATGGTTGAGTATGATTTGTACAATCCCGCAGAGCTTATTGAATATGCACAAAAAATCACTCAAAAAGAGGTTCAGAAGTTTGCAAAAAAACTACTTTCTAAAGGATCTATTAAAGCCTTGATCCATGGCAACATGTCCGATGTGGAGGCTATTAGATCTGTAAAGGAGCTTAAAAATACATTAAAGATGAAAACCCTTCCAGAGCGCTCCATTTCTGAACAGAAGTATTTACTCCATGAATCGCCAGAGCAAATCGTTCGAGTTGAAAAATTGAAAGTGAACAATTCCTGCTTTTGGAGAGAATTTGAGCTTGGAAAAGACGACCCCCAACAAAGAGCTGCCTCATTGATTTTTAACAACTTTATCAAGCAGCCATTTTACACAATCATGAGAACCAAGAAACAACTTGGCTATATTGTTTGGTCGGGAACGAATATCAAAAATCGCAATTTATTTTCTTATTTTATAATCCAATCCGCGACTCATAGTGCAGACGAACTGCAAGAGCATGTGGATTCTTTTATGGTTGATTTACCTAATTTATTTGAAGAATTAGACGCGAGTGCCTTTGAGAAATTAAGAGCAGGGGCAATCGCATTGATGAATGAAAAACCAAAATCGATTGCCGAAAAGGCCAGCTCCTATTTCAGAACCATTTCTCGTTATGACGGGGACTTCAACCGGAAAAAAGAAAACATTCGTGAACTGAAAAAAATTACCAAAGAGGATGTTTTGAAACTTTTAAAGGTATGGTTCTCCTCTGAGACAGCTACCTTCAGAACAACTCTTAGTTTTGCTGAAAACCACACCCCGAAAGACTCAACAATTCCGACTTTCAGAGAAATTGAGAAGTGGAAAAAATCAAGGGAATTTAATTGAGAGATTGATTGTTCTTCTCCTGCTAAATGGCTCCAACAGCAATGATATTTCTTAAAAACAATCCTCATTTCTTTGTTTTATGGATTTTTCCCTTTTTGCTTACGTCCTGTTTTTTGTCGAAAGAAGCCCCTAAGTATGTTGAAGGGGTTTTTATCTGCATCAATTCTGGAGCTTATCTTAAGTTATACCAAGATGGTAGTCTACTTATGAATTTAAAACCGAAGATTAGGAATGCTCATGAGGGAAATGAGGACCCAGACCGAATTGAAGGCTCTTACTCCATTACTGAGAGTAGAACGCTTCGTTATTTCCCCGACTATCCATCAGGAAGTCCCATTGATTTTTTATTTTCTAAAAGTTTTAAAAAAATCTATGTTTCACAAGGATTTCCCGGTGATAAAATAGAGTATCTACTCATTTTGTTAGACCCTAGTAATATGGAAATGTTTGAATTGCACAACTTATAGTCAAAGTAACTGGTTTTAAAATATTTTATTCTTTTAGATAATTAAGCTTAAAGCTTTACGAATCCCACAAAATTGGACTATATTATATACGTCTCCGTTTGAAAATGGTTTCTTCAACTATCCCCAACAAAAATTAAACTTAGTCCTCACATCCCTGAGATCTCATTCAAAATTCGATGATGGAAAATATTCTACTACTAGCATCCGCTGATTCAGGCTATTTGTATGGCCTCTTCTTTATCATAACCGCATTGATAATTGGAGCTGCTATCAGGCACCTAATGGCCAAGTTTTCAATCCCTTTGCCATTTACCGTAATTTTAATGCTCATCGGTGTTCTAGGTGGGTACATGAACTACAAATCTCACCATGGTGAAAATTCTACCTCACAAGATCATAGTCATGACTCCCACACTCACGAAGAGTCTTCCAATTTTCAAGCCAATGGGATCGTTGTAGATGACAATCATTTTAACAATGCTCTGGTAAGATCTCATCGTGCTGGAAAAAATAAACGAGGAGAAATAGAACTGAGGAGCAACCGAGATCTGACCTTTGCGATTGGAAAAAAACTCGAAAGCATTGGGAAATTAGAACGCGTTCTGGACAATGATTTTAAAGAACAGTTTGAGGGTTTAAAATCTGGATATTATGCTCCATTGGAATCCATGGGGAATGAATCGAATCCTAATAAAAAACACGAATCTCATGACGATCATTCCCATGATTCTCACAATACCGGTTTTTTTGCCAAACTTTCGGACACAGTCAGTGGAGCCATTGAATGGGGTGCAAATTTAGACCCTCACTTGATTCTATATGTTTTCTTGCCAATTTTAATTTTTGAAGCGGCATTTGCTATGGATGTGCATACCTTTAAAAAGTCTTTCGCAAATGCATTTTTCCTAGCAGGACCTGGAATCGTAACCGCCACCGTTCTTACTGGAACTTGTGTCTGGGCTCTTGTATATTACGGGATGCCTGGACTCGAGGCATGGAGTTCCTGGGAAATAAACGGTGACAAAAATACACTGATCTATCTGTGTATGCTCTTTGGTGCGATCGCAAGTGCAACAGACCCAGTTGCCGTAGTTGCCCTTCTAAAAGAGCTCGGAGCCAGCAAAAAACTAGGCACTTTGATCGAGGGGGAATCCTTGTTGAATGATGGAACCGCGATCGTAGTATTCGTAGTTCTATTTGGCGTAGTCACCGGAGCAACTACTTTTGATGTTTTTGATTCTGCAATGGGATTCTTAAAAATTGGTTTGGCAGGCGCAATAGTAGGACTTCTAATCGCATTTGTAACAATCATTTGGGTAAAAAGAGTTTTCAATGATCCTCTTGTAGAAATTTCCATCATAGTGTCCTCTGCGTATGCTACTTTCTATGTTGCTGAGTATTTTATGCATGTTTCTGGAGTTTTAGCTTTGGTTGCACTTGGGGTTGCTATGGCCAGTATAGGAAGAACGAGAATTAGCCCAGAGGTAGAGCACTTCTTGCATGAATTTTGGGAAATTGCCGCCTTCATTGCGAATGTTATTATTTTTGTGATTGTTGGAGTAATTATTGGTCAAAGAACACTCCCGCACGTAACTTTAAACGATGTTTTAATTCTGCTAGCTGTTTATGTAATTATACATTTAGTTAGAATGTTAAACATTATCTTCTTTTACCCATGGATGAGAAAAGCAGGATATGGGCTTCCTGTTAAAGATGCCTATGTGGTATGGTGGGGGGCTCTAAGAGGTGCAATTGGACTCGCGCTTGCTTTAGTAGTTGCTGGCAGCACTTTGCATGATGGATCAGCAAATCCGATTCCTGTTGCAATAAGAGAACAGTTTCTATTTCACATCTCAGGGATTGTCTTTTTAACATTGCTTGTAAATGCCTCCACTGTGAAAGTATTGGTAAACAAGCTTGGATTGACAGAGGTCCCTGCTGTTAAAAAACTAATGATGCATCAAGCATTTGCAGCGATTCAATCCTCCGGTGCTAGTGAAATCGAGTTGATGAAAAGCGATCGTTTTGTGGGTGGTGCCAATTGGAGTCGGGTTCGTGGATACCTACCAAAAGACAAAATTGGAACCATCAGCGAACGAGAGTTAGCCAAAGTAGATGCTTTGGCTGAGACTCGAAGAAGAATTCTAGAAAAAGAACGTTCCAGTTACTGGAAACAATTCAAGGAAGGATTGCTTGGTGCACAAGCCGTTAACAAACTAAGCAACAATGTTGCGGAACTTTTAGATTTTGACGGATCTGTTCCATTAACCCGTCGAACTTATCTAGACGACCTTTGTGGAAGGCCTGGTTTGTTAGAGGAATTGGTCAAAATTCCAGTATTAAAATGGTTTCTCTTAAAAAATCTTGAGTACAAATTAGCGAGTTCGTTGGACATTGCTAAAGGTTTTATTATTGCCCAAGAGGAAGTCTTAAAATTAGTCGATCGTCTAACAAATAACTTAGAGGCCGGAGAACAGGACGGAACTGAAATTGCAGACAAACTCCGCAAAGAAGTAATGGACAATCGACTCAAGGGTCTGCTTCTCCTGCAACAACTTCATGAACTCTACCCAAAAGTAACTGTTGGTATCGAGACGAAACAAGCAATCAGAACTATTTTAAATCATGAACGATCTGAAATTAAAAAACTACAAGGTTCTGGAGCAATTGAAGGGGATGAAGCTGCGAAACTGATTGCAGATGTAGAACAAAGAATTGAAAACGTCATGAACCGCCCCCTTGAATTAAGGATGCCCACTGCGGTTGAGGTATTGAAAGAAGCTCCTTGGGTGAAAGGACTGTCTCCACAAATTATCAACAAAATAGTGAGTGCGTCTGAACAAAGAGAATACGCCTCAGGCGATATCATTATGGAGCAAGGGGAAGATGGAGATGGAATGGTCTTAATCACTCAAGGCAGCGCAGATGTGTTGATCGGAAATGATTTGATAGTCGACATTGTAGGACGAGGAGCAATGATCGGAGAGATGGCCGTGTTGGCTGGAGTTAAAAGGACTGCCTCTGTGGTCGCTAAACACAACACGACTGCATTGTGGTTGAGTTCCAATTCTATGCAGTCAATTATGGAGGAGTCTCCTGAGTTGGCAACCTCTCTCTGGTTGCTTGCAGGTAAAAGATTTGCTGAAAATATTTTGAGCAAAGAAGCGAATATGGCCGATTTTTCTCAAATTGAAATGAGGAGATGGTTGTCTTCAGGAAATGTAGTGGCTCCTGTAGATGGCCAGACGGTAAATTTGTATGATAAAATTGTAATATTAATTGCAGGATCCGCAAAAGGTTCCAATTCAGCAGAAGAAATTTCGGCCCCTGCCCTTCTTAGTTTACCGGAAGCTCAGTTTTCAAATGACGCTCGTGTATTTTTCTGTAGTCATCCGAAGTAATATCTATTAAGGTATTTAATAATGACAGAATCTTCATCAGTTCAATCTTGGGATATTTTCAAGGAACACCTCGCAAAGCAAGGGTTGCGGGTCACCAATCAGCGTCAAGCTATCTTTGATGTCATTTTTTCTGCTGAGACCCATTTTACTGCTGAAGATTTGTTGGATTTATCAAAGCAACGAGACAATTCCATCTCTCGCGCAACTATTTACAGGACATTGCCTATTTTGGTAGATTGTGAGTTAGTCCGTGAGATTGATGTGGGTAAGGATTACAAATATTATATGCCCGTTCAAAGGCAATCTGTTTTTAAAGCACAGGTTGTTTGTTCGGATTGTGAAAACATATACGAGGTAGATGCTCCCTTTATGGAGTGGTATGGAAAAACAGTTTCAGAAAAATTAGGTTTAAAAGTAGATTCACAGCGATTACAAGTTCATGGGAGTTGTATTGCAAAAAAAGAGGGGAAAGTCTGTGATAAACAGCTAGTGTGTTGACAGATGCCATTAAAACAACCGCAAAAAGAGGATTACGACTTCCAGATTGGCTTTTTCGAATCCATTTACAAGAGAGATAACAAGGAAGTTCGTATTATTGAAATTCTTGGGCACCTTTACACAGTTACAAAGCAATATAAGCTTGGACTGAAGATGGATCGCTTGCTTGTTCATCACAAACCTGAAGATTCGATTTCTCACTACAATCTCGCATGTAGCTATTCATTGGTTGAAGATACAAGCAATACTATAAAATATTTAACCTTAGCGGTTGAATTAGGATACGATGATTTTGAATGGATGAACAAAGACCCGGATCTTGATTTTATAAGAGAGGATCCAGAATTTCTTCAAATTTTAATCTCCATTAAAAAGCCCGAAGACCCATTTATTTAAATTTCTTATTATGAATGCAGATACAGATATTCTTGAGCCCATGTTTTTTAAGCCAATTGGCCAAAAAGCAAAGCTTTCTAAAATCCAAAAAGAGATTGTTCGTCTTAAAAAAGAGAAAAACGCAGTGATATTGGTCCATAACTATCAAATTGATGAAATCCAAGAAGTTGGGGATTTTGTTGGAGATTCTTTGGGTTTGTCCTACAAAGCCGCTGAGTCGGATGCTGATATTATTGTTTTTTGCGGAGTACATTTCATGGCCGAAACTGCCAAAATTGTAAATCCAGCCAGAAAAGTGATCTTGCCTGAACTTGAAGCAGGATGTTCACTCTCTGATTCTTGTCCTGCAGAAAAATTAAAAAAGTATAAAGACGAAAATCCCAACACTTATGTGGTCGCTTACATCAATTGCAGTGCAGGCGTGAAAGCTCTGAGTGATGTAATTTGTACGAGTGGGAATGCGGTCAAAATCATTGAACAAGTCCCTAAAGATAGAGAAATTTTATTTGTTCCAGATCAAAACTTAGGACAGTGGGTCTCTCAGCAAACTGGGCGTTCCATGAAGTTGTGGCCCGGAAGCTGTTATGCGCATGTTCTGTTCACCCAAGATAAAGTTCAGGAATATAAGTTAAAATTCCCAGATGCACCCGTGGTGGCGCATCCAGAATGCGTTCAATCAGTTCGGGACATTGCCGATGAAGTTTGCAGTACAGAGAAAATGGTTTCTTTTTGCAAATCTCACTCCTCAGATACATTTATTATTGTGACTGAAACAGGGATGATGCACCGTTTGCAAAGAGAAATTCCGGAAAAGACTTTTATTGCTGGTCCCACCGACAATTGTGCATGCAATGATTGTCGATATATGAAAATGAATACAATCGATAAACTTTTAGAGTGTTTGAAATCAGAGAGCCCAGAAATTGATGTTCCAGAAACAATTAGAGAACAGGCATTTGCTCCCATTGATAGAATGCTGAAGTGGAGTTTGTAGATAAAGAGCTGTACGCTTTACATTTTTTCATTTTCTTAATCCATCGAACTCTAGCATATTCTTAGGCTATTACTTTGAATCGAATTCTTTTTGTAAGAACCATTTCTGGCTTAGAGATTTTTTGGTATTTAACTGTTTCCGATTTCCTCTTTCAATAGCTCTTGCATCTTTCATTAGAATCCAAAAAAGAGAATCGATGATAAATATAAGATTTTTTTAATCCTCATCTAAAATTCGTCCTCCTACTTGCATTTATGATCGTTAAAAAAAGAGAAGATTTCTGAAAAAAAATTGAACGTTTTTCAAACTCTTACTGTCTTAATAGATAGAACTTATTATTTTTTATAGTAATTGTTTTAGTTTGTATAGTTTGTATAGTTTGTTACGAAGGCGGGATTAGTTACCCCGCCTTCTTTGTGCCCCCATTTTTCTTGCGCTTATTCTTTGATTGTTGTTCATTGAAAAAAATACCAGTCCTCTTGTTTGTCAAAGAATCCAATTATTTGTTCGGAATTATCCATTGAAAAAATTGGACTTTTAATTCTGGCTCTGGGGTATTTAAACCTGATGTTGACCTTCAGGATCTTTTCAAACTAAGATTCTTATCAATTAAATTTAAAGATGGAAAAATTACAATCACTCAAGGGTCTATATGTACGCCAAAAAAAAGAATGGACTGAAATCCTCACTAACTTAGAGGGTAAAAACAAGTATGTAGTTTCCACACCTGATGGACATGAAATTTACTATGCTGCTGAAGATAAAGGATCTTTGCTACTTCGTTGGTTTTTAAAAGCTTTTCGTCCTTTCAATCTAAGCGTTATCACCAAAGAAAATGAGGTTGTAATTCGTGTTGTCAGACCCTTTAAATTTTACTTTCATCAATTAAATATTCTCAATAATGAAGGAGAGTCATTAGGAGTTCTTAAACGACAGTTTTCTATATTGAGACGACGCTACACCTTGACAGACAAATCAGGAAAAGAAATTTTTCACTTACTAGGTCCTCTTTTAAAACCATGGACATTTGTAATTGTAAAAGATCATATTGAAGTAGGCACAATAAGCAAAAAGTGGAGCGGACTGATGAAAGAAGGTTTTACAGATGCTGATAATTTTAAAATTGTTTTTCCTGAAGAATGGAATATCGAATCCAAAGCTTTGTTACTAGGTGCTGTTTTTTTAATCGATTTTGTGCATTTTGAAAAATAGGTAAAAGCAAAGCATCCTTATTATGAACGGAACTTGAAAATTTAATTTCAAATACATTTCACATTGAAATCATTACAATTTTATTTTTTTGTAAAACGAAACAAACACAATGACTCAAAAACACGAAATTACTAATCTCTTTGAAAAATGGAACCAAGCCCTTCAGACTGGTGACCCTGAAAACGTTGCAAACTTGTACTTAAAAGATGCAATTCTTCTTCCAACAGTTTCTAACCAAGTACGTCACAATCACTCTGAAATTATTGATTATTTTGTCCACTTTCTAAAAAAGAAGCCTTTTGGGACTATCAATGAATCCAATATTAGAATTTTCAATGATATTGCTATAAACTCCGGAGTATACACTTTTACCCTCAATAAGGATCTATCTGTTAAAGCTCGCTTCACATTTGTTTACAAGAAAATCGAAGAAATTTGGAAGATTCTTGAACATCATTCTTCAAAAATGCCTGAGTAGAATTTAGACATCCTTTTTGTAAAAGAAAATTATTTAAATTATGAGTACTTCAAACTCACTTTACATCGATTGCCATGCATCGATGCCCAATTACAAATTTAGTAAAAATACCCCAAAAAACCACTCACACAGTTTTTGAAAGTCAATTACAAAGGTCAATAAATTGGATTCGATCGATTGAATCTCCTTCAACTTTAAACCCAGATTTTTTGTTTATAAACCCTGTGCTACTTACAAACCTATATTCTTATTCAAACATTGATTTCAAGATTTACAGATTTGTTTATAAAAGTTTTTGAAATCTTGATGAAGCTAAAAGATTCATCCCAACAGCAACAATACTTTCTCTTTGCGAGAAACTTTAAAAGCTGAAAGGTGATTCCAATAAATCAGCAAATAAATCTTAAATAGAAAAGCTCAAAAAATTAGGGTTTGTCTCCACGAATTGTTGAATCCACTTCTATTAAAATTTCATTCTTTCGCAAGCTAGGAACCGTCCAAGGTGGATCATATCCAGCATAACTAAACCCATTTTTTGTTTTTAAATTTTTTTTCGTCACCCAATCCTGTAACTTTCCTTTTTGTTTTTCAATATTCTCAAAATCAAAGTTACCACTGAAGGTGTAAACCACCATTCTCTTGGACTTCACTTCTTTTACAGTGACCTCAGAGTTGTTTGGTATTGGAACATTTTTCAAGTTGTACTTATTTGGCAAAACAAAAGACATTTTCCACTGTGAGCGATCTGGCTCCATGAAAACTGGAGCTGTCATAGCGATCTTCATTGAACTCGCTTCATCTTCAATTTTTTCGGAGGAAACTATTGAATTATCCCCACTGATATATTTGAAAAGTTTCCTAAAACCATTGCTGCTTGAATCCTTAGAATGAGATTCGCCCATAATCGTTTCTGCAACCAAAAAATTGTCATACTCTCGGATTTCGAAAGAACCCTCTTTATCGACAACTGTATAGCCTAATTGTTCTGTTCCAGATCGAATTCCCACAGCACTACATCCCAGAAATAGAAAAAACAAAGAAAATATTAAAAAAAAAGAATACCATTTCATAAAATTTATTATTAGACTAACTAGAGCTTATCAGTCGCCAAATATTCCATTTAATAGAAGCAACTGCTTTCAACTTCATGGATCGATTTTGTAAGTTTTCACTCATAAAGATGGATTAGGAAATGAAAGATCAAACGATAGGGATCTCATTCCAATTAGTCGTAAAGGCTGGCGACCTTGTCTCTGCTTTTTGAATCCATTTTTTTTGATTCAACTGAGAACCCATCCGAATCGTTCCTTTTCCCAATTTTTTATTCAATGCATCATACACCTTCATCGCCTTAGGGCTGTCTGGATACTTCTCAAACAAGGTCAATTGCTTCCGACTTGAACTTTCAAGAAGCCCGAGAAACACTCCAGCCTTCGCGTACTTATAATTATCCTTATAAATTAATTTTATCATTTCACTGATTAATTGAAAGATCGTTCTGGTATCCTGAATGGGTTCTTCCAATAGAAGGTGCTTCGAATTGCTGTAATAAGGATCGTCAGAAAAAGGACTTGTTCGTATATAAATTTGGATAAACTTAGTCGCCAATCCTTTGGCTCTCATCTTGGAACATGCAACATCAGCAAAATCCATCAAAGGCGACTTTAAGCATTCTAACGATTCAATCTTTTCTCCAAAGGATCGAGAAACATGGATCCCTTTTTGTTCACTTGCCAGATCGTTGAGGCCAAAACACTTATAACCATCAAGCTCTCGTAAGGTTCGTTCTCCATTCACCCCCAATCTTTTTCTAATCAAAGACGGCTGAGCATATCGATATTGCTTCGCATTCAAGATATGCAAAGCGTTCAATTTTGGCTTGGTTTTTCGGCCCACTCCCCAGAGATCTTCAATTTCATAATTTTCAAGAATCGCATCGTAATCTGGATGATCGACCATCATAAACTTCACTCCATGACTCTTTTTTGCCAATTTATTAGAAATTTTGGCCACCGTCTTAGAGCTTGAGATCCCCACGCAAACTGGGATTCCTAGATCGCGGTATATACGTTTCCGGATTTCCATGCCAATGCGTGCACAATCTTTATACGGAAGCTCCAAAAAACACTCATCAATCGAATAGACCTCCTGATCGATTGCATATTCATTTAAAATTTTCATCATTCGATCACTCAAATCTCCATAAAGTTTGTAATTGCTAGAAGCCACTGTGATTCGATGCAGTCGAATGAGATCTTTAATTTTAAAAAATGGATCCCCCATTTTAATACCCAATGCCTTGGCCTCATTGGACCTGGCAATCGCACAACCATCATTGTTTGAAAGAACAATGGTTGGTTTGTGTCTTAAATATGGCCTAAAAACTCTTTCACAACTTACATAGAAATTATTACCATCTACTAAAGCAATGACCGTTTTCATTTTATCTTCTTTACGATCGAAGTGATCACCCCCCAAATTTCATTGTCTTGGTAGAGCTCATTAGGATTCGGTTGTGATTGTGAGGAAGCGTCAAATACCATGATTTTAAACTCACCATTTCTGCAAAGAACAACTAGATCGTTTTTGCTTGGAATCACTTGCCTATCTACAATCAATATTTCATCCTTAGAAATACCAATGGACTTTCTATCGACACCAGATCTAAAGTAAAATGTGGACTGAGGATGCTTGATAAGAATATCAGAAATACTGAGGGAAGGTTCCATATGATCCTCAGCTGGAGAAGGAAAACCCGCTGGAATTGAATTCTCTATATTAATATTTAAAATGGGATCAAAAGCTAACATTAAGTGTTATTATGTACACCTTTTATGGGTTTTCAATATTTTTAAAATTAAAATAACAATTCATTCCTATTCACACCCTCAATCAACTTTCAATTTAGAGTCTCTTAAAATAATTGTACTCCAATTTAAAGAACTGTCTGTAATGACGCAGAGGGATCTAGAAGTAGTTTTTATAATAATGGAACGTGGGAATATAATCTAGATTGAATAGCTCTTCAGAGGATATGATTAAATTTTCTTTTTTACATATCTACATTCTTATTATGGCCTCTATTCTAACAAAACTCTTCGGTGAGGATAACAACGATGCATCGATTACAATTCACTTGGATTTATCTGCAAAAAATCAGCGGAATGAAACGGTTCATTTAAAAGAGATCTCAAACAGCCACGATTATTTGCTAGTTTACTTCTACCCTAAAGCAGACACTCCTGGTTGCACGGCACAAGCTTGTAGTTTGCGAGACTCTTACGCTGAGCTTAAAGAGAAGAATGTCAAAATTTTTGGAGTCAGCTCAGACAATGTTGGACAACTAGTAGCATTTTCCGAAAAATATCAACTTCCCTTCGACCTGCTTTCTGACCAAAACGGTGAAATTGCAAAAGCCTTTTCTGTATCCAGCCTGTTTGGCTTTTATTCGCGCCAAGCATTCCTATTCGAGGGACAGAAATTGATATGGCGTGATACGAGTGCATCTACCAGAAAACAAGCGGACGATGTTTTAAAAATATTGAACAATAAATAGAATTCTACTCTTCCATTTTTGGCATCAGAATAGAAGAAATCAACTCAATGGATTCATTTTAGATTCAAGCTTTAAGAACACCTCCAAAATACTGGATTTAGACACCTTTCATGACTCCAGTCATAAGCTCCGAATTCATACAATCACCCGTTGTAATTTCTCATGCCTTGGTAGAAAACTTGTAGTTATCCTCTGAAACGAAGGATCCTAATTCAGAGACTCATTCACCAAAAGACCGTACTCATAATTACCAGTGAACAAACCAATACCATCTAAATTCTCAGTTCCATTCCCAATTAGGGGTCATTATAATAATGAAAAGCATCAACAGCGAGGCTGTATTTTTTTGCATTCAGTTGAGATTACAATTCTGAATCTTTGTCTGATTTTCGCTTTTTAATTGTCCATAGGATGTAAACCAGATAGGCAATTACGCAGACAACTACTAGGGATACAAAAACAACTATATTTTCTTCTTGTTCAGTCATATGATAATTTTGAGAATAGCTATCCTTTAATAAATTACAAATAGTAAACCCCCTGAGCCACAGGATTGTTTTTTCATGTTGGATTAATATCTACGTTTTGAAAGTTTAAAAAGTGATTCAATCGATGAAAAATTGGTATCTCTATATGATCCGATGTAAAAACGGTTCTCTATATACTGGAATTACCATAGATGTGAATCGAAGATTTTATGAGCATCAATTTGATCTCAAGAAGGGAGCAAAATACTTAAGAGGAAAAGGTCCGATTCATTTAGTTTGGCAGTATACAGTTGGGACAAAATCGAATGCAGCGAAAATGGAGTATCAATTAAAACGAAAGTCAAAAGCTTTTAAGGAGCGATTGATTGCAAATCAATCGAATCTTTACATGGAGAATTGGATTTTAGATATAAATAAGGGATTGCCCAAAAAAGATCTTGATAAAAAGGGATTGAAGGAGAACCTTGAAATCAAGGCTCACTAAACCAGTTCGCTATTAAATTTGAAGGACGATTTGCTCTCTAGAATTTTATCAGTTACACACTTCATTTTACACCCTCTCAAATTCTTAGAACTCTACATTGTTTCTTTAAAAAAAACAGCTCCTCGCTTTTTTTAAGATCCCTACATAAAAATTCGAATTTGAGTTTCATTTCCTTGTTAAGGGGTGACTCGTTTGTCCTCTTCAATGCTTTTTCTAGATACAAGGATTGTGGCTACATCCTCTTGAGGAACAGGAATCGTATTCAAATAAAGTTGGATATTGATCAGTAAATCCACTCGGATCTCTTCACTGGTAGACCTTTCTGTCGATTGAGGCAATCTACCAGCAAGTTGTTCTCTACCAGTGTAAACTTCTCCATCGCTGTTGATATGCATAACAACATCCTTGTCAGTGACCTCCGCTTTGTTAGCCGTCTTTTTTTCATTTTCATTATTCAAATCAAAAGAACTGGCCTTAGACAAAACATTGTCATCTTCCTCTTCTTCAATCAACTCCAAGTCCTCTTCCTCTTCCTCTTCCTCTTCTTGAATACTGACATATATTTGTTTGCTGCTGTAGACCTCATTGTATCTTCCATCAAAATCTCCTTTTTCATTCAGGTATTCCTCAGACTCTTCATTGTCAGTCAAATAGTACGGTCCATTCATTTTTTCTTTGCTTTTATATTTAGGAAAGTCAAAAGACCCAAAACGGAAACCCGGTGCGTATGGATCCGACCCTAGACTGGTTATATCCCTTGGACTTCCAGTCATTGAGGGTAATATCACATCCGCAGGATCGACAAGGAGTAGCTTTTCCCAATAGAAACCACTCCCCCCTACAGGATCGATAGGATAAGACACACCATAAAGTTGGAAATCTCCCAACAAGCCCCCGAGATCCGCAAAGTATTCAGCATAAACAACCCATCTGGAATCCGTATCAAAGACACTCGCTCCAGCATAATTATAAAATTGCCCGCCTTGGCCCTGAAGAAGAATATCGTTGCCAGCACCGCTTGTTTTAATATTCAGACCACTGGATAATTTCAAGTCTCCGACTGTTCTAATAGTAACATCATTGGCGGTATTTCCAGTATTTATATCTCCGTCAATTGTGAGACCTCCTTGGCTGTCAAACAGATTTAGGGCACCTCCTCTTGAGACAGACCCCAATCGATTCAATTGATTGTTTGAATTTCCTAGGGCAATACTACCCCCAGAATCAACTGTAAGATTCTCACTGGTCAATCCATCTGTTTGGCTCACATCCGAGCCAGACTTCAAGCTCAGGGTTCCTCCAACATTTGTTTTACCCAAAGAAATACGATTGCTTGCATCTAGGTTCATATCCGTTCCCACGATACTCGTGTCCGTTGTTATGGATCCTCCTGAATTCGCATTTAGGGTTCCAGACACGGACGTTATTCCTAAATTCAAGTCATTGATATCCTTAAGATCAAAATCGGCACTGCTAATGAGATCTACCGTTCCCTGGAAATCATTGTTTTTTGTTGTCAAATCCGTTTTTATACCCCCATTAATATGGGTAAGCTCAGATTGGCCACTGACTGTCAAGTTCACTGCCTGATTGATTCCTGCAGCGGTAACTTTAAGGTTATTGACCAATAAGTCTCCTCCAGCCTCAGTTCCATTTAAACTCAAAGTAGAATTGTCGAATACTGTGAGATCATTGGATGAAAGGAGAGTGTAATAAACTTCGTCTGAAAAGTTATTTCCTGAATAGCCCAGATCGATGTGGTCCCCATTAGCAACCCCAGCGACAAAGTAGCTTTTACCGCTGGATAGTATGGATCCACTGTTAGAGATTGAATTGCCAGCTGTGATTCTTAGTTCAGCTGAACTTACGGATTGGGTGACTCCAGCTATATTTACATGATCCAAATCGATTACTTGAATATTTCCAGAACTAGAGTTGGACAAGCTTAGCGAGGCTACAGTCGTCTCAATCCAGTCACTGGAACCAATTCCTGTGGCAGCAGAGGCAGAGTAATTTCCAGTAGTCAGTATATTGTTGGCGGCACCATTGCCATCAATAATACTATTTGAGGATGACTGAGTTAGGATTTGACCCGAGCCATTGCTTGAAAGAGTGTCTACTCTTATGTCTCCATCCGCGTAGGCTAAGATTCCTCCCGTTCCACTGTTTGAAATCAACAAATCTCCGTTGACCGAATCATTTTTTAAATCTAAAACCTGGGAACCATCCAAGCTAGAATCTGAGTCTGCGGTCAGGATAAAATTGCCCGAAGAAGAAGTAAAACTGTAATCCATTGTCAATCTTACATTTGCAGTGGCACTGATGTTAATATTTCCACTGGCAGAAGTGATTCCATCGTTGATAATAATATTATTTCCTCCAGCCCCTCCAGAAGACAAATAAATAATCCCAGAGTCCACAGTTTCGACGAGAGTCAGAGTTCCGCCGCTAGAGTCGTCCACTGTCAAAACACCATTTGTGGTCGCTAGATCTATATTCCCTGATGTAGACTGTTTTGCATTCAAAACAGTGACTGCATCGGATTCCTGAATTTCAATATTGCCAGAGGTTCCATTCAAAAGGTTCAATATGTCTACGGACGTTTCCAGTTTATTTCCACTTCCGATTCCAGTCTCAGCAAGAATCTTTAAAGTTCCGGATGTATTTATCTCCAAGTCACTGTCTCCCCCATCAATCACTGCCGCATCCGTTGTGATTAAAATGGACTCTGTTTGAGGAGCCGAAACTGCATTATTGTTGGTAGAAATAAGACCTCCTAATGTGATATTGCCAGCGTTCGATCCCGTAGCAGTCAGGTTGATTTTACCACTGCCTGCATTTACAACGGATCCATCCGACATGCTGATTCCATCCCCTGAATCTCCATCTGTGACAGCGGTATTGGAGGTGACTGTAACATTTCCGGAACCTGTCGTAGTATAATCCCCCGCTGCCGTAAAGCTTACTGCATCGTCAGCAGTTATGGTTAAGGTTCCAGTGGAGGTGTTTAGGAGGGCTGCTTGTATATTGACATCGCTGTTTTGACCATCTGCATTCAATGTAATCGCAGCATTCACAGCACTGATTCCTGATTGACCACTAGAAACAGTAATCGAGCCGGTAGTAGATTGGACGCTAATATTTCCACCATTGACTGTGTTGAATGCTCGATCGATTGATACATCATCAGTCTCTACAATTTCAATGTGATTGCTTCCTGTATTGTCCAAATCTAGACTGTTGGCGGTTGTTTCAAGAGCGTTGCCACTTCCTACTCCGCTGATAGCATCTATAACAATTCGACCACTTGTTACAATATCAACATCCGTATCTCCTCCATCCACCACTCCTGACTGATCAGAAGTAATTGTTACGGATGTATTAGTAGTGTTGGTAGTAGTCAAACCACCCAGCGTGATATCCCCAGCATTTGAACCTGATGAAAGAAAAGTAATGGTTCCACTTCCCGAATCAATGACTGCTCCATCTGACATTGTGATTTTATCCCCTGAATCTCCATCAGTGACAGCGGTATTAGAAGTAAGTGAAATATCACCCGAACCCGTTCCAGAGATATCTCCGGCTGAGGCCAATAATATGCTATCATCAGCGGTCAATAGAATGGATCCTGATCCAGTATTTAGAATGCTACTATTAATATTAAGGTCTGAATTTAAGCCGTTTGCATCCAGAGAAATGGACCCCTCTGCAGATACAATCGAGACCCCGTTTGTAATCGATCCATTTGTAGTACTCAAAGATACAGTGCCACTTCCTGATGAAGTAATAGTCCCAGTATTAGCAGTAGTAATTGCTCCATCTGATGATAATGTAATGGCACTCCCTGTTCCGAGAGAACCAGTTCCATTTCCAGTTCCAACTACTGAACTCAAGGCAGCGTTCACTGTCATTGCATGAGTATCATCGGATCCTGTATCTCCAGTTGTAATGCTTATATTACCAGAATGACCTCCATTGCCATTGCCCCCAGTCGAATTTCCACCATTCGCACTGAATGGAACTCCAATAATTAGGCTATTGTCAGAGGTATTGACCGTTATAGAACCAGCATTACTTCCATTGCCTGAATTATTACCAGCACCATCCGTTGTAATATCCCCAAGTAAAGTTATGCTGCCCGTGTTCCTAGCAAGTATACTGACATTTCCTGAAGCAGTTCCTGTGTCACTATTGGCCGTTGTTAAAAGATCACCATCAGCTGATGAACTAAAATTCCCTCCAGAATTTAAATTTACGTTTCCTCCCTTTGTGGTTACAACATTGCTCAACGCTAAAGTATTTGCGAGCAAAGATCCATTATCAATGGTTACAGCACCTGTCCCTGATGTTATAATTCCACTTCCTCCACTTGCAGAACTTAAAACAGTGGTAACACCATTAGAAGTGATCGAAACGTTGCTATCCCCCGCCTGAGACACCTTTACTACATCCAGCGCATCTGTCTCAACCATCTGAATCGCTCCCAGAGAAGTGTTTGTCAAATCGATGCTAGGCAAAGTGGTTTCAATGGCATCACTCACCCCAAAACCAGTAGTAGAGTTGACAACGAGACGACCCGGAGAAACCACATCTACATAGGTATCACCCCCATCAAGTACAGCCGCTCCGGTTGACAATTCAATGGAGCTTGTGGATGAATCCGTAGTTGTTAAACCGCCAAGAGTAATATTTCCACCGTGGGTGCCAGTAGATAATAAGTCGATTGTTCCACTGCCAGCATCTATCAAAGAATCATCAGTCATACTTATCACATTGCTGGAATCTCCAGAGGCACTATTGACATTCGCAGTAATAGAAATGTCTCCAGTAACAGTGGTGATGTCTGAAGCGGCAGTAAATAGGATACTGTCATCCGCATTTAGAGTTATGTTTCCGGAACTTGCATTGGAAGCTTGGACTCCGACATCGATATCAGAATTGATTCCATTAGCATCTAGGACTATATTCCCACCAGTTCCAGTAGCCCCCTCTCTAAATTGGATGCTTGAAGTCATGGTTCCACCGCCTGAAGAAGTCACAACTAGGTTGTCCAAAGTATAGGGTGTGCCAGGAGAAAGTGATTTGATGTAAAGAAATTTACCATAATTAATAGCAGTCACTGCACTATTGACATTGGCATCCGCGTTGATTGCAGTTTCAAGAGCATCAGCAACCTGCAAGTTGGCATCAGAAGCGGATAAAGGTTCTGATGAAATTGTGAACCCATTAATTTCGACCGCAAAGGTATCTCCGTCAGTAAGTGTTCCATTAGAAATTGTAATACTGTCCTCTTGAAGTCCTTGAATAAGAGAGATTGAGGCATCAGAAAGTGAAGAGCCCTGATTTGTCTGGATAGCAATTTCACCACTGGAATTTTGATTGTTTATTTGAGATACGTTCAATGCATCCACTTCATCGATCGCAATGTGGTTGGAGGTGAAATTGATGGCATCTAACTCTGTTATCTGGGTCTCAATCGCATTTCCAGATCCAATCCCATCCAAAGCCTTCACAATCAACTTTCCAGCATTGCCACCGGAACCATCAGAAACATTGATGGTGGTCGAGTTGTTATCAATCAAGGCCCCATTGATATTGAGATAAATTTCGCCCGTATTGGAGATCTGATTGAGATTCATGTCTGAATCTTCAATTATACTCACTTTGTTACTTGCTGCAGTCACACCCAGGGTTCCAAAATTGGTTGTTTTAGTGGTATTCTGCTGAACATTGCCATACTCACTAGATCCTAACACGATTTCTCCAGTTCCAGTAGATGACAAGGTAGCATCTGAAACCACATTGATAAAAGTGGACTCACTATTCAATGTCCTATCGCTTATTCCCCCGGAGGCATTCTCAAAATTAAAATTACCCCCAGCATCCACATGTTTTAAAAGACTTTTACTCCCATCATAAACATCCACATTCCTTCCTACAAAACTGATATTTTGTTGAAAACTATTGGCCGTGTTCGTTAGTGTAATATCCTTGCTTGTATTTTGAGTGCGAAAGGAAGTCACACCGTTAGCAATCAAGCCACTAGTTTGAATGATATTACCCGGATTGATAGCTGGACCTGTAAGCGGAAGAGAATCTGCAGTATCGGTTGTAATAGAAATATTCCCATCAAAATCATTGTCAGCATGCGACAAAACAATTGCATCTCCCGACAATTTAGAGTTAGCAAAACTACTGGCTGAAGAAACAGAAACCACGACCAAATCCGCAGTGACAGTGTGGGTTCCGGAATCAAGATCCTTTGAAATGTTCTGGGATTCGAGATCGATTAAATTATTCAATTCATGCGTTAAATTGATATCTGCTCCATCTGATTTTCTGATAACGATATTATGAGTACCCTCAGAGCTCGCGCTGTAGCCTCCCTGATAGAGAGTGGTGTCCGCTTGCTCATAAACATCTCCAGTGGCAACCAGTGAGGTATCTCCATGCACAAGTATCGTGGCTCCGCTCACAGAGGCATAGTCACCTGTCGTAGTCACACTGAAGTCTCCTCCGATTGTTGAAGTGTCCAAATAGGTGTCCGTCGAATCCCTTAATTCAACATTACCCTTACCAGTTGACCCAGCGGTATTGATTGTAGTTGTTTGATTTACGGTGATTCCTTGCATTTGCGTTACAGGGATTCCAGCTGTAGGTCCCGTAGTGAGAGAAAAACTTCCACCGACTGAAGAAGCAGAACCATTGCCGATGACAAAGCTGTTGGCATCTACATAAGTAGCGTTTGCAGATCCAGAGGTGCGAATACGATTTTCCCCTTGAAAATCATTGATTGTTCCCTCAAGGCTGATTCCTCCACCATTGCCATTGATATCTGAATTTCCATAAACCACCAATTCCCAAGTGTCACTATCTTGACTAAACCCCAAGGAATCCACCACCAGATCTCTCACTATTAGATTATGCTTCAACTCAATGGCAGTAGTATCTGTAATACTAATATTATCCTCAAAATCAAAATTGGTAAAAGTGATGTCGTTATTGAATTTATTTGTAGAAAAATCCAAGATTAGATCATGACTACTGGTATCAAAGGTGGATGTTCCTGAAACTCTTATTTCATTGTCGTCTGTCATGTCGCCATTAGAAGTAGCAACCAAATTTCCACCAATAAGCGTTGTATTACTTAAAGATAAGTTTAAAGTCCCATTACTATCTACTGTCAAATCATTGGAAGTTGTAGATCCACCACTTCCACTTAAAGTCAAAGCATTGGTATCCCGAATACTTACTACTTGCCCACTATTAATAGTTACATCAGAAAAATCATTGTATTGATTGTCTAAGGTTATATCTCCGGTGCCGCCCAATAAGATCAAATCTTGATTTCCAGTAATCCCTGAATCACTTTGAGTTATATTTCCAGAACCTGTATCTGTGCTAAGGGTTGTGACACCAGTCATCGATGAGGTTCCAAAAGATAGATTTGTATCGGTCGTCCCAACGGTTCCAATCAAATTATTACTAGAGGATGCTGAAGCTGTAAGCCCTCCTATGAATGTGATTGAATCTTCTGTAGTATTATTGAAAGTAACAGTTCCTGTATTCTGCAAAGTAGTCGCATCACTGATCGTTGAAGTTTGATTGCCAGAGGAGCTATTGAAGCTAAGATTATAATCTTGAGATGTAGTATTAAGGGTATTAGCAGTCAATGCACCCTGAAAATCAATAGTTCCAGTAGTGTCCGTCAGGGTCACTGTAGATGCATCCACAGTGCTACTGAAAGTAGTTCCTCCTGATTGTGTGACCGTAACAGTCCCAAAACCCGTTCCAATAGTTCCTACCGAAACTGTTCCCGTGTTGTTGATTGTTAGATTTGATTCGGTCCCACTTACGCTCGTGACATCTATGTTGCCACTGGATCCATTCCCAACCGTGAAGGTTACTCCGTTAGACAATGAGGAAGCCCCTACATCGATCGTTCCACTCCCTCCATTCAATGTGGTGTCTGCTGTTATATTTACAGCTCCTATATCGATTTGCTGATCCGTTGCTAAGATTGTACCTGCAAGATTTTCTGTGGACCCCGCTGTTGTATCCAATCCCCCAGTAAATTCAGTGCTGTCTCCAGATCCGTCCCCTATTGTAATCGTTCCCGTATTGTTAAAAGTTGTGTCTGTAGTGATCGCTCCTCCTCCTGTCATCGATACATCGTATCCTCGACTGAATGTGGTCAAAGTATTTGCCGTCACTGATCCTGCCAAACTAACAGATCCAGTAGCCCCCGCATTGTCTTCCTGTAAAGTCAATGTGCCAATACCCGTTTCAATTGCTCCAGAGACACTGATTGTTCCGCTTCCTGATTCCAAGGTCACGTCTTCTCCAGCGACTCCTGTGATGGATGCAACTGAAAGATTGCCTCCTCCGGTATTGGATGAATCCAGTGTCAGAGTTTGACCCGATATTAGACTAACCTCTCCCAAAGTAATGTTGTCGTTGGTGCTACTAATCGTTCCTGCTGCTTTGATCGCTCCTGAATTTGCTGTCACTCCACCATTAAAAGCAATGGTGTCTGCTGAAGCATCCCCAAACTGAGTGGTTCCTGTATTGGAAAAAGTAGAGGCACTTCCTACAGAATTACTAGACCCCTTAATGGTTACATTAAAAGCGCCACCCGCAGAAACAGTCATTCCAGAGGAGACATTTAAATTATCGTTAAAAGCAACGGTTTGTCCATCAACCGTGTCCGTCAGGACAATTGAAGTGCTGCTAACAGAACTTTGAAAAGTTGTATCATTGCTTTGAACTACAGTTAAGGATCCAAGTGGGGTTGTAGAGCCCACGGCTCCGACAATACTAACGGTTCCCCCTGTACCACTGTTTAATGATAAATTATTGGATCCGTCGATGGTGCTGGAAAATAAAATATCTCCAGCTCCTGTTGAACCGGAACTCACTTGAGCATTCCCACCCAAAGTGACTTGATTGGAAAAAGTTATATTATCGTTGGATGTCGTTATATCTTGGTTCAAATTGATTGTTCCTCCAGATGCCTGAACCCTGAGGGCATTAAAATTCGAACTATTGTTGGAAAAATTCACATTTCCCGACCCACCCGCATTTAAAGTGCTCAATCCAGAAACATTTCCTGAATTCGCAGAAGATATATTATCAACTGTGATCGCTCCAGAACCACTGGTATTTAGATTGATGCCGCCCGAACTGGTAATTTTCTGAAGTTCCGCACCACTGATTGAAGTATCCCCAGAAGTATCCCCTAAACCAATGGAGCGATTGTTTGTAGCTGTAAAATCAACCGAGCCTGATCCAGCATTGACAGTTCCTGTCAAATTCAAATCGGCTCCAGTCATGGTAATATTTCGATTTTGAGTAGAAACATTGGCCGCCAAATTCAAAGTACCACTGCCATCGGAACCATTCGCATCCGCTCGCAAAGCAATTGTGCCAGTACCAGTGGCAGAAAGATCTGCATTTATATTGATATCATTGCCTGCATCCAGTTCAACACTGATATTGGAACTACCAGTTGAGGTAGCCAAATCCCATGCATTGGATACGGTAATATCATTGGTCGCTTGCAGGATTATGTTAGAACCAGAACTGATTCCATTGAAGCTTCCAGTTCCTGCAGAAATATCAAAAACACTGTTTAAACCTGAATCATCAGCAAACAACTCACTCAAATCCGAGCCCACTGTGAATCCAGTGGTGTTTGCATCCGATCCGTTAGAAATCGTTATATTTAAAGGGTCAAACAAAACATCTCCCCCTCTTCCGATTTCATTTCCAGCAGATACATCCGCCTGACCTTTAAAATCAAGAAATTCCTTACCAGAGATCTCAGCAAATCCACCATTTCCAAAATCTTTACCGCCTGTAGCGGACAAATTTCCATAAAAACGGGTGCTTTTATCAGCCCATACTATAATTTCACCACCATCTCCAGATTGAGTCGCATCTGCTTTGATATTTGCACCCATGGAAACAACTGTTTGATCTGCATTCATAATGGACTTATTTTTGCCTTGATAGTCTCCTCCGATTAGTATTTTACCCCCTTTTTCTAATCCAGAAGCATCTAAAAGGGCAGATTCTGTAATGGCTACTTTTTCTCCTAAAACCTGAATTTCTCCCCCAAGATTCGAATAATTTTCATTCGGTGAGGTCGAAGATGCGTCCAAAGTTCCAGCAACACTGACAATGCCTTTGTTTGCTATTAGTGAAATCCGACCTGTTGTTTCATCAAACTGCACACCTTTGGCTCGGATGATCCCAGTATTGTTGATAGCAAGTGCGTAAGAATTTCCTCCAACCGCCTGAATCTCAGTAGAAATTGCAGCTTCAATATTACCCATGTTCACAAACTCAGCACTTTCCATCTCGTCTAAAATTTGCTTCGCTTTTTCTTCTATACTCAAATCCTCTACTGAGTCCGAAGAACTCTCCTCATTTGTGGAATCAATCACTTTTTTTAATGGTTCTGCAAGAGAAATTGAGGACCCCAGAGACCCTTTGTAATGTTTGGCTGCAATCCATTCAAATTCTGGTTCTTGAGCCTCTGAATTTAAAATTAGACTGTTCTTAGACTCTAAATTTGTGTCTGCTTTTACTTCTTCGACTGGCTGATTCTCAAAGTCCTTGGAAATGAATGCACTGTCCTCAAATGAATCCTCTTCAGTCTTCTCATTCTTTAATCCACTGGATTTAGAAAAATCTTTTTGCACGGTATTGTTATTTTCATTGTCCTTCTGATTTGCATCCGTTTCTCCAATTAAATTGTCAATAAGATCGGAATTCTTTACAAACTCACTCTCCTCCGATAAATCTTCATCTAAAGCTTCTTCGGCAACCGCCTCTTCAGCAACTGCCTCTTCAGCAACCAACTCACTTTTTGGATCCAAAGGATCACTCACACCCTCATCTAGCTGTTCACTTTCCTCTACTTTTTTATGAGAATCTGATTTTTCTTCTTTTTCTTCTTCTGGACTGGATTCAGATTTTACCTTCTTTTTCTTTTTAATCTTAATAAAGATTCGCTGCTCTCCCGATTCTTTTATTAGCACTTCATCCGATCCAGTTGCAATTCCAATGGTTCCATTATGAGCCCCAATGTATCCATGATTTGCAACAGAATGAGCGATTAAAAAAACATCTCCTCCGGTAGCAGAAATAGAACCCAAATTCTTTATATTTCCTGAGACATCCCCTTTTTTAAAATGATAATCACCCCCATCCATAAAATCTGAATTGGGTATATTTAAAGTAGATCCAATGAATGAATTTACATTGATCCTACCACTTTCTCCAATCAAAATTCCATTTGGGTTGACCAACATTACTTGGCCATTTGCCTCTAGGTTACCATAAATGGAGGAAATATTTCCAGATGTGACACGGTTTAGAGCTGCACTTCTAGAACTCGGTTGAATAAAACGGGTGGTTTCACCAACAGCTATTGAAAAACGATTCCAATCAATAATTGCTCGATCAGTCCCCTGATTGATTAGCAGCGAATTTCCCTCATAAGATAGATTTGCTTGTCCTTGCCGAACGATTCCCCCTTGTGGGTTAGCAAAAACAAGTAAAGGAGAAAAGGTGTAAATTAAGAGTAGAAAAGATAAAAAGACACCAGAAAGCTGGCGACAAAGTGGAAGGGAATATGTCTCCAAAGATTTCGAACAGTTGGCTTTGTAGGAGCCACCATCGTTGATTGGGTATCGCATGAAGTGAAATGAAAAGAAAGAGCTTCAGTAGAAACTCATAAAAAAGATACTAAACTTAACATACATTAAAAATATGTCAAATAAGCTCCATGCTAGCGTTCAGCATAGCTGGATGGAAAATTTTATATTTTTATTTCCTGAAACACATAATTTAAATACAAAGGTTGCACAAATCACTTGGAAAATAATAAACTATTATTGGTAAATAACATAAAAATATATCCCTTCTAAAAAGTTTCAAATTTTTAAAAAGTGACTATTTTTTAAAAAAAAACTTCATACAGAAATTTTAAAATAAAATTTTTATACCATTATCAATTAATAGTTAATGGAATATTATTGTTACTCCCTTATAAAATCCTACAACGCATTCATCTTTATTACGATCGAATACAAAAAGGGAATTAAAAAGACTCAGAGGAGATTCAGAATGAAAAAGAACGAACCTTCCATTCTAGACCCCCAAATTTTCATTCCGTTCAAGGATTGATATAGAAAACGAATGAAATGAGAACTAAAGATTAGGGATAAAAAAATTTGAAAAAATTTTTTGAACGTTTTTTTTAATGAGCAGTCTATCATATTGTGAATTTATTTTTTATATTTTATAGTTTATAGTTAAGCAGTTTGTTATGGGCGGGATTAGTTACCCCGCCCTTTTTTTTGGATTGATCGATGATACCCTCATTCGGGTTTTAATTTTTTAGAAAAATAAGTTTTTTCCGTTCTTCATTTCGTATTTTTTTAAATGACCTAATAATCCATTTTAAGAGTCAAATAATCCATAGGCATCTCAAACATTACTCATATAATTGTAAATCTATGTTGATTTTAAAACCTATTTTCGTTTGTTACAAAAGATTCAGTCTTCTGATTGGAACCCTCATTTTAGCATTGAGTTTGAATGCTAAGGTGCATGGAAAAAATCCAAATGTTCTGTTTATAGCAGTGGATGATCTCAACGATTGTATTGAACCATTAGGGGGCCACCCCGACTCAATCACTCCAAATTTCAATCGATTGGCTAAAATGGGAGTGACTTTTGAAAATGCCTTTTGCAATGCGCCCATTTGCAACCCTTCGAGAGTCAGTCTTCTGACTGGTAGAAGACCCTCTTCAACTGGAGTCTATGGTTTCCAACCAATGCGCGAAGTTTCCTCTTTAAAAAATGTGGTTACACTGCCTCAACATTTTAAGAATAATGGGTACCATGTGATGGGTTCGGGAAAAATATTCCACGGTTTTGGAGAACCCCATGGACCTGACAAAAGATCCTTTGATGAGTATGGGCCTTTCAATCCTTCCGGAAAACAAGCTAAAAAAATTTGGGAAGACAGGATACCCGGAACTCAGCTTAGATGGGCAGCAAAAGAAAACCTTGCAGAAGATCCCTACTTAGATGGAAAAGCAGCAAGGTGGACGGCTGATAAACTGAAAAAGTCCCATGACAAGCCTTTCTTTTTGGCTTTTGGCATGGTAAAGCCCCATCTTCCATTATACGCCCCAGAAAAGTTTTTCAATCTTTACGAAAAAGAAAATATGACGCTTCCTGTCATCAATAAAAAAGATCTCGAAGACCTTGATGGGATGGCAGCGAGTCAACAATCAAAAGGAATTAAAAGAGCCATAAAAGTAGAAGAATTGTCCAAAACCAAAGATTTAGTTCATGCTTATCTAGCGACTGTTTCCTACATCGATTCATTGATTGGTGAAGTTTTAGATGCTCTAGAGGAAAGTCCTCACAAAGAAAATACAATAATTGTTCTATGGAGTGACCACGGTTACCATATGGGTGAAAAAAACACTTGGAGTAAATCAACACTTTGGGAGGAATCACTTAGAATACCACTATTTCTACATGCTCCAGGAGTCACACCCATGAATGTCCGATGCAAAAGAACCGTTTCTTTGATTGATCTTTACCCAACCCTCATAGACCTATGCAATTTGCCTAAAATTGAAGTACTTGAGGGAAGAAGTTTTCTACCGCTGCTTAAAAAAGCAGATCATCCATGGAATTATCCGGCTCTTTCCTGCAATGGGTTGAACAACTTCAGTGTTAGAACTGAGAATTGGCGTTACTCTAAATATAGAGATGGATCCGAGGAACTGTATGACCACTCCAAAGACCAAAAAGAATGGAGAAATCTAGCGAAAAATCCAGAATACGATTCTGTAAAAAAGGAACTTGCTCAACACATTCCAAAAAAACCCGTGAAAGAGGCCGAGACTCTATGGACTTCCATAAAAGTAAGCACACAAGAAGGGGGAACTGAGGAAAGAAAAAGAAAGTATCAGGAATTGATTGAAGCCCAGAAAAAACAAAATTGACATTCTTGTGATTCAAGACTTTTGAAGATTGAATGACTCTAGCCTTTATCCAATTCCTCCCTACATTTTTTAATAGAAAATGTAATTCAATCAAAAGGTAAAGCGAAATGTGATTTTTGATTCTGAAATGGAACCTTTAAATTTCTAGAATATTTCTAAAAATCATTCCAGCAGATTAGGAGAAAATTTAGATTAAAGTTCCATCATGGGATTTGGATACCTAGTGGAAGAATCAATCAAAATCAACCAAGATGCGGGTGTAATAGGCAGTGTCTAATTCTTTCAAACCCTCAAGAGGAACATTGTTGTAATGATTGGACAAACCAAAGCGTAAAGACCATTTGTCGGTTTTTCCCAAGGGGATATTGATTCCTGAATCCTGCTCCAATAAAAATTCGTCTGTCTCTTCTATGGAGGGGGTGAAAGTAAGTTCATTCGTCATTTTCCCCCATTCAGCAAACTTCCAGTAATGCTCCAAACTTAAATTCAAACCCCATGCTTTATTCACGGAGTTGTCTTTAAAGTCCTCATACCGGTAGGAAGCACCTAATTTCCCAGTCAACTTATGATCCTCAACAAACAAAAACCTGTATGCGAAACCCACAGAGGGGACTAGTCTTAGATTCAGTCCCTCAAAATCGTCCTCTTCCCCATCGATTGATAAATAAATTCCAAATTTATCAAACAGATAACCAGTAAAAGAAGCTCCTAACTTTTTTTCATCAGAAGTCTTAATGCTTTCTTGTTTCGCCCGATCGTAGGAAGCATAAATTTTACTACTAGAATCAAGGATTTCTTTTTTTAGAGAGAAACCAAATTGAGTTCCAAATTCATCAGAATTTCCAGACTTCCCTGTGAGATCCAGATAAGTTGTAAATTTCCAATTCCCAAACATTAATTGCTCGGAGCATTCTCCCACGATAGAGTCTAAACTACGAATTTGCGAGAGATGAATCCTCTCATTTTTGTCCCTAGCGAATACGGATAAAAAAGGAATCAATAAGCAGAAAAAAACAGGTAAAAATTTCATACTACTCTAATTTAAAGCCAATAAAAGATACAATCAATCCTCTTTATTTTCTTTATTGGCCCATCAATTGGCGCATATTTATTCAAAATTTTTACTACTTAAAATTTTACAAAAAAGAGTTTAAAACCCTCTTCATTCCATGATTTTTGATACTTTCAACTTTAAAAATCTACTCTTGCTTGATTGATACTGTGAAATTTTAATGTTCTAATTCAGCTAAAATTGTTGATTTAGACACCCTCAAAAAGAGCGCTGTTTATATGAATTCGCTCAGGAATTTCCTTAAAATCAACGACATCTAATTTGTATAAAACAATTCAATTTTCCAAAAACTGAATGTCTTTTTATCTATCTATAAGTCTATCATTTTGATTTGTTAATAGTAGCTCCATCTCTCCAAAAGCCCTTAACCAAAACTTCTTTAGGAGATTTGGGTAAACCAAGTTGGTTCGTATTAAGATTAGTAATTACCAAATCGATTGCCGTTGCTCCGACCTGATTTAAATTACCATCAATTCCTGCAGCCCTTTTCATCTCTGCTTTGGATCTAAATAGATATCCAACTCCAATGTCATTAGGAATTGAAATCCCTAACTTTTGCAACCACTTTTCTACAGGTAACTTGTAAACAATCAAAGCGTCTGGTTTTTCTTTTTCTATCCAAAAAGAAAAGCTATCAAAACTGGTATCTGATTCTGGAATATAAGGATTGCATTGACAAGTTTCTGGTAAACGTCTCTGCCAATCAAGCATAGCACCTGACCATAAATAACCAGAAATTCGATTATTAAACTCAGGAACTACAAGTCCTATTTTTTTATATCCGTAGCTATTTAAGGTTTCCAAGGCAAGTCTAACGTTATGATGACCATGAAAGTTAGATCGATCGACATCGCTTTTTCTAAAATAAGCACTTAAGCCAGCAACGGCAAAATGTTCTGTCGGTAAATCTAGTCTTCTCTGAGGATTTCTTGAAAATCCAAGTAAAACTCCCCGAATCCCCCTAGACCTCAATATCTTTTCAAGTTTTAAAGGATCATACTCATATTTCGACAATGGAAATTCTTCAATTTTAAACCCCATTTCGTCCGCCCTTTTTGATAAACCCTCAAACTCCCATTGGCATACATCTTTTTTCTGCCAACCCCCTTTTGAGGGATAATCAGTGACTAGTGCAATCGTTCCTACCTCTTGGAAATTACTTTTTTTATGTCGATTCTTTATCAATGCACTGATCATAGGATTCGGCCGATATCCCAATTCTCTAGCTACTGAAACGATTTCTTTTCTTCTTTTTTCACTGATACGACCGCTTCCACTCAAGGCACGAGAGACCGTGGAACTAGAAACACCTAATCGCTTTGCAACATCCAACATCCTAACTGTGTCTCTCATACTGAAACTTAAGCATATAATAGACCGCATTTAAAATTGTTCAGATTATAAACAATTTAAAATTCAACCTATTTCTTTATTTTCATATTCTCCAAAATCTAAAGCGATTGAGATGCCTTTATGGGCAATTGAAATTCCAGGCTGTTTTTTAAATTTTCCTATTGAATCTACAAAAATAGATTCTTGATCGCTAAAAAGAGTTTGAACTTCTTTCAAATCATTTCCTTTTAATGCTAACAGATATCCAAAACTAGGAAAGGAAATCAACCATTTTAACCAATTGGTTTCTTTAGGAATAAACAAAGAATCTAAATCCAAAATGGCACCCAGCTTGGAACATTTTGAAAACATTGCAAGGGTTCCGATTATGCCCCCATTGGAAATATCTTTAGCGGCTTTACACAATCCTCTGTGAGCCAATTCAGGGAAAATGGATATTATTTTTTGAAGTTTTTTTGGACTACTTGATGTACTCGAATTCCAAAAAGGTTTTTCGCGTCGAAAGGCTCCATCTGTATCGAGAACCATTACCAGTTGATCCCCTGCCTCAGCCTCAAAACTAGTTAGTAGTTTAGAACCTGCACGTCCCAAGACTGATGCAGCTAAGTAAACCTTCTCTGTTTTTTCAATATTTTTTGTTGTATGACCACCCACTATAGGCACTGAATAGTCCTGAGAAGCTGCACACATGCCCATCCATATTTCATTTACCATGTCTTCATCATGATCAGAACACCAAAGCACATCCGTAATAGCGATAGGTTTTCCACCCATGGCAACGACATCGCTAATATTGACCATAATAGAGGAATATCCTGCGAACCAGGGATCTTGCTCAACAAAACTACTGATCATTCCTTCGGCAGCAAAAAGAATATGCCCCCCAGATATTGGGTCTAATATTGCAGCACAATCATCTCCGATTTTTATGTCTTTAGATTGACCTTCTGCATGCTTGTATGTCTTAGAAATAAAAACTTTTTCTAGAACAGACGGATGACGAGCCAAATCCTTAGCCAACTGCTTGAGATTTAAATTTTTTGGCATCTAAATTTGAATAAAAAAACATTTCATTAAATTCTTAAATCTTTATGCAACCCTGCAAGCAGGTTTGTAATAATTCAGATCCGCTTGCATCAATGCATGTTCTAAACCATGCAATTCAATTGAGTTTAACTTCAACCAGTGCAATCGTTCAAAAAATTTTACATTTTGTTTTTGAACAGTAGCCAAAAATTGATGGCAGCCAATTGCATTTGCAGTGGAAACTGCTTTGTAAATCAGTCCTGCACCAATGGCTCCAAGTCCAGCGTTGCAGGGTTGCTTGTTTCTAATAGAAGCAGCAGAACTGAAACGACGGACCCTTCGATAATTGTGAGCAACACCAAGCCTACTTCCATACCAAACACCAGACTCTCGTTCGTTAATACGAACGCAACCAATCAAATCATCCTCCATACCAGCGATAAGAGATTTGCAAACAATGGGAATCATCGATTCATCTATGAGATCTAAATCACTGATTTCAAAAAGAGACTGCTCGGCACAAAAAATGTCTTTTCTCAATTGATAAAACCCTTCAATGTCTTCGCTAGATGTAGCAATCTTAAATATATAATCCTGAGATTGATAATTTTTAAACTTTTCTAAAATCATGATGCAAAGGTTGATAAAAATAAAGTTTCCCTAAATTAAATGATAATCATTTGTTGGATTATGACTTAGAGATTCTACCACATTATCAGCAATAAACTTTGAATCTTCAGCAATACCGGAAAATCTTGAAGACCCCCATGTATTTTGCCAAGGAAGTCCTATAAAAAAAAGTCCAGAAATTCTAGTAATTCCTCGCTCGTGAACTGGAAAACCACGATTGTCAAATATGTTTGCATGAATGTAATCAAAATTCGGTTTATAACCGATACACCAAATAATGTTGGCAATCTCATTGTCTAGAAAATTAAGCTCCGTTTTCTCACTAGCTGGATTCCAACAGGGTTCATAATCAGATTCTAAAGGAACATCGATTCCTTTTTCTTTAATGTAATCATCAATACGCTTTCTGATTCCTAGGTAAGATTTATCTGCATTGTCTAGTTTTTCTTTCAAATCAGCTTTAGCAACAAAACCATCCTGATTGACTTTTTCTAAATACCCGTACAAGCGTACTCCTTGTTGAGCAAATTTACGTAAATCGATTTCTTTGCCACCATCTCTGCCTGACAAGTAATGATTTGTGCCTGTAAGTGCTTTTTTCTGATTTGGATGTTCTGCAAAGGTAGTTTTATAATATCCCATCTCTTCCAACCAAGCAACTGCATCTTTACCTCTGTATTTACGAGGAGATCTTGGAGCGTTCCCAAGAAACAAGTGAACTTGATGACCTTCCAACATCAAATCCTCAGCAATTTGACATCCTGATTGACCCGAACCAACAATTATTGTGGCTCCATCTCTCATTTGAGATGAATTCTTGTATTTATTGGCTTGAATTTGAAGGATTGATTTGGGTATAGATTCAACGTTTTTTGGAAAAACCGGAGTGTGAAATGAACTAGTAGCGACAATGACATTTTTGCAATTCCAGCGACCATTGGTAGCTTTAATGATAAATGCATCGGATTCTTTTTCTACTGAAATTACTTCAACACCCTCGAAAATTGGACATTTAATTTTCTCAGCAAACTTTAATACATATTCAACAATTTCTTGCTTCAACATGAATCCGCTAGGATCAGATCCAGCGTAATCATGATCAGGCAATCTACATTGAAAATTGGGTGTTACTAAAGAAAAGTTGTCCCATCTTTCATTTTTCCAACTATGGGCAATTTCATTTTTTTCAAAAATAATTTGATTTAAAATACCCATCTTTTGTAAATAATAAGACACACTCAATCCCGCTTGACCCGCACCAATAATTGCAACGTCCACGGTATTTACTAAGTCGCTCATTTTTTTACTAAATTTTGATGACTACGATTTTATCATCATGTTTGAAGTTTGAAGAAATTTTTTGAATTCTTTTTAAAGAATTCAAAGCTCCAGTGCATTGGAATCCATACTTTTCTTCCACTCGATCGGAAGCAATCTTGAGAGACTCCTGAGCTTTAGTTAGAAAAATCGAATTTGTCAGGACATCACCCTCAGAAAAATAATCCAGTACAATGGAAGAGGGAGAATAGCAATCCATCTGTGATCCGTCAGGCAAACCAATTGTAAACGTTGTTTCAGGCATAAATTTAGAAAGCTGAGCAGCTGTTGTGGTTGTTTTCAAAAGTGGAGAGCGTGGAGCAAGCTCCACATTTAGCGCAACCTGCTTTGACAGTATTTGAGGACATGCCAGCCTTTGCTAGCATAGCTCCAATTGGAGACAAAACCGAACGCATGAAGTCAGTATTTGGCGCTGGATGATTTTCAAGTTGTGTTCCAGTAACTGGAACAAAAGGAACAACAAATGGATAAACGCCTAAATCTATCAAAGTTCGAGATGCATGAATAAGCTCCTCTTTGGTATCTCCCAAACCCGCTAATAAATAGGTGCTGACTTGACCACGACCAAACACTTTTACAGATGCTTTAAAAGCATCCATGTAATAGCTAAGGGGAACTTCCGCTTTTCCCGGCATTATTTTTGCCCTTACCTTATCATTCCAAGCCTCTAGATGCATTCCCAAACTATCGACACCAGATTCATGCAAACGCTTAAACCAAAAGAAATCGTCTGGGGGTTCACATTGAGCCTGTATGGCAAGACCTGTCGCATCTTTGATTGCCCTAGCAGAATCACATAAAATAGAAGCACCTCGATCATTCGTGGTGGGCGTTCCTGTAGTAAGAACCACTTGACGAACTCCATCATACTTCATGGCAGCATAGGCAACCTCAGCAAGTTGTTCAGGGGATTTTTTAGCAATTGTGCGCCCCGATTTTAATGACTCACCAATGGCACAAAATTGGCATTTTGTATTTTTATTACCATAGCGTATGCAGGTTTGTAAAACCGTTGAAGCTAAAACATCGGTTGAATGAAGGGTAGCAATTTTCCAGTAGGGAATCTCATCTACAGTCCTCAGAGAGTAAAATCTAGGTTGAGGGGGAAAAGTTACTTTGACCACAGGAATATTGATAAAGTTTAAAGAAGCTGTTCCATCAGATTGAATGGGTCCCAAAGAAAATGGAGATCCTTCCACAGAATATGTGTGAACTGGAACCATAACAGTGCTCCCTAAAACAGTCATTGCCTTATGATCAGTGGGACCGGCACCACCTATTCTTGAAGGAGCACCAAAATCAGAGGACAACTGAACTCCGTAAGATTGAAGTTCAGTCAACAAATAGCTCTTGTCAGCGATAATATTGTGACTGTAGTTTTTAGCAGTTGGTAACCGGTTCATTCAAGGCATTGGATTTAGGTTTTAAAGGTTCATGATTATCAATTTTAAGTTGTTCCTCCTTGTTGACAGACAATGAGAACAGGTCGGGTCTTGAATAATGTCCAACTGAGTCCATCATTCGTTTTCTTTTGGTGATCAATGAGAAATCAAGATCCGCAATCGCCATGCCCTCACCATCAGTAATAGGCTCGCACATGTGGGAACCATCAGGTGCAATTATAGCTGTAAAACACCCACCAGTAAGTGTCTTTTGCATTTTCTCGTTCGGAGTAATGGTTGCACGCTGGCTCGGAGTCAACCAACCAGTTGAATTGACAACGAAACAACCTGATTCCAGAGCATGATGACGGATAGAAACCTCAATTTGATCAGCAAATATTTTTCCGACCATAGAACCAGGAAATTGAGAACAATGTATCTGTTCAGAATCCGCCATTAAAGTATATCGAGCAAGAGGGTTGTAATGCTCCCAACAAGCCAAGGCTCCAATTCTTCCAACAGATGTATCTACTGCTCTCAAGCCAGAACCATCCCCTCTGCCCCAGATCATTCTTTCATGAAAAGAAGGCGTGATTTTTCGTCTTTTCAACTTTATTTCCCCATCCGAATCGATTATCAATTGAGAGTTATAAAGAGACTCACCATCTCTTTCGTTCATCCCTATACAGAGAACCATATTGTGTTCCAAAGCAGCCTGTTTGAGCTGATTTACTAATGGTCCAGGAACAACTACGGCTTCCTGATAAAGCTTTAAATGAGAATTCCCTGAAGACACCGGCGGTTCAACAAAAGAAAAATATGGATAATAAGGGATGAAAGTTTCTGGAAAAACAGCCAGCTGCACGTTTTGTTTGGAGGCTTCGAAAATAGCATCGCAAACTAAACGGACTGTGCCTGAACAACTGTTAAGGTCAGGAGCTATTTGAATGGCTGCAGCTCTAACTGTTTTCATCTGACAAACAATTCAACAGAAATTAAACCGTCCAGGAATCCATGATTACAGCATTCGCTTTTTTATGAATCAGTATGCAATCAAGAACATCGAGTGGGTTTATGGGAATAATTCCAGGAATGAAAGCCTTTTCCGTTTGACCGTACAAGGCTTGGGTCGAAAAACGACAACCATACACTTTCCCTCCCTCTTCCATGAATTTAGACAATCGCTGATTAACAAAAAGATGTCCTGGGAAAGCTTCATCTCCTAAAGTTGGGAATCCCCTTTGAAAACCCATTGTAACACCAGGACCGTATAGCAGGATGGAAGTTTCATAACCCTTTCGCTGCAATCGGGTCGCAGAAAGAGTATTAACGATGCTGATAGAGCCTTCAAAAGCCACTGTATGAAAAGTAACCAACGCCTTTTCTCCAGGTTCTGCTTTTACATCCTCGAAAACTTTTTCTTCATAATCTACTAAAAAGTCTCCATCTTTGTGTTCGGGTAATTCTACTTTGGGCATGATTTTAATCCTTTAATTGTGAGTTGGGTGAATGAAATGAGAGTTTTGCAATTAGAATGCCACCCTTTTATTTTAGTCATTGTAATTTGCGCACATCATTGTCCTAGTTAATTTCATTTATGCATATCATTGTCCTTCACAAATTCAGTGGCAAAAAACTTTACAATTTTTTATTACAAATGGTTGAATTGTTTAATGTGTTTATTTTATAGACAATTAAAATCGATTGCTAAAACTATTGGATTTAATACCTATTCAAATATGAATTTAGACCATTCTGATTGCTCTTTTTAATTCAAAATTATAAAAAAAGTATACTTATGATCAGATTCAATCTGTTAATCCCAACTGAATTGGGTATAATTTGTTTGAATTTAATTCCTGAAAAAGGAATCACAATATATTGATTGATAATTACTAAGTGAATGCAGAGTGCTTATTGGATTGGTAAATAAATTTTTAGAGCAAATAGAATTAAGATCGCAAAGAATCTCTTTACTAAGCCCCTCTTCTCGCTTCTAAATCCATTCGTAGTTGCTCCACCTTTTTTTTGCTTAAAGGGTATTTGTTTAAAAAATAAATTGAAATTAAGGGTAGAATAAAGGCCATGGAGACAAAAGATACTCTTAAGATTAAAATAGAACCTCCCTGAGATGAATCTGCAGAATGGACCTCTCGATCGATTCCACTCAACATCAAAACTAGACCGGTTAAAAGGTAGCTCAAAGCCATTGCAATTTCGGGAATAATCCCAAATACAGAACCGATCAAGCCTTCCCTTCTCTCGCAACTAATCCATTCATCTTGATCACATACATCGGCAATCATTGCTGGTAACAAAACAGCCAATCCAGCCCAAAGCGGACCACATAGAATTGCATCAAAGAAAATCAAATAGGGCATTTCTGAATTAAAAGTAAACCATTTTATCAGTCCTCCAAAAGAAGCAATTACCAACAGGGTTTTAAGCATTTTCTCTTTCCCGATTCGAAGTGCAATCTTGAGTATTATCGGAAGCGTTATAAAACCAATAATACCAAACAAAGTGCCATTCATGGCATTGAGTTTCATCCCCTCTCCAAGATCCCCCAGAAACATATAATGGATGACAATGTACTGAGCGATCACTCCCATAAACACTCCCATAACATTGATTGGTAAAATAACACCCAAGCAAGACATTAGAGCTTTATTCGAACCTATCTGTTTTTTTAACGAGGAGAAATTAAAGCCCTCGGAATGCCCAGATCCCAAAATTGATTTTGCTCTTTCTTTGACCAAAAACAATGGCACCATACCCAAACCAATAAATAAAAACAAACCCGCTATGAGAGCCAACCATCGTGCCCCCAAAAGTGGATTTCCTCCAAATATACTGTGATTAGTCATAGGTCCAAACCAATGAACGGACAAACTTCCCAAATTAACGAACAATGCCCAAAAAAACATCAAGCGGATACGCTCATCGTAATCGGGAGTCAATTCATAGGTCAAACTCGTCATGGGAACCGCAAAAAGTGAATAAGCAGTAAAAAACAAAATATTCCCAATTAAAAGCCAGAGGAATAATACGAGTTGGGTGGCATCGGATGGAACCCACCAAACTAGATTGAAAGTGAGGGCCATAAAAACAAGGCCAACGAAAATTAAAGGTTTTCTTCTTCCCCATCGAGTTTGCAAGCGATCTGAAAAAACGCCAATAATTGGATCCACAAAGGCGCCCCAGAGCCGGGGAAGCATCATGGCAATACCAAAAAGAAGCGGATTCATGCTCAGATGAATCTGATAAATAGAAGGGGCCATTGTGGAAATAATTTGCCCTCCTTGACTGTAAGGAACCGCTCCAAAACCAACAGCCACTTTTTGCTTTGTATTCAACTTCTGGGGTGAGTTCTTGTTTTTCATTGGGTTAAATGGGTGAATTGAGTGTAATAAATAAAACAAAAGTTTGGATTACTACAATTTTTCAATTTCTTAAAGTCTCAAAATACTATCATAGATCCAAAAAAGATTTTTCAATTTATTTTTAAAGGATTAGATCAGTCGCATCGTAACTAAACTTTTCCTCTTCTTTCCTCCAGTTCTTTTCTAATTTGGTATGCTTCTTTCTCGCCAATTGGATAGAGTCTTAGGCAAAGCATAGCTATAATCGGAGCCAATACAGAGGCCCCTACAAAAAACACTCTTAAAGCGGTCATAGTTCCCTCTGGCTGATTGGCTCCTAATGTTTCATCGAACCCACTAAAGCTGACTGCAATCCCTGTAACAAGAAAGGTAAAAGAAGTTCCAAACTTGGTGATCCAATTAAAAACGGAACTGATAATTCCGGCTCTTCGTTCCCCAAATTTCCACTCATCCCAATCGCATAAATCAGCAATCATAGAAGGGACTATTACTCCGAGGGATACCCAAATTGGACCATTCAAGATAGAATCCAATAACATCAGGTAAGGAAGATCGGATGTAAAAATAAACCATTTAGAAATACCACCCAAAAATGTGAGTGACAAGACAACATACATGGCGCGTTTTTTTCCAAAATTGAGTGCCATCCATCGCAACAATAGAATTCCAAGAAAGCCAACAATTACAAATCCTGTTCCATTCCATGAATTTAAGATCATTCCGCCTTCTAAATCCCCTCCTTTTACATGATAAATAACAATGTACAGTGCAATGCTTCCAGCAATCGTTCCTCCAAAGTTTAGAGCAAATACGATTCCGACAAGTCCAAGCATAGGTTTAGACGATGCCGCTTGCTTAATCGCAATAAAAAACCCAATTTTTTCCTCAGATTTAACGGTGACCGATTGATACCTTTCACGTCCCAGGATCGCTGGCATAATTCCCATCAAAACAAAAACCAAAATCCCTAAAATCAAACCAATATATCGAGCTCCGATCAATGGAGTTTCAAAAATCTCCCAATTGGTGATAGGAGCATACCACATAAGAGCAAGGTTGCCTATATTGATAAAGATAGCCCATACAACCATTACTCTTGTTCTTTCGTGATAATCAGGAGTCAACTCACAAGCCAAGGCATAACAAGGAACTGCATAGATCGTGTAAGCAGTAAAAAACAAAATGCTGGTTATGACTAACCATGCAAACATCCCCATTTCCCCCCATCCTTGTGGAACCATCCAGATAGAGATAAAAGTAATCGCCATTAAAAACGCACCTACAAAAACAAACGGTCTTCTCCTTCCATACTTGGATTGATAGCGGTCGGAAATTCTGCCCATAATTGGATCCGTAAAAGCATCCCAAAATCGAGGAATGGTCATCGCAAGTCCGAAAAGCATTGGATTCATACCCAAGAAAAGCTGGAATATTGGCAATCCCAAATAATTTACAACCATACTGCCAGTTATAAATGGAAAAGCACCTAGCCCAACTCCCAATTTTTGTGCAAAAGGAACACGATCTTCTCCCTTTGTAATGTAATGTTCGCTCATTTTATAATATTCTCCGAATTTTAAATACTGCTTAAAAGAAATGGTCGCTTGTTTCCAAGTAGATGGATTGGTAAGCGGACAATTGAATTTAATATAATGTTAATCATATAAAAGTCAAATGATAAACATTTAAAACTATTCACGAAACCTTGGATGAATTCAAGAAATTGAGGTAATTTCGAAACTAAATCGGGGTTCAAAAACAAAATCTCAATTCTTAAAATTAGATGGATTGGATCAAGTATCGGCCGGGTTTCGCTTGAAAAGTCCCATCTTGATTAGCCACTTCTAGCGGATCTCCTCCATCCAGTCTATAAACCTCCATAGTATTTTTCAATCCGGGCAATTGAATAGTAATTGGCATCAATCTTTCCTTATCGACAAGAACCGCTGGGCTTCTTTTTCTTTTATCAAACTTAAAAATTCCAGGTGTAAACTCCGCATGTGGTTTTAATTCTAACAACCAAGAAACCCTGCCGGTTCGCTCCTCAATTTTCTTTTCTATAAAATACAGACCCTTTCCTTGATATTTGATAAAAGGGGAATCTCCGTATCCAATAATCTTTAAGACACTTTTTTGTTCTCCTAAAAATTCTGAGGATACATCTCCAGTATGAATAAAAATCTCTTCCGAGGAATAAGCACTTAAATCCTCGGTAAATGAAAAATGAGCATTCTTGGATCGATCCGAAAAATCCGTCGTTGTTTGATAATTAATATATCGTGGAGTTTCATAAAAGATTTCTCTAGCAACTAAAAAACTCGCTGCTTTTCTTGGAGTTGTCATCAAATTTAAATTGTGAGACACATTTTTTGACATGAACTGCCCAATATTTCCCATATTGTAAGTCCACATAGTTGCAATTTGAGCACCCTGTGCGCGAAAATATTTAGCCATAGCTGGGTATAGGTAGGTTGTTTGATTGTGCCAAGTCTCAAACTCATAAACGATAGAAGACTTTCGACCCTTGAAGCGATCCTCTGTCAACCAAGACTGGTAATCTGGAAGTTTGTACGATTTTTTTAAATAGGGTAAATAATTCTTTTTTTCCAGACCATGCTCTTTATCATTCAAATGGTCTTCATCACTATCATTTTGCCCAGGATAAGTGGAAAAGGAAACCATATCGACCTCAGAGTCAGCAGCTGCCCGAAAAGCCTCTGGTCCCTGATGCTTAGGACCTTGTGACCAATAAAGATTCCAACAAGTAATCGCTGGAACTTTTTCTCGATCTAGCAAATCCTTGATTAAATTTATATATTTCTTGATCGATTCATATTTATAAGTCGAATAATTCCTATTGTTGACCTCTTTATTTCGTGAAGAACACCACTTTTTAAGTGCTTCATATCCTTCAGGAAATTCTCTTTCTCTAGGAATTTCTTTGGGCCATCCGGGCTCATTGATCAGCTCAGCTACAATCCAAGCAGGATTGTTTTTATAAAGACGATTTTGATCGTAGGGATTCTTTCGGTTCACAAACTGCTTGATATAGTTTTCGCTTGCTTTTAAGAATCTGGGAACGGTCATGAGTTCCCATTTATGCTCTTTCAGTCGACTGTTGAAAAATGAATTTTTAACATGATTTCCAAGATGATTTAAGAGGGCAAAGTTTATATAAATCCCTCTTTTTACACATTCAGCCATAGTATAATCCACCATGTCGAGCCATTCATTTTCTACTAAATTACCATTCTCATCGGTGAAATCACCGGGACCCAAATGGATTCTTATCACATCACATCCCATTTGCTGAATTTCATCGAATCCTCGATCTGTAATAACCTTCCAATCCTCTAAATTAAATTTTGAAAAATCTCTTGCTAATCGTCTGTATCGATTGAATTCCCAAGACATAGCAGACTGAAAATTCACGCCCCATAATTTTACCTCTTCACCATCCTCAAAGTAGAGCGTTCCCTCTTTTACAAATACAGATTGAAACTTTGAATCCAATTCTAGCTTGGACCTATTGGATTTAAGACTTGGCTTCACAATTTTAGATTCTGGTAATAATTGGTTCAAGGGATTAGCCTTGTCGACAACGGGTTTTACAAGTTCCGTGAGAGCAGAAATTGTCTCGGGATCAAAAGATGGAGTTGTAGGGTTTGAAAAAGCGTTTTTATCAGATTTAGTAAATCCCTCAGAATTAGTTTTAATTGTTAAATTATCAGTTTGTTCCGTCACATCAGTTAATACACTTTGTTCATTCAGCGTTTCGTTGGATTCAAAATCTTTCTCGCTTACAGACAAAAGATCCCTCTCCGTTTCAGAAGAATCTAGGAATTTTAAAACGAAATAACCTCCAGAAATTATAAGAATAAAGATTAAAAAAATGGAGGCAACGAACCCCCAAGAAAAAAAAGAACGGCCCGAATCGTTTTTTTCAGTGGTAACGACCTTCGATTTAGAAGCTGGTTTTTTATTTTTGTTTTTGGAAGATTTCTCTTTATTTAATTTTAGGTTTTGTTGCCTCTCCATCCAATCCCCAATGAGATGCCAGTTTTCTCCATCCGTGCACAAATAATCTGAGTCAAGAACGGATCCCTCCTCAAGCAAAGCTTTCAATTCAGAAAGACGATAGGGTCCGTAAGTCTCTTCGTCAGCGAGAGTATGTATAAAAATAGATGCCATCTCTATATAAATTGAAATTTATAAGGAACGAGGATTACTTTTTTGGTTTAATCTCAGCAAACGTATGCGGCATCTTTTCTAAAGATTGAGCCAACAGTGTCTTCATCTTCTTCAATTGAGGGGCGTATTCAGGATTTTTAAAGAGATTGTTTTGCTCTCTAGCATCCTGTTTTCTATCGTAGAGTTGGTCAAAGTCATAATAGTGCTGCGGGTAGTATCTCACTCCATTCTTTCTGAAATTTTTACTCGCTGATGAGGCGTTGTAATTTACATTTGTAAGTCCCCCTTGTTTTTCAATCTCCGGAAGTTCAAAGTCTGGAAATCTCAAGGCGATATATTTCCAATCTTTGGTCATAATCGCCCTACCGTATCCGACTTCCAACATCAAATGTTGACGGACTGGCTCTTTATTTCCTTTGAGTAATGAATAAATACTCACTCCGTCAAAAGGATCTTCCACAGAGAATCTTGCCATCTCTAAGAGAGTCGGAGCCACATCAATGTTAGCCACGTATTCACTGCAAACTTGATCCTTAGCAATTACTTTCGGCCACTTCACAAAATAGGGCACTTGAGCACCTCCATCATACAAGGCCTCCTTTGCATAATTGCCATGGTCGCTGATAAAAAAAACAGCCGTATTTTCAGTGAGTCCACATTCCTCCACTTTGTTTAGAAGCGAACCCACAGCATCATCTACCCAAAGCATTCCAGCAGAGACCTCAGGAAGACCCGCTTTTTTGATTCGCTCCAAGACACTCTTGCGACTAGGCATTCCCGACTCAGGCAAAGCGTCTAATTTTCCACCCGGAGTCAATAAAGGATCTGCATCCACTAAGGTTTCCACAATTTGCATTCCCTCACCATGAGGGAGGGTCAATGCGTAATATAGGAAAAATGGTTCCTCTTTGTTTTGCTCGATAAAATCAATCCCTCTAGCAGTCATCCACTCTGGGTTGTGATGCGCATATTCAGAAGGATACCCGGTGCTTCCAAGGGCTCTTGCATTGTTTGAATAAAATCCATCTACAAAATCAAACCCATAATTTTTTTTGACATATTGTACGCAATTTTGATAAAAATCTCCAATCCTCCTTTGTCCCTCCTGAGATTCCGGGCGGACTCCTTTGGGAAACCATAATTTTTCTTCTTTATATCCCCTAGGACCCCTTCCCAAATGCCATTTACCTACGATCCCTGTTTTGTATCCCGCGGCCTGTAAATGATTGGCAATTGTTTTTTCTCCTGGTCCTAAGATCGCATTGAAATGAACATTTGCTTCTCCACCAGCTGGATAATTTCTGTTTCTCCAAGAAGATGAAGGAATGTTTTGCAGAGGTTGGGAACGACTCGCATACCTTCCAGTCAAGACACCATATCTACTTGGGGTGCAAATTGAAGAAGTCACAAAAGCTTGATTAAAAATCAATCCCTCTTTTGCTAAAAGGTCGATATTAGGAGTCAACAACTCCTTATTTCCTAGGACTCCCAACTCATCACAATCAAGATCGTCTACATAAATTACAATGATATTGGGCTTCGAGTGGGCCAGTAATAAAAATGGATAAAAGAAGATAAAAAAAAGAGCGAACAATTTTGTGTGGGTTTTCATGTCTACGATTGAATCATTTTTACAATTTAGAACGTTTTAATTCCTCAGAAGTGACTATTAAGTATTCTCCTGAACTTCCTTCAAACTTGTAAGAACTTGAGTTTACTGAAACTGGAATTTCCTTGAAAATAGAGCCCTTCTTAAAAAGAACTTTGTATTTTATATCGGTTGGAAACAGCGAACGGTTTAAGGAGATTGAATGTTGTTTTTCACGCAGTTCCAAAACGGGCTCCCCAGTATGCAATTCATTCCAATGAGGATTTATGTAGAATCGATCTGGATATACAGTAAATCGAAAAGATTCATTTTCTTCTTTTTCCAGAAAATACAATCCATTGCCACTGTATTCAATTAGAGAGGAACTCCCGGTTCCTACAATTTTGTCAAAATCTTTGGCTCTTTCAGAGAAATCCTTTGACAATCCATTGCTGTAAATCAATTCGTTCTCAAAATTAGAATGAGAGTGATTCTCTGGGAAAGACCATTCTGCAAAAGAAAGCCGATCGTCTTGAGGAGAAGTCGTTAGATAAGCACTTCCAACAGGCAGTTTTTTGAAAACTTGCTTGGCAACCATAAAGGAAGCGGCTTTGTTGGGGGATCCTTTCAAAGAGAATGCATGCGTTCCTCCCCGATGAGTAAAATAACTGGAGAGTGCATAAGTCCACTGGGCTGCGATTTGAACTCCTAAAGAACGAAACAGTTTTGCCATTGCAGGATACATATAACCCGTTTGTTGACAGATCGTTTCATACTCATAGACCACTTTTACCATTTTTTTAAAACGAGAATCCTTCAAATATCCCAAATAATTCCACTCCTCATAACAACTTTGCAAATAGGGTAGAAAATTGGTTCCATCCAAATTCTCCGTATTGGCCCACATAGGGGGTTTCAATTGGTCTTGACCTGGATAGTTACAAAAAGAGATTCCATCTACTTTAGAATCCGCAATAGCATCATAAACATCCAATTTACCACTGATATTTTTGGGCCAATTTGCATTCCATATCACTGGAATTTCAAGGCCTTCTTCACGAAATAAATCCACCATTTCATTTAGATAATTAAGCGTTGCTCGATATCGGTACGCAGAGAAGTCGTCTTTAGATTTTTCGGGATTTTTCTTAGACCATTTCTGAAAACGAATAAAAGCAGGTTCATTGATAGGCTCAACCAAGGCTAGAGATTCAGTTTCTTTATAAAGAATGTTGGAATAAGGGTTGGTGCGGTTTAAAAGTTGACGAATGAAGTTCTTGGAAGCTCTTACAGTTTCTAGATCATAAATCCAATCCTCCCTAGGTTTGGTGGAAAAAGAATCGGCGATCGGCCGAAATTGAGTCCCCTCATGGGCGAGTTCATTGATAAAAGTCAAATAGACATAGAAGCCTCGATTGGTGGCTTGAGAAATTGTATAATCCAACATATCTAACCATATATTTTGAACCAGATTCCCGTCTCTATCCGAAAAATCTGAGGGAGCCAGATGGATTCGAATCAACTCAGCACCTAACAATTCTATTTCTTCAAAACTCTCATCCGTGGTTTTTTTTAAGTCTTTGGATCGCAAAGGCATCAAAACCTTTTGATTTTCCATGTAAGCAGCATGTTCGAAACTTAAACTTGGCTGGAAATTAATCCCAAATAGATTCACCTTAGACCCATCCTCGTAAAAAAGAGTCCCTTCTCTAGCAAATATTTTTAGAAAATTACCCTTGCCATTTAAATCTGTAAGATTTACCAAAATGAACCCTATAAAAGCCAATTTGTAGAATAAAATGGGTATATTAAACATTCCTGATAGGAAATTTTTAAAAATGAAATTCATGAAGATTTGTTTTCTGGTCTAGGTTCTTTAAATGGTCTCAAACACTATTCTTATATTTATCAGCTTTTTTATTTTGTCAATAAACATAACTGATTTATTCATCATTTAATTATAATTGTTAAACATTTGACAAGATTGAAAGCTTGTGCTCCTTTGATAAGGGAACCCAGAACTTAATATTTTTATCATGAAGCCTATCTTTTATTTGTATTTAGCCTCCACCCTATCCATGGTTTTATCCATTTGCTTGGCAGTAGAAAAACCCAACATCATTCTTATTTTGACCGATGATCAAGGATATGATGATTATGGCTTTAGAATTCCAGAATTAGATACGCCTCATTTAGATAAGATTTGTACTCAAGGGGTTCGCTTCGATCGTTTTTATACAGCCTCAGCCTGCGCTCCAACCCGATCTGCACTCATGACCGGTAGAAACTTCTTAAAAACTGGCACTTCAGCCGTTGGATACGGAGCGGAATCTCCTCACCTTGATGAATATCTATTGGGCCAAGCCATGCAAGATGCAGGTTATAAAACTGCCCTGATGGGTAAATGGAATCTTGGGCTTGCAGATGCAGACCTGCCTTCAAGGCGAGGTTTTGATGAAACCTGGCCCATTATTCGCGAAGATGTCAGAAGTTATGGCCGATATGAACACTTCAATGCGCCTTTTTTTCATAATGGAGAATATTCGGGACGAGAGGACGGCTGGCAAGTGGAAGTGGTGACCAACAAAGCAATCCAATTTATTGAAGAAAATAAAAACAATCCTTTCTTTCTTTATATTCCCTATGCACAACCGCATGAACCTTGGTTGTGCCCCAAGGATCTACAAGATAAATATCGGTCCCTTGGTTTCAGTCCCGAATACTCTATGTTCCTTGGCATGATGGAACAGCTTGACCAACAAATAGGAAGAGTGCTTGCAAGTGTTGAAAAAGAAAACTTATCCGAGAATACGGTCGTTCTTTTTTTCGGAGACAATGGACCCACCCCAACCACTCGATATTTAGAGAAACAAGAGGATGGTCATTACAAACTTGTTCCAGGCTATTACACGATGACCGATGAAGAATGGTCCCATCGAAACCCAAGCGGACTTAGGGAAAAAAAAGCTACTGGCTGGGAAAATGCCATGAGGAACCGTTTGTCCATTTATTGTCCCTCCAAATTCAAACCAAAAGTCATCCATGACATGACTCTAGTAATGGATGTTTATCCAACGGTTCTTGAACTTGCAGATCATTCATTCAATCATCCAACTCACAAACTAGATGGTAAAAGTCTAATCCCCTTGATATCTGGCAATACGGATTGGAATGAGAGAAGTTATTTTACAGGAGAAACAGGTAAACCTGAGCAATCTCTTTCCGAAGATGGATGGAATTATCGTTTTACCAAAGAGAGCCTTCCACTGGATCAAAGAAGCACCTGCTTTATCCAAGGAGACTGGGTGGTGGTTTATCACCTAGGCGAATGGGGCTTGTTCAATGTCAAAGAAGATCTAGGACAAAAAAACGACCTCAAAAAACAAATGCCAGAGAAATTTTTATCCATGAAAGAAGGATTTTATGAAGAGTGGTCTCATATTTTAGAAGACAAACATGCTTACTCAGATCCTGTTCAAATAATTGGCCTGGAGGGGGTCAAAACCTCCTATGTGGAAATTGAAGGGGCCTACCGTTTCAAGGGGAAAAACAACACTACTTGGGCAAATACTTTCTTTTATGAAGTCGGCGCTACTCAAGAACTGAAAATAAGGTCTGAAAGTAAGAGCAGCTATAAATTAACGCTCCGAGCAGTTGGAGTTCCTGAAGATACTGAAATCTCTTTATCCGCAGGAGAAACAACCAAGAAAATCATGCTCAATGAAGGTAAAAATTATCACTATCTAGGAACCTTTGATTTTCTCCAAGGCGATCAAACAATCCGCTTGTCTCTCTTAAAAACAAGAGATCTGAAGCAGATTAAGAAAATGGAATTGTTCAGCCTCAACTTAGAAAAAATTTAAGTTTTCAAACCCATTGGATTGAACTATTCAAAAAAGTCCCACTCCAATGGGGTCCCTTTTTCAATTCTAACCCTCGCTTTTTTACCCATAATTTCTGACAAAAAACGTGGGGCGATCCCTTGAGCGGGTCGGATAGAACGGAAATTCTTTTCTGTCATCCTCTCCCCTTTCTCAATATCTTCAACAGCAAACAAGGATCGTCGGAAGGGACGGTTGAGCTTTTCTTTTTCGGTGACTTCATAGGAAACGGTTCCCATAGACTTTTCAGTGGTTCTAACAGCCTCCACTAGTGCTTTCATCTCTGCTGGTTCTAATGAGAACGCAGCATCTGGCCCCCCCTCCTTTCGATCCAGTGTAAAATGTTTCTCAATAATTGAAGCACCCAAAGCCACAGAAACGACTGCTGAAGTGAGCCCTAAAGTATGATCCGACAAACCCACTGGAAGATTGAATCGAGAGGCTAGATCTTGAAGGGTTCGCAAGTTCATCTCCTCTGCTGGAGCCGGATAGGCACTCGTGCATTTCAAAAGTGCCAATTCTTTGCAACCGGATTTGATTGCGGTATGAACCGCTCGCTCAATTTCAGTCAAACTTGCCATACCTGTGGACATAATGACCGGTTTTTTAGTTTTACAAACATACTCAATCAGGGGAAGGTCTACGAGCTCAGCAGAGGCAATTTTATAAGCTGGAACCTCCATTTTTTCTAAAAAATCAACCGATGTATAATCAAAAGGGCTGGAAAAGCAAGCCATCCCCAGATCTTCAGCTAAACCCTTCAACTTAGGCTGCCATTCCCAAGGAGTATAAGCTTCTTTATAAAGATCATACAAAGTCCGACCCTCCCACAGGGTGCCCTTAGAAACCTTGAAAAAATCTTTATCAGATTCTAGGGTGATTGTATCTGGGGTGTAGGTTTGTAGTTTGATAGCGTCTACGCCAGTCTCGGAGGCTCGTCTAACAATTTGTTCTGCTCGCTCAAAGCTTTGGTTATGATTTGCAGACAGCTCTGCTATAATATAAGTGGGACCAATTCCAATTTCAAAATCTTTAATTTTCATCCAAATCTACAATTTTTAGCATTTCTTTTACGACTCTTTGGCGTCCCATCCCATCCACTAAATGATTGCCTTTCTCTTGGAGGATCGTCCGCTGTTCTGGATCATTGAATATGAGTTTTAATTTCTGTTTCACACTCTCAGGATCCCAAGTCCGAGCATCCCCAAGATGAACAATCGCTCCGAGTTTATTCAGGTGCTCCGCATTCATCCGCTGATTGTCTGCAATCGTGCAAGTGACACAAGGAACTCTCTTATTCATGAGTTCCCAAAGAGTGGCACCAGCCGCTGTGATTGCAAGGTCCGACCATTCAACCCAACGTGAAAAATTATCTTGAGCGGGAATTACAGAAAAACACCCATTTTGTAGTTGGATTCCCTCCCATTCTTTTAAATTATCAGCAATCACAACGAGCTCTAGTCTCAAGTGGGTTTCTATCTCGGCAATCCACTTTAGTAGATGGTTAACCCAAGGATTGATAGAGCTTCCACCTAAAGTCAAAAGAACCTTAAAGGATTCATTTTCTTCTTGGGATTTTTGGGCCAGGTCTTGGTTTTGGGTCTGGTCATGGTCATGGTCATGGTCAAAATTTAAAAACTCGTTTCTCAACAAGCAATAATGAGTGCCCATCAAAAACTTAGAACCACTGGAAGATTTATTTAAATAATCCTCCGCTTTTGCATAAGGGTTCTGGTTGACGACCAAATCGGCATGATAAAAATCTCGATCCATCCCATCATCCATAATCCCCAATCTCACATTTGAAAGTTGATACACTTCATGGATCCAGTCCTCCTTAAAGTGATAACCATCCAACCAAACCCAGATCGGCCCTAATTTTGATAGGATCTTTGTTACCTGCTCGCAATAATCTTGAACAGAAAATAGCTTTAATTGAGCTCCTGATTGGTCAATCTTGCATCGAACGTGCTCTAACATATCGGAGGCTAAAAACTGAACTCGCCCCCCTCTTAAAATCCACTCTTGAGCAACAGCGATAGATCTCATTGCATGACCCGCACCTATGGATAAATTGGAGTCAGCCAAAATAATAAGGGGCAAAATCACAGTTACAAAATACTCTTAAGCAATTCAATCACTCGATCCTGTTCCTTCTTCTTTAGATCATAGAACAAAGGAATAGAAATTGCATTTTCATAATAATTCTCAGAAACAGGACAATAACCTCGATGAAAGCCAAGTTTTTCATAAAAAGGCTGCCAATAAACCGGAATGTAATGAACATTCACAATGACATTTTTTTCACGCATAAAATCAAACACTTCTTTTCGGGAAATTCGATCGGATTGAACTTGAATCACATACAAGTGCCAAGAGGATGAAATCCCTTCTGCTTCGGTGGGTAAAATTAAGGGAAGACCAGACAGTTGTTCATTATAATACTGAACCAATTCCTTTCTTCTTGCCACAAATGCATCCAATCTTTTCATTTGACTGCATCCTAAAGCCGCTTGAATGTCCGTCATTCTGTAGTGATATCCCATCTCCTCCATTTCATAATACCAGGCTCCCACTTCAAGACAGGCATCATCACGAACGATTCCATGGGTTCTTAATTTACGAACTCGCTTTGCCAGATTTTCATCATTGGTAACGAGCATCCCACCCTCTCCAGTAGTCAAAATCTTGACAGGATGAAAACTAAAAACCGTAATATCTGAGTATTTGCAAGAACCGACCTTCAACTCATTGTAAGTCCCGCCAATAGCGTGAGCCGCATCTTCAATTACTTTAAACCCATACTTTTTAGACAATTGAAAAATTCTCTCCATGTCACAAGAACTTCCAGAAAAATGGACCGCTACAAGCACTGAAGGTAATTTTGCCAATTCTTGGGCTTGCTCGAGCTTCAACGCGAGTGCGTCCACATCCATACACAAAGTTCGAGCGTCAATATCTACAAAATCGACTTCAGCCCCACAATACAAACCGCAGTTGGAAGAAGCTACAAAAGTATTGGGAACCGTCCATAACAAGTCTCCTTTACCTATTTTTAAAGCGAGGCAAGCCAAATGTAGAGCTGCTGTACAACTAGAAACTGCAATCGCATGCGCGGAGCCAACATACTCTGAAACTGAACTTTCAAATTCTTCAATTTTAGGTCCCTGAGTCACCCATAAAGATTGCAATTGATCGACCACCGCATCCAAATCCTCTTCTACAATACTTTGTCTGGCATAAGGAATGTAAGGAGAAGCACTCATAAGGTTTAAACTTTTTTCTACTGTATCAATGATTGTAATTCTTTGACATTGAGGAAATGCTCGTTTGTGTCCGATTTGTAACAAAAGCCTTGAACCACTCTTTTTCCCTCTTCTCCAAGCATGCTCTTAAAATAAGAAGGAGCCGTAGACATTAATATGGTAGGTTCTAAAATGAAAAAATCATCGAATTCGATTGCCAGATGAGAATCATCCTCAGGACACATAACTTCATGCAATTTCTCACCAGGACGAATGCCAACAATTTTCTGAGGCAAATCGGGTGCCATTGCTTTTGCAAGGTCTGTTATTTTAATCGAAGGAATCTTAGGAACGAATATTTCTCCTCCGTGCATGCGGTGGAAATTTTTGAATACAAAATCCACCCCTTGTTCCAAACGAAGCCAAAAGCGTGTCATCTCTTTATGAGTGATGGGTATTTCTTGTTCTCCATTGGCAATCATTTCCTGAAAAAGTGGCACGACCGAACCCCTAGAACCCACTACGTTCCCATAGCGCACCACAGAGAACTTAGGATTTTTACCTCCAGTCATATTGTTGGCAGCCACAAATAGTTTGTCAGAACAAAGTTTAGTAGCTCCATAAAGATTGATTGGATTGGCCGCTTTGTCAGTAGATAAAGCGATCACTTTCTGAACCCCATTGTCAATGGCAGCATCGATCACATTCTCCGCACCATTCACATTGGTTTTTATACACTCCATGGGATTGTATTCAGCAGCAGGAACTTGCTTCAATGCTGCCGCATGAACCACATAATCGACTCCATGAAACGCCCTCATCAAGCGACCTTTGTCCCTCACATCTCCAATAAAATAACGAATAGGAGCCTTGGGATCGTTTTCAGGAAATTGAGCTCGCATCTCATGTTGCTTCAACTCGTCCCGACTCAATATGATAACCTTTTTCGGTTTATAACGATCAAACATCATTCGCGTGAATTTTTGACCAAAAGATCCGGTTCCCCCAGTTACTAATATTGTCTTATCGTTAAACATAGTCTTATTTCAATAAACCCATCAGCATAGGGCGTTCCAATTGGATCAGCAAGACAAAGTATTTGTGGATTGAAGATTGTAGACAAAGGAAAAGTGCTCGAAATCAAAGACTCTATGCCTCCCTATTAGAACCCAGAAAACCATCGAGAGAAAAGGCTGCTGAATAAAAAGGAGCGGTCTTTCCACCAAAAAACATCCAGATAGCTTCAAAGAACCATCGTTAAATCTTGATGTTCGAACTCGATTGCCAAACCTAAAAGGGTGAGAGATTTTTCATAGTCATAAACCCTTAAATTAGACTGTAAGAGTTTGCCCGCATCCCCGCCAGTAAGAGTAACAGAAACCTTCTCTTGACTGCTATTTCTCAACTCCTCCAAGACGGCCTTGAGCATAGACTCAATCATGCCGGCATATCCAAGACCGCATCCCACTTTCATCGCAGCTACAGTCGATTTTCCAATCACAGAAGCAGGAACTTCAATCTCACTAGCGGGAATTTTCGGTAACAACTCAGTCTTTTCATTCAGGTAATGAGTCATTAAACTCAAACCGGGAGCAATAATACCTCCCTCATAATATCCCTCAGCAGATAAAATATCAAAAGTAACTGCGGTTCCCATATCTATCACAATTGCTGGACAGCCATATAAATTTTTGGCTGCCACCGCATTTGCTAGGCGATCCTGTCCGATCTCTTCAGGCTTCGGGTATTGAATCTTTATTCCTTTGATATTCCTACAATTTAAATGGTGGATTTTTTTGACAATTTTAGACAAATGCCTTTCAAAAACCTTATTCACTGAGGGAGCCACGGAACAATAGCAACATCCAGATAATTTTTTTCCTTTTAATTTGTCCTGCCAGCTCCACAAGGATAAATCATCCCCCAGTGAACTCGTGGGGACTGACCATTGATCTAATATTTTGCGCTGATTTATGATCCCAAAGTGCGCATGAGTATTGCCAATATCTACAGCTAAGAAGTTCTCAGTATTGGCTATCATAGCTGAGCCCTAGAGATACTCACTTCCCCGGAACGACAGCGAATCATTTTTCCAAATGAATCTTGAAGTAATAATTCACCCTGATGATTAATCCCCTTGCAAAAACCAGCGATTCGACCATTGCCTGTCTTGACTTGGATTTCCTTACCTGCCAAAAAATCGTATTCGGACCAATCGAAAGATTTTAAAGTTAAATGACCTTTTAAACACATTTGATAACAAGCATAGACCCGTTGCACCAACTCCGCAGAGAATTGATTGATAGGAAGATTGTACCCTAGTTCGTTAGAGAGGCTGGATGCTTTTTCTCTAAGTTCATTGGACATGAGCGTAATTCGCCCATTTATATTCAGACCCAATCCAAAAACAAGATCGATGACTTTTTCGGACTCTAAGCGAGACTCGGTCAACATGCCCGCTACCTTTTTATCCCCAATATAAATATCGTTGGGCCACTTGACCATCGCTTTGAGTTGTGTCTTCTCTCGAATAAACTCACATACAGCAGCCCCAACGATCAAAGTAAAAGGTTCTAACACTTTAATTCTTGCAGCAGGTCTAAAAGCAAAGCTTAAATAAAGATTTCGAAAATCTTTACTAGACCACTCGCTGCCCATTCTTCCTTTGCCTTTAGATTGTTGGTTCGCAGTTACAATAAAAGGGGTATTTTCACCCAGTACCAATTTCCTGCTAGCCAGCTGATTCGTGCTCTCCATCTTCTCCTCATAGAATACAGAATCCTTCCATAAATCCGGAAGATAAGCGGTTAAAAGCTCCCCATGTATTTTGTTAGGTTCCTTAGATAAAGAATATCCTCGATTCCTTTGAGCTTTTATCTTAATTCCATCCTTTTGAAGCTTTTGTAAGCGTCCCCAGACAGAAACTTTACTGATTCCCAAGCGGAGAGCTAAATCGCTGCCAGACATATAACCTGGCTTCGCTTTTATGAGTTCTTTCAAAACCGTGACTTCAAGATCTTGAGTATCTTTTCGACGTTTACGAGAAGCGTTCCTATTTTTTTTACGAGCTAATGGTTTGTTGGGCATAAAAAGTTAATTTTCTTTCCAATCGAAAGCAATATCAATCCACTGACTCTGGTGAACCAAGGAGCCACAAGAGATAAAATTCAAACCGAGGTTTGAATAATTCTGAATTGTCTCCAAAGAAATCCCTCCACTTGCCTCGGTGAAGGCATCCGAACCTATTAAATCTAAGGACTCGACAATGGCTGCAGGTGAAAAGTTGTCTAGCATTATAATATCTGCATTTGCATCCAGAACCGGCTGGATTTGACAGAGGTGATCCAATTCTACTTCAACTAAAAGCTCAGGATACTTTTGCTTGGCGGATTCAACCGCTCTTTTTAAGCGATCTCCTTGGGTCGATGAGGATGCAGCCAGATGGTTGTCTTTAATCAATACACGATCAAAAAGACCGATTCTATGATTCCAAGCACCCCCACAAGCCACAGCATATTTTTCTAAAATCCGATATCCTGGGGTCGTCTTTCGAGTATCCAACAATCGAGTTTGAGTGCTACCCATTTGGTGAATATACCTTTGGGTGTTCGTAGCGATTCCAGAAAGATGCTGAATGAAATTGAGAAAAACTCTCTCTAACTGCAAAATTTGCGAAGCATCCCCGGTCAATCGAGCTAAAGTTTCACCCGGATGAACAGAAGATCCGTCCTTGGCAGTGACTTCAAAATGACCATTAAAACCATATACTTTCACGACCGATGGCAACAATTCCAAACCAGAGACCACCATAGATCGACGAGCAATTACTGCAACCTCCCCAGTATTATTGTAACTGAATGATTGAGACGAAACATCCTCATGCTTGAAGTTTTTTGCCTTGAGCCAACCCAAACCTTCTAGATCTTCCAATCTTGCCAATTCAATCAAATTTTCTATGGCTTTGAGGTCTACTTCATTCCATACAACTCGAGAACATACTCGATCTAAATCAAGCTCTGACATTGAAAAGCACAGGATTAAGATTATTGAGCTGCTACGAGATCGTAAAAACTTTTAAAATAACAATCAGCATCGTTAGGACCCGGAGCCGCTTCTGGATGGTATTGGACAGAAAATACTGGCAACTCTTTGTGGCGTAAACCCTCCACCGTTTGGTCGTTCAAATTAATCTCCGTTACCAGAGCTCCAACTCTCTCTAACTCTTCTTGCGTGGAAGCAAAACCATGATTCTGAGAAGTGATCAATACTTGACCTGTTTCCAAATTTTTAACAGGTTGATTTCCTCCCCGATGACCAAACTTCAACTTGAATGTTTTGGCACCCAGAGCATGGGTAATGATTTGATGTCCCAGACAAATCCCGAAAGTTGGATAATGTTGCATCAATTCTCGGACCGTTTCATGGGCATATTTAACAGCAGAAGGGTCCCCAGGACCATTGGATAGAAAAAGGCCTGAAGGATTGAACTCTTTAATTTCATCGGCACTGACACTCGCTGGAAAAACTTTCACCTTAAAACCATGGTAGCGAAGTTTTCGGTAGATGGACAGCTTTGCACCAAAGTCAATCGCTGCAATTTGAAATTCTTTACGTTTGTGAGAAGGAGGAATCAATTCGGTTCCTGGCACTGCAAAAGGAGCAGTTTCCTTGTGGTTGACATCCCAATCATAAGACTCTTTTACCGTTACTTTCTGAACATAATCATGCCCCTCAAGACCCTCAAATTTTTTGGCTTCAAGGATTGCATCTGCTTCCGAAATCTTTTCCGTTGAAAGACACACCTTCATAGCTCCAGACTCTCGAAGTTTCTTTGTGATCGCACGAGTATCTACCCCTTCAATTCCCGGGATATCAAACTCTTTCAAAAAATCACAAACACTTTTTTCTGACCTCCAGGAACTGGTTATTGGACTCAGTGCTCGAACGACAAAGCCGTGAAGTTTTACACCGTCAGATTCCATATCGGAAGCGTTCACTCCATAGTTGCCTATTTGGGGAGTAGTCATGGTTAGAACCTGACCAGAATAAGAGGGATCCGTGAGGATTTCTTGGTACCCTGTCATACTGGTATTGAATGCCGCTTCTCCGGAGACTGTTTTGGATGCCCCAAAACCACTGCCTCGAAATACTGTGCCGTCTTCAAATGCTAAAATTGCCTGCTTTGTATCTGCCATAAAATTCTAATCTACTGGTTCTAAACATTCCTGCAATTCAAAAAGGGGTAACTCCCTTTTTAAGGATAAGATTCCCATACTTTACGGTCTCCCCAGTCATAACAACTGCAAAGGCCTTTTTCGCTCTTTCATAAAAGGCAAATCTCTCAATTTTCTCGATGCTATCAATCTTTAGTTGGGTTGCTTGAACCTTTTTCAAATAGCTGGCTTCTACTTTTGGATTGAATGTTTCACCATTAAAGTGAGCATCCGCAAGAATAATTTCATCTCCATGTCCCATTCTGTATAAAGTGGAAAGCAAATCTGGACTGAGAAAGGGAGAGATTCCTTTTAGCATAAAATTCTTAGTCAAGATCCAACATAGACTGTTCTGAGGGTTTGTCATTGAAATTTGGCTTGTCGCTTTTAGGAGACAAAATTGAGGAGTCTTTTACTGGAAGCTCTTGATTAGAATCCACCTTGGGAGCACGAACAATTTTACTTACTTTGTGCTTGGTAATGATATTTCCAATAGAACCACGACCTTTTATTGCCAAGGATGAAAAATCAAATTCTAAGATCAATTTGCGCAGCTTCAACTCAGAATCTAAATGAACCAATAACTTATCGGCAACTCTATCATCCTCGTGCCAAGCAAAGAATAAAACTCTCGTTCCTGGAGACCCTTTCGTAAGCTCATACTCTCGATCTCTAGTAATTCCACTGACTTGAAATCTTTTTCCATAAACCGTTCCATTCTTTCCATCTCGGTAAATCAAACTGTAGGTCCGCTTCACCTCTTTTCTAAAAACAGCCACGTATAGAGAATTTTTCCCTATGAATGATTTTTCTTGGATTTTAGAGACAAACATCGTTCCATTTCTTCTAAAAACAACGATGTCATCTAAAGTAGAGCATTTCTCAATTTCAATATCTTTTTTTAAACCATAACCGGCAAAACCGTCTTGTCTATTGAGATATAAGACTGCGTTGCTCATAGCGACTGCAGCAGCGGAAATGGTAGAGAATGAGTCCACTATGGTTTTTCGATCCCTTCCAGATCCGTATTGCTTCTTGATTCTCTTAAAATAACGGATTGTAAATTTAGTCAAGTGAGCCAAATCATTTTTTACCTCTTCAATCTCGTCTTCAAAGCCTCGAATCTGTTCTTCTGCCTGGAAAGAGTTGAATTTAGAAATTCTCTTGATTCGAATTTCTAACAGTCGAAGCAAATCTTCGTGAACAATCGCTCGCTTAAAAAGCTTTCGATAGGGATCCAATCCCCTCTCAACAGTAGCGATTACACCCTCCCAAGTCTCCTCTTCTTCAATTCGACGATAAATTCTTTTCTCAATAAAAATCTTTTCTAAAGATGCAAAGTGCCATTTTTCCTCCAATTCAGAAAGACGAATTTCTAATTCGCGCTGAAGCAAGCCCTTTGTCTCAAAAGTAGAAAGCTTTAAAAGCTCATCCACGTTAGTGAAAACCGGTTTCTCGTCGTGAATCACACAAGCATTCGGAGAAATACTCACTTCGCAATCAGTGAATTTGTAAAGGGCCTGTATGGACTGTTCCGAGCTGTATCCAGAACTTGTAGGGAACTGAACCATAATTTCTACATTTTCAGCGGTATTGTCATCGACCCTTTGGATTTTAATCTTCTGCTTTTCATTGGCAGACAAAATCGAATCGATCAAACTCGTAGTGGTTGTATTGAATGGAATTTCAACAATTTTCAATAAATTCTTCTTAACAACCTCAATTTTAGCGCGGACTCGGATCTTACCACCTCGGTGACCCCTGTTGTAGTCGCTTGCATCAATCAACCCGCCTGTTGGGAAATCTGGTATTAGATGCGTCTCCTTACCTCTTAAAACATCTATGGAAGCATCTAAAAGCTCATTGAAGTTATGAGGCATCACCTTCGTAGACAAACCGACAGCGATCCCCTCGACCCCTTGAGCCAAAAGCATAGGAAACTTCATAGGCAAAGTAACCGGCTCTTTATTGCGTCCATCGTAGGACAATGCCCAAATCGTTGTTTTCGTATTAAAAGCAACATCCAAGGCAAACTTGGTCAAACGAGCCTCAATATATCGAGGTGCGGCCGAAGAATCCCCCGTAAAAACATTGCCCCAGTTTCCTTGAGTATCAATCAGCAACTCTTTTTGGCCAATTTGAACCAATGCATCCCCGATCGAAGCATCTCCATGGGGATGATACTTCATTGTGTGGCCAATCAGGTTGGCTACTTTGTTATAGCGACCATCATCCAAATCTTTCATTGAATGCAAAATCCTGCGTTGAACCGGCTTCAAACCATCATTCAAATGGGGAACAGCACGTTCAAGAATTACATAGGATGCATAATCCATAAACCACTCGCTATACATATCCGAAACGTGCGTAACGTCCGTTTTGATTGTTTGCGATTGAATTTCTTGTTGTTCCTCTTCGTCCATAAATTTCAAAGTAAAATTCAAACTATGTCTAGGTATTCTTTCAATATTAAAAGATGAAAAATAATACAGAGGTGCTCTAACGCTTTTGAATGATAGCCTTCAGTCGATCCCATTCATCCATAAATTTTTTCAAATGAGTTTTACCATTTTCAATTTCATTCAGTAAAAGTTCACGAACAAGCCTTTGTTCCTCCTCATAAGCAGAAGAGTTTAAAAGACCTGCAAAATGAGCGATTCGTGCCCAAAGTAAATGAGTTGTAAAGGCATCAAATTCGTTGTACTGGACAATGGAGTTCAGATCCCCTCGGATCCACATGGCCGGAACAGACTGTCCGTCCATCTCCATCTTACCAGGGATTCCGCTCAAAGTAGCCGCTTGATGAAGAGAAGGAGTTTGAGCCCCTCGTCCCATGCAGGCACCAAGATCAATATGATAATCGCTGTGATTGCTGAAATAATCCACACCCTCCCATGGTTTCTCAGGTCGGGTTCCAACCCCTTGTCCAAAAAGTCCGTGAACAACCGACCTTTGCATAATGATAGGCACATCGGCATTGACAGAATTGTAACCAACTAATTGAGGTTTATTTCTACCCACTGCCTTTAAAAAGCCTTTTAAGATTTTCTCTTCCTCGCACAATTCTTTATTGGATGCATCTGAAGGCAATGAAATCAATTTTAAATCGACTTGGTCTTGGTTGTTTTCTCGTAGGATTCCACAAATAGAAACAATGCGGCATAAGATTGTTTTTATGTAAGGTTGAGGATTTTCTTTGGTGCCTCCATTGTTTTTCCACAATGCATGAAAAGAGTCCTCATAGCTATGAGGCGGATGGTCCTCCACTCCATAAAGAATTTCAGCAGACAATGGATCGGGAATCCATTCCACATCAAAAGAAAAAACTGTGGGAAGAATATTTTTGAACATAATTCCAAGATTATAATCTCAAACGGGGATTCACAATAGAAAGTGATCTTAATTTAAAAAATCTTAACCAAAGCTTGAATCCACCCAGAAAACATAGAGAGGTCTAATGAGGATTATGAAGTTTTCCGGAGGCTTTTAACTTTTTTCATTTGAAGTATAAAACGAACGACTGAAGCAATACAGACAACCGCGGTTGGAAACCATAGTGAAAACATATAAAAAACTCCTTTTTGGAGCATAATATCAGCAAAGAAAGCTTGATTACTGAAAAAGAAAAAGGTGGCAAACCCAAGAATCAATGTAGATCCAACACTTATAAATCTGAGGCTTCGACATTCAATCGTAGCAATTGCTAAAGGTTTGTTGACTTCCTCCTCCCCTGCAAACTTTGAAATCAGCGAAACCAGCAAACGACTGCCTATGATGACATAGGTAAAAACAGCCAAAACCACGATCAAGCTGTATTTCCATAAAACACCCAAGCTTGGCAATTGGTTTTCAATCTCGATCATGTCCAAACTCAGCCTATTAAAAAAATTAGAATATTTTGATAAGGGATTAAAAGGATCGAAGACAAGATATGAATGATTCGAATCAATGGACTGAAAATAAAAACAAGCATAATTACAAATCCCCACCTGCTTAAGCTTTCATACATTTCATCGGACATATTTGTCAGATACTTAAGAAAATAAGAACCATCTAACGGAGGAATTGGAAGCATATGAAAAATCGCCAAGATAATATTGATTTGAATGATATTGCCAGCAAGTTTAATAAAATTCTGGGCAGTTTCAGTATCCGGTCCTAGTATTCGAACTACGATCCCTCCAATGACAGCTGCGATCAATCCAATTGCTAAATTTGAGGCGGGTCCTGCCCCCATAGAAAGCAAATGGTCGCGAACAGGATTTTTAAAAGATCTGGGATCGACTGTAACAAATTTACCCCAACCAAGCATCATAAACCCCAAAGAGAAACCAAAGGCTGGACCAATAAAAAAAACAACGGGAATGATAATGGTCCCCAAAATATCAATATGGGGAGCAGGATTCAAAGTGACTCTACCCTCAGATCGTGGAGTATTATCTCCTAACCTATCGGCAACATAAGCATGAGACCACTCATGGATAATGACACTGATAAACATGATCAAGCACATTACAATGCCCTGAAAAAGAAGTTCTGTATCCATTATTGAAACGCAAGTGATGTCAGAATATTATGGCCCTCTATTAGGTCAAAATATTCCTCCTCGGCTTTAAACAAATTTACTTGCAGGTTCAGCGCCTTTTCAAAATCCCCTTCAAAAACTGCAGCTGCTTCCCTGTTTTTATTGATTAATTCTTTTATCATATTTTTGACTCGGCTGATGTCCCACCCTTTTTGATGTACATAATCGCCTCGATTGAGCAAGTGATTTTTCAGGCGGAGTAAGGAATTTAAGTCCATGCCAATTTTATCAACCAAAAGAGCCACTGCATCATTCAACTGGGTAAAGGCACTTTCATAGGACTTAGAAATCCGAGTAAATCCTTCAATTTTTTCCCCTTTGTGGATCGAAATTTGATGATTCAGCAGAGATTCAAATTGCTCTTTCATCTCGAATCGAATCCTGAAAAGCTCTTTTCGAGAAGCAATCTGATTCAGCAATATTTCTTCCATCGCGTCCCGTTCCTCCTCCAAAAATCCAGGCCATTGAACAGGCATTCCATGAATTTCATTCTTAGATTCGGCAATCATACTCTCCTCTATTTGCCGAATTTTGACAAGTTGTTCATTCTGAGAAACCGCAGGCGTTTGAGAAGTTTGAGAAGTTTCTAAAAAAGGGGGTTCTTCATTTAATTGAGTCTCTTTATCCGAGCTCTCTACAGATTCTATCTTGTATTTCCGCTTCAACCTAGCAATCGTATCTTCTAGACTCTCCTCTAAAATTTCATCTTTCTGAATGATTGAATCTAGATCCGTTTCTGTAGACAAAACCACGGAGTCCGGGAAATCCTTGGAAATTGGATTTTCGAACCGTTCTATTTTTAACAATTCCTTTTTATCTATCAAATAGACGAGTTCTTCCTTACTAAATCGAAGAGAATCATCTTTGACTTGGTTCAATAAATATTTGGCCTTTTTAAGATCTCCTAACTCTGCGACCGCTCTTGCTTTGTGAAGCTTCAGAGCTTGGCGTTCTAACTCCGAATCTGGATTTTCAAGCAATTCATCCCATAAATCAGAAGCAAGTTTCCAATCTGCATCCTGAACATCATAAAAAGATTGAGCGTAGCGTTCCAAATATTTACGATTATTAGAGTCCAACTTGGATGCCATACGGAAGGAACTCAACATAAGTTCTTCCAACTCTAGTGGAGACATCCAATTTTGTTTGAGTATTTCTTCTTTGTAGAAAAACAGAAAAGTTCCGTATTGGTAATGGTAAAGCGGTTCCTGAGGAGCCAGAAGTAAAGCCTGCTTGAGAAACTGATTGCCCTTGGTTAGGTCCCCTTTTTCAGCGTAATAATTGGCTAATTGTTGTTTGATAACAGGGATCGAAGGGTTGTATCGATCGGCCCTCAAATAGAGCTTATTTGCCTTTTCAGGGCGATTGACTCGACGAAACAATTTCCCCAGGAGAATATAGGCAGTCTCATCCTCTGGGTTGTCTGCAATGTACAATTCATAATTAGCAATGATAGAACGAACCTTGAAGTCTAAATCCGATTGCGAATACTTTTCAGGATTCTCTTTGATGACCGCAAACAAGATTTGTTCCTTATTGACGATTTCAGCCAATCTCTTTTCTGCCATAGTCGTTCCCCGAACTTGAGAATTTTCTGCAAGCAGAACAAGAGGAACCCAGAAAAAGCCCACTATCAAGAATTTAAGACTATAAATCAATGTCATGACAATAGGAAACTGGATTCTCTAAATTAAGGAGAATGACTTTTAAATATGAATCGCTTCGTTGTGAACATCAGCAGCAGCTTCTGCAAGGGCTTCACTCAATGTTGGATGTGCATGAATGGTGCTGTGTATGTCTTCAACAGTTGCTTCGAGCTGCATTCCTAGAGCATATTCAGTAATCAACTCAGTGGCATCAGAACCGACAATATGAGCCCCGAGAATTTCTCCATGTTCCGCACCAACGATCAACTTGACAAAACCCTCAGGCTTATTTGTAGCAACCGCTTTCCCTGATGCAGCAAAAGGAAATTTACCCACTTTATAATCCAATTCTTGTTCTTTTGCTTTTTCCTCAGTCAAACCAATGCTTGCAACTTGAGGCTGACAGTAAGTGCACCCAGGAAAGGCATCAAAAGGAACCGGTTTAGAAGCCTTGAACATTCCATTAACCGCGTTCACAGCTCGATAAGTCGCCACATGAGCTAACCAAGGCGGTCCCACAATATCTCCAGCAGCATACACACCCGCTAATGAAGTTTGATAATGATCATCCACCATCAGGTAACCACGATCCATTGATAAATCTAGGTTGTCAGCTAGCAATCCATCTGTGTTAGCAACCACCCCAATAGCCATCAGCAGAGTTTCTGCCTCAACCTCCTCAACGGTGTCCCCCTTGACAAGTTTCATACTGACAGAAGATTTAGACTTAACAATATCCTCTACCTTGGTTCCCTTATAAATCTTGATGCCAGATTTTTTGAAAGACCTTTCGACCACCGCGGAGACCTCAACATCCTCAACTGGAAGAATCGTGGGGAGCATTTCAACAATTGTCACTTCACAGCCAAAAGCATTTAGAAAATATGCAAATTCAACGCCAATCGCACCTGCACCCATAATTACGATGCTCTTTGGCATTTTGGTCATAGCAAGCGCTTCTCGAGAAGTCATAAGTTGTTTGCCGTCTGGATCTAACCCAGGGAGAGATCGAGCCTTACATCCCGTTGCGATCAAAACCTTATCCGTTGGTAATAGGCGGACTTCTCCTTCAGCATCTGTAACTTCAACCATTCCAGGAGCTGCCAATTTTGCTTTGCCAACTATGTATTCAACCTTGTTCTTTTTAAATAAAAATTCAATGCCACCTCCCATCGTATCAGCCACTCCTCGAGAGCGCTTCATAACTTTGCTAAAATCAAAGTTGGCGCCTTCAACAGAAAGTCCAAAATCAGAAGCATTCTGAATCGTTTTAAAAACTTCAGCACTTTTCAACAATGCCTTGGATGGAATACAACCCCAGTTCAAACAAGTTCCCCCAGCGCGCTCCATTTCAACGCACACAACTTTTTTCCCTAATTGTCCCGCACGTATAGCAGCCGCATACCCTGCAGGTCCACCCCCGATTACTACGAGGTCATAAATATTGTTATCAGCCATAATCTAAAGATTCTTTACAAACGTTTTTATTTAAATAAGAAATCGATTGAATAGTATTATTCCATCGATATCAATCTGCATTTCCATCAAAAGCTTGACTTCTTAAAAAAAATGAATCCCTCGGAGCTCATTTTTAGAATAAATAGGAACCTACAAATTGGTTATTAATCATACATTTAAGGACAACCAGCGTCAAAAATAGCTTCATTCTAAGTTAAATCTGGAAACAAACTTGAATCATTAGGCATTGTTGGAAGAACTATTAAGAGTCTAGTAAATGCAAAATGTTTCTATACCTGTCCCCTTCTTTTTTCCAGCTCCATGCGAATATTAACCATTTTTTCTTTATTCAAAGGATATAATTTATTCATCACAAAAGCAGTCGTAAGAAGAAAAAGAGGCAATGCAATGAACAATACACGCATCATTAAAAATGTTTCCTCACCTTGATCCCCCGCTTTGTCTTTGTCAAATCCAGTGACTGTCAAAACATACCCAGAGACCCCAAGAGCGATCGAAGAGGATGCCTTCATCAACCAACCACTCACCGCATTGAACATACCCTCGCGTCTTTTTCCATGGTTGAACTCATCATAATCACAATAATCAGCTAGCATAGAGATCCAAATAGACCAAAAACAGGTTTGTGAAGTGGCCATAAAAAAAGGCAACAAAAAGACCAAGTATGGATATTCAGGATTGAAAAGAAACCATTTTGAGCAGGAACCTAGGATCGAAAGACCCAAAGCAAAAGCAATCAATTTCTTTTTCTCAACCTGCATGAAATATTTCCGTAAAAAGTACAAGACGAAAAAGCCTAGAACGGAAGAAAGATTGGCAGCAATTGCTGAGAACACCGAACCTTTTCCCCAATCTCCATCAAAAATATAAAAAATATTAATATACATTCCTAAGGAACCAATAATTAATAAACTACTAAGCAGAGCGGCCCCAATCCCATGGACATAAATAAAAACAGGATCCCCTAAAAAGTTTTTAAATGCTGGTATCAATTGAACTTTTTCTTGTTTCTGGGCGATTTTTTGATAACGCTCTTTGGGAACTTTAGCGGCGGCGAGACCAGTCAACAGAATCACCACTCCACATACAGAAGTCACAACCTTGATTCCTATTTCTGGGCCTGCAAAAAACGCCAAATTAGCTGCTGGAAAAATCCACGGAACCGTCATCTGAGACAACTCATTAAAATAGGATGTGACGACCTGAAGTTTACTTCGCTCATCATAATGGGGAGTCATTTCTGCTCCCAATGCTCTCCATGGAACTGAATAAATCGTGTAACAGGTAAAAAACACAACTAAACCGGCGGCCATGTATGCAACAACTGCATGCTCATTCCAGTCTGGAGAAGCCCACCATATTATTGGGAAAACGATGGACAATAAGAGGCAACCCAAAAACATAAAAGGCTTTCTTCTTCCAGAATGCCCTTTCCAATTGTCCGATATTTTACCCATAATCGGATCTGTAATCGCATCCCAGAGTCTCATGGCTCCAAGAGTCAGACCAATGACTTTTGGATCTACTCCCATGATCAAATTATAAACAGGATTGACCAATTGGTTCACTGCTGACTCTCCTGCTTGATTGGCGTACCCCCCTGCGCCATAAGCTAACTTTTCTTTAAATGGAATAGCCTCCTTATTTCTTGAAACTCCAATCTCGGAAGCAGATTGAGAAGAAGTTTTCAGGGTCTTGTTGGTATCCATAATCTTAGGGTTGAGGTCATTGAAAAAGGAGGACTCAATCTATGAATCCACTCAAAAACAAAATTTAAATTAGTTACAGGAAAATGAGTCTATTAAAAGGATTCCTTAAATAAGAATCAAATCTCTAATAAGTCAAGTATCTTATAATATAATAATACTAATTATTTCTTTTCTTTGTTTTTAGGAGTCTTAGAACTTTTTCTCCTTGAAACGCCTTGATCGGTAAATTCAAACCTCAAAAAGTCCAGAAGCAAGATTCAAATAGATCCTTTGCTTTTAAAACATTCATAAAATTTTATCGTCTTAAAAGTTAAAGCAGTGAAACATTTTTATTAGTAAAAGAAAATCTAAGCTTTGTCGGAATTCTCATAGAAAGAGTCTTTAAACTTATAGCAAAATTTTCTTATTATGGCATAATAGCTACAAGGAACGTTTGTACCATTTACTACTATTAAACTTTATGCAAAAAAATACCAAATTCTTAAAATTCTTCCTTTTTTTGATCTTGTCTCTTTCTCTATCGAGCTTCATTGAAGCCTCTAAAAAACCCAATGTAATTCTCATTTATGGGGACGATGTTGGCTACGGAGATTTAGGAGTACTCGGTGCCAAAAAAATACCCACCCCTAATTTAGACAAACTAGCAGCCCAAGGGTTGGTTTTTACAGATGGCCACAGTCCAGCAGCAACTTGCTCTGCCTCAAGGTTTACTATGCTTACAGGCCAATTAGCACATCGCAAAAAAATAAGAATTTTAGGTATTTCCGCTCCCCTTTCAATTTCGTTGGAGGACTATACTTTAGCCCATGTATTTCAAGATGCCGGATACAAGACCGCTGTCATTGGTAAATGGCATTTAGGACTTGGATCACCGGGTGTGAAGACCGATTGGAATGGGATCGTCAAACCCGGCCCTCTTGAGATTGGTTTTGATTATTCTTTCTTACTGCCCAATACGAACGACCGAGTTCCTTGTGTGTATTTGGAAAACCACCAAGTAGTCAACCTCGACCCAAACGACCCAATTTATTTGTCTAAAAAAGTGGATCCTAGAAGCACCGAATACCCAAATGGAAGAACCCATCCAGAAGCCATGACCTATTACCCAAACTCTCATGGTCACAACCATAGTGTAATCAATGGAATTGGTCGTATTGGCACTATGTATGGTGGAACACAAGCGCTTTGGAACGACGAAACCATGGCCGATGAATTTGTGATCCGAACGGAAATGTTTATAACTTCACATCTAAAGGAAAATAAAGAACAACCTTTCTTTTTATATTTTTCATCCCAAGACATTCACGTTCCAAGAGTTCCTCACCCTAGGTTTCGAGGAAAAAGTGAATTAGGCTATCGAGGGGATGCCATGGTTCAATTGGACTGGTCAACTGGGGCAATCATGAACATTCTCAAAAATCATGGAATTGATCAAAATACCATGATTTTGTTCTCCAGTGACAATGGTCCTGTTTATGACGATGGCTATCAAGATGGCACTACGGTTAAAACCAGCAGAGAAGAGGTAGACAACGGTCATGACGGTTCCGGCATCTACCGAGGTGGAAAATATCAAATCTATGAGGGAGGAACTCGAGTCCCATTTATTGTCAGCTGGCCAGAAAAAATAAAACCAGGATTCAGCGATGCATTAGTGACCCAAACCGATTTTATCCGATCCTTTGCTAAAATGTTAAACATAAACTTACCCCAAAATGCTGCACCCGATAGCCAAAATACAATAAAAGCCTTTTTAGGAGAGGATCCAATTGGAAACACTTATATGATTGAGGAAGCCAAAGGGTATGCTTTGCGCCATCAAAACTGGAAATTAATAAGAATGGGCACTAAAGGCGCCAAAAAGAATCAACAGAGCACTCCGATCGCAGCCGAATCTGCAAAATACCAATTATTCAACCTTGAGAACGATGTTGGTGAACAAAGAAATGTTTTTACACAATATCCCGAAAAAGCAGAAGTTATGATCCAAATCTTGGAGGAAATATTCTCAGGTGCTGGGGCATACAAGGTATTCCAAAAATTGGCTCTATAGATTTAATTTTTGTATTTAGGAAGGGACGTTCACTTTTGCCAGTAAATGGATCCAAAAATAAGTAATGAATTCCATTTCTGATGATCATTAGAGTAAACCCGGAGTTCACGATAGGAAATTGAATTCAAGCAATATAGATTGAATCGAAAGTAAGCGACTGCTAGAAAATTTATCAACCCATCCAATAAAGGATGGAAGCTCTGGATTTAGTTGGCATTTTTCATCGATTGGATTGCCTTTGAATAAGTCGCCATTTTGGAACTGTATTCTTCCTTGGAGGAAATATTTACATTTTCACTAGGATCTAAAACTAAATTGTAGAGCATTTTTGAATCAACCCCTTTATTAGGATTCACCCATTCCGTGTATCTGAATTCTCCATCCGTCAAAGAATAACCCATTGCATACTTCCCTTGAGCATTGCTGGGATACTGAGAAAAAGCATACCTCTTGCCCAATGTTTGAGTATTTTCAATCAAACCTCGGATACTTTTACCCTCGACTGTAGGTGGAGACGCAATGTCCGCATAATCACAAAAAGTGGGGAAAAGATCGATCAGCTCCACAATCCCACTGGAACGTTCTCCAGCATTTCTAGCACCCGGTCTTTTAACAATCAAAGGCACCTTTAGATCAATATTAAAGTTAGTGTGTTTGCACCACATCTTGTGCTCCCCTAATTTAAAACCATGATCGCTGGTCAAAACCACGATTGTATTGTTGGCTAAACCCTTCTTTTTTAGACCTTTCATCAGTCTTCCAATCTGTGCATCTACATAGGAGATGCAAGCGTAGTAACCGTGGGTCAATTCAAGCATTTTTTCGGAAGAAATCTCTTTTGCATCCGGATCTATGTCTCGATAATTCTTGAGTTCTCCCCAATTGGATTTTGCATGCTGCGGCATGTCTTTTGGAAAAAAATGATTCTCAGCTACAGAAATAGATCTACGATTGTAGAGGTCCCAATATTTTTTAGGAGCAACAAACGGCAAATGAGGCTTCTTGAAACCAACACTCATAAAAAAAGTTTGATCCAACTCCACCATTCGATCCATTTCCCTCAATGCTATATCAGTCATATAACCATCATGGAGTTCATTGTCATCACAGTTTGGAATCTCCGTGGAATCCCACAGCGAATAAACAAAAGAAGCGAGCCCTTTCAAACCCTTAGCACGGGCTTCTTTTTTAAGTTCTAAAATTCCAGCTTTTGCTTCTTCCGCATAGTATTTACCGACCTTATACTTTCTCTCCACATCAAACCAGGCATCCCACTCATTTTCGGATTCATGATGCAATTGTTTGCCCATACCGATCGTCTCATAGCCATGATTGCTCAAGTGATTCATAATGGTAATAGCGTCCGGATTTTTTTTGCGAAAATTATCGGACAATCGTTGAACCCCATTCGTATTAGGACGTTGCCCTGTAATTAAACTGGCCCTAGAAACCGTGCAGATTGCTTCTTGGCAAAATGCCTGATCAAAAATCACTCCCTCATCCGCAAGCCTATCAATATGCGGAGAGATTATATGCTCAGCGCCGTAGCATCCCAACTCTGCTCTAAGATCATCAATCCAAATAAATAAAAAGTTTGGCTTTTTGATCGCAGATGCCTGTAAAGAAACTGCTAGTAGAAGGGTTAAGCTCAGACAGTATGTTAATAATTTAGTTATAAATCTCACAATAGTTGTTCAGGTAGTTGATGATTGAGAGTCAAAAAAGAATGTGGATTGACTCATTTATTTAAATTGGATCAATCGGTAGTGATCGGATAATTGAAAGTTGGATAAAATAGTCCTCAAAAACCCTTCTTTCAATCTAGTTAAATGAAAGAATTACCCCAGTAATTGAATCTTAAAAATCAGATTATAAGAAATCTCTAAATCTTAAAATTTATCCTTCTTAAAGAGCACAAGCCCATTCATTTATCTGTATTTTCAATTGTACAAATAGAATATTTTCATTTTCGTGGATGATTTGGGAAATACATCGGATTGAGATCCCTTCTAAAACCTCTATTTTAAGGCAATTTTAAACTTAAAAATTATAATGAAAATTTTATTTACTTTTTTACTTTCTTTACTCGCATCGTTTGCGATTCAGGCAATTGAAGAAAAACCTAATTTTATAATCATCATAGCAGATGACTTGAACGACGCAGTATCAGGAATTGGAGGACACCCTCAAACGAAAACTCCCAATATAGAAAGGATAAAAAATAGTGGCGTCCAATTCATAAATGCCGCCTGTAATGTTCCCCTGTGTGGACCATCCAGAGCCAGTATGTGGAGTGGAATTGCTCCCCACACATCTGGATATTTTGGATACAAACAACAAGTCAACCGTTGGGACAACAATGAGATACTCAATGGAACCATTACACTCTTTCAGCACATGGTTAAGAATGGATACACCAACTTCTCTACCGGTAAAATCCATCACAACGGCCATGAAAAAAGAGAAATCTTCAACAACTTAGATGGCAGCTCAGGCTTTGGTCATGAGGGAAACTTTGGACCAATCCCTTGGGATGGCAAAGAGGAAACAAAACAGTTAGGAGTATTGCCTCCTTGGATGCCAGAATACACTAGAAAAAATGGAAGCTGGGGCGATGGTTTCGGACCCATTGAAGACCTGAAGCAATACGGATCCGAGTTCCGATGGAAAATGTTTTACAACTCTAGCGGTTGGGAATATCGAGAGGGCTCCAACCGCGATTTAATGCCAGATGAGATTTGTGCTCAAGATGCAGTTCAATTCTTGGAACAAAAACACGAACAACCCTTTTTTCTCACAGTAGGTTTCACAAAGCCTCACTCCCCTTGGTATGCTCCCAAAAAATATTTTGAATCCTTTCCGTTGGAAAGCTTGAAATTAGTAAACATCAAGAAAAATGACAGTGAGGATTGCTCCAAAATACTTGTGCAGGATCAAGACATTTCACAGCCTTGGGGATGGCAGAAGTATGATAAAATCACAAAATCCGGTGGAGATTTGCAATTACTCAAATGGACCCAGGCTTATTTGGCCTGTGTTGCGTTTATGGACGATCAATTGGGTAAAATATTGGACTCCCTAGAAAATTCTCCTTACAAAAATAATACCTACGTTATTTTCACCAGTGATCATGGCTATCACATGGGTGAAAAAGATTATTTATTCAAATTTTCTCCATGGGAAGAAAGTGCTCGAATCCCCCTTCTAGTTCAAGGACCGAACATTCCCATGAATCAAACGGTCGAGACACCCGTATCTCTACTTGATATCTATCCAACCATAACAGACTTAGCGGGAATTTCTTCCCAACCCAATAAGCTAACAACAAAACTACCTCTTGATGGATATAGTATGAGACCCCTTCTAGAAAACCCGATGAAAGAAGCCTGGGAGGGCAAAGACTTTACAATCACTGCAATTGCATCCAAGGAACCTGTTGACCTAAATAAGTCGGCTCCTAATCAGGAACAACACTACTCGGTTCGTACGAAGAGACATCGCTACATATATTGCAGAAACGGAGAGGAAGAGCTCTATGATCACAAGACAGACCCTAATGAATGGACAAATATTGCCAAGAATATCGAGCAACAAAAAATCCTCATTAGCATGCGCTCGCGACTAAGAACTATTGGAATCCAATTAAAAAAAGAAATTCCCAGTGAGCTCTAATATCTAAGATTCTTTATAGATTCCTTTTTCATTCCAACAACTCCATTTATGAAAATCCTAAAAACACTCTTATTTTTAGCCATTTTTTATGGTTCAAAATTAGAATCCGTTGAAAAAAAGAACATTTTGGTCTTCATTGTTGACGACCTCAGACCAGAACTGAATTGCTACGGTGCTGACCAAATTGTTTCTCCAAATATAGACAAAATCGCAGAGAGGGGAACTTTGTTTAGCAACGCTTATTGTCAAATCCCTGTATGCGGTGCCTCTCGAGCAAGTATCATGAGTGGGGTTTACCCTGTAGAAGGAAGACTGGTGGATTGGGACTCCAGAGCAGATAAGGACTTGCCCACAATTACGGATATGCCCTCTCATTTAAAAAACCATGGGTATTACACAGCATCTGTTGGGAAGGTCTATCATTCAAAAGACGAAAATCCAAGCTCTTGGGACTACTTGTGGAGGGGACAGGACATCATGGTTTACAATCTAGATACCAATCAAGCGATGCCGAATTTGGGCAAACCTGCCTTTGAAGGATGCGATGTTCCCGATGAAGATTATACAAGTGGAGAAATTGCTCAACAGACAATCCAAACACTCAAAACCTTGAAAAAAGAAGAAAAGCCTTTCTTTTTGGTATCAGGATTCACCAAACCCCACCTGCCCTTCAATGCACCCAAAAAATACTGGGATCTTTACCCAATCCAAGACATTCAACTCGCTAGCAATGATTTCCCTCCCAAAGGGGTTCCAAAAGAAGCCCTTCATAATTGGATGGAACTTAGAAGAATGTATAGCGGCATCCCTAAAGAGGGACCCTTGAAGGAATCCCTGGCTAAAAAACTCATACAAGGCTACTACGCCTGTGTCAGTTACACAGATGCTATGATTGGAACCGTCATGGAGGAATTGAAGAGCCTTGAGCTCCTAGAGGACACCATTGTTGTGTTGCTTGGAGATCATGGTTACCAACTGAGCGAACATGGCTTGTGGTGCAAGCATGCCCTTTTTAAGACTTCCCTTCAGGTGCCTCTAATTATTTCTCATCCAGATTTCGAAGGAGGAAAAAAAAGTGACTCGATGGTGGAACTGGTAGACCTCTATCCCACTATAAGTGAATGGGGTCATTGCTCCCCTCCGAATCACAGGCTATGGGGTAAAAGTTTGAATAAGATATTACAAGATTCCAGCGCCAAGGTGAAAGATTATATCTTTGCCAGATATCGAGGAGGAGATGCCATTTTTGACAAACGCTTTGCATTTTCATACTGGGCCAATGGTTCTATGATGTTGTACGACCACAAAAACGATCCCAGGGAAAATAAAAATATCGCCAAGAATCCAGAATTTAAAACTTTGACCCATAATTTGAAATTGCGAATCAGCGAACATTTATCTAGTGTGGAAAATCTAATTCATGATAATTAAATACCCTATTAAGAAAAATAGGGGCTTTGCCTTGGTCATTGCCCTCTTTCTTTCTTCGCTCATTCTAGTTATGATTTTGGCAATGTCTTCAATGCTAAGAATCAGCACGGAACAATCTGAAACAAGTGCTGACAAAAAAGTAGCCGAACTCAATGCTATCTATGGATTGAAGCTCGCCTTGGGAAATTTACAAAAATTCACAGGAGAGGATCAAAGAATTACCGCCAAAGCCTCCATCATTGAGAATAACACACAAGAGACCCACTGGGTGGGTGTTTGGGACAGCGATCCCAGCAGTGAAACCTATGGAAACCAACTCACCTGGTTGGCCAGTGAATTCATCGATAACGAGGATCAAAATGAAGAAATCCTCCTTCTTGGACCAGAATCTGTAGGCCTCAGTGAGGACGATTGGGTCACAATGAAGCCCACGGACCTCAAAAATGAAGAAGACTTGGTGGGACGATACGCCTATTGGATTGACGATGAATCTCTGAAGCACCGAGTCAATTATGTTTCTGACGAGTATTTAAATACTGAGACAAAGGCAGTCCTTAGCGATGTCACTCTTGATTCACTTTTGACCACTAAAGAGACCCATTTTTCAAAAGTTCCTTTTAAATCAGGAGTGAATGGACTCATGAATCAAGTCCAGGAATTTGATAATACCCACTACGAGCAATTCTCGAAACTTTTAAACCTAAATCAATTCAAGATGATTTTTCCAGAGGTCGCTCAAGATGCAAAGGCATATTACCATAGCATTACCCTTTTCTCAAACGGACTGTTTACAGACGTTAAAAATGGAGGCTTACAAAAAGACCTATCGATCGGATTGAGAGGAGGCAGTTTTGATTTGAATGGAAACATAGATCCACTCGATTCTGCAAATTCTCCTGAAACATTTGGGAACACTGGAGATCATATCTTATGGTTAGACAACGAAGAGCCAACTATTGGCGAAAGCAATCCCGGAGGTCCTAAGTGGTCTCAGTTACGCTCTTTTTACAATATGCACAAAAATATTGAACAAGGAAGTGATCCAATCTCCGGAGATACCATTCCGGTCTTCAAGAAAACCATTCTTCCCTCTGAGGATCGAATGTCCATAGCCCCGGCATTGAGTAAATTCCACAACTACTTTATGGGAACCCTTGTCTATGATCCAGCCAACGATGCCAGTGCCTCCAATAAAGCATACCGTCTCCGCTTGCATTACTTTCCAGCAATTGTCCTATGGAATCCTTACAGCGTTGCCATTCCCGCCAACGACTACTACTTATCGCTGAGTGGAACCCTTGGTATCAACTATCAGGCCGACAACACCACCCCCAGAATGGTCAACAAACATTGGCACTACAAGACGTGGAATATCAGAAAAGGCTTGGATGATGGAGACACCTCCAAAGGATGGTACAACTTCAGTGGAGCAAATTGGGAAAACTTCGGCACATTTGGTTCAGGAAACTCAGCGCATGCCTATGAGTTCCTAATAAAGTCTCCCATGATTCCACCTGGAAGAGCCATGATCTTTTCTCCAACTACCAGTCAAGAATATGACCTCAGTGACTACACGCAAAATGTTCTAGAGCCTGGATTCAGAGCAGAAAAGAATTTCCACTTAGACAGCGATGATTTTTTCACCCTTTTTACCCAACAAGTAGTCAAAAAGATAGAGTTGAACTTCAGCACTGGGAACAGTCGTGCCCTGTATTTAGCAAAAGATAAGATCAGTCACCTGACAAATCCCTATTGGGTCCATGGTGGATTTCAACTCAACGAAAGATCCGGCTGGGAATACCGCTATGACGTTCCCCAAGATATAGCCTCTGCAGAAGATTATTTTTACAAAAAGCCCACAGAATTATTGCAAGATACCGATGGGGACGGCAAAAGCGACGGATTCGACATACAAGGCCTTACCAATACCCCTAAAGGAGGTATAGACATTGTCATGCGGGTGCCAAACAACAGTATCCAATCCGTATCCAGTTATCCTCACAAAGGATTGAAATGGATCACCCAATCCAACCCACGCGCAAATTACAGCTATGGATCCCCTTGGGACAGCAAGCCAAACAATACAGGCGTTAAAAGAGGATACGGGGGCAATCCTCTTTTCCATGGAACCATGACCTCCCTAAACAGTGCCAACTACACCATCCATGAGGACTTTATGGCTCCCGGATACAGCTACACTGGTATCTCTGAAACGGCAAGCAACAGCGCCTCCGTCAATATTCTTTTTGATATTCCCAAAGGCGATTACAACTCCAAAAAAGGCCACTACGATCCCTATCCCTATACCTCCCACGCAGATCTCGCCCATGCCCATTTAACCTACCCACAAACCATGTGGGAATCATTTGATCATTGGCATCAGGATTCAAACTCGCCCGCCTATCCAATCGGAAACTCATTTGCAAATCTTAGAACCGGAAAAGACCAAATCTATCGAAAAGATACCGGTTTTACTACCGAATCAGACTGGGGAAATCGAGACCAAGACTCCGTTCATTTTGATTGGTCTTATACCTTGAATGAAAGCCTTTGGGATCAATATTATTTCTCAACACTGACCGATCCTGAACTGTCCGATTTTGAAGACCAAAACAAAATTCAAAACCCTAATTACAACTTCTTCAATCAAGAATTGCCCATCAACATCGAAAATCTGGAAAATATAAACCGCTCAGCAGCCTATGTTTTCAGAGAGAATGCATTTAATATAAATTCGACCTCCCTGCATGCTTGGCGCGCCCTCTTTTATACATTAAGAGACAGCGACGTATTGGCCATTGATCAAAATACCGTCTACAACAATCAGAAAAAAACTCCTTTCAGCCGGATCAACAATCCAGCATCGGGTTCCATGACCTCCACAACTACGGAGACAAAAGATTTGGCCTACAATGGATTTAGAACTCTTTCAGATGATGAGATTGATGCTCTTTCAAGCAATATGGTGGAAGAAGTAATCAAACGAGGCCCCTTTTTATCTTTGTCCCAATTTATCAATCGCTCTTATCAACAACAGGATGATTCCTCCCTCAAACTTGCCGGAGCTTTGCAAACAGCCATCAATGAAGCCGGACTGAACGACCAATTTGGTTTGGAAACCACAGCCAATCAATACTTAAATGAAAGTACGCCAAGCGGAAACAATGATCCCGAAGTAGACATGAGTGTCTACGAGACCGACATACTAGCGGGTCATCTGGTCGAAGGAATTCCCGCCTACCTCATGCAAAGTGATGTTCTCCAGAGAATTGGATCCCTTCTTCAAGCCCGTTCCGATACTTTTAAAATTAGAAGTTATGGCAGCAAAGTAAATATTCGAGGAAAAGTAACCGCAAAAGCCTGGTGCGAAGCAGTGGTCCAAAGGACTGCAGATTTTGTAGATACAGAAAAAGACGAAACCGGTTACCTCAAAAATGCTCCATGGCTTGAATTAAACGAAAAAACTGGATCGAAACAACGCAAATACAAGGTGCTCGATTTTAAATGGCTGAATTATGACAAATTATAAGACGATTATTCCCCTCATTTTACTCATCACAACTGCTCTATTTAGCCAATCTGATAACAAACCTGAGGAGACAGTAAAGATCGATTTCAGATTATTCCTATGGCCCTATGAAGATTGGTCGCTCGCCAGTGAAAAAGAGGATCGAAAAGGAATGCCCTTAGTATTCTGGAAGAAAGACTCCAATTATGTACCCATTGAAGTCTCTGTTGGAGATACCAGTCAGTGGGGAGAATATGTGGGCAGTCCCGATTTCTTCATTTATAAAAAAGTTTTCCGACCCAATTTAGACAAACATGTGATGGTTCCATTTGCGAAAGCTAAAATCCCGTTCAACAGCGAGAAAGTCATCATGTTTGTATTCACCAAAAACACTACAGAAAAGGGCTTGAAACAATCGATCATAATCAATGCTTCCGAGAAAGAAATTGCCCTTGGGGAGGCCCAAATATTAAACCTGAGTAAGCGCAACTTGCAATTAATGACTAAAAATGGCCTGCAAGTCATTGGAGGCATGAATGCGAAACGACTGATAGCCACAGATTTCCCAGGGATGAGAATCCCGATTTATGCTCTAGCAGAGGATGAAGAGGGCAATTTCAATCGCGTTTTTTCATCGCTTTATCCAATGAACAAAAGGTCCAGAATGCTTTTAGTTTTATTTGAATCCACCGCCTCAGCAGGCAATTGGAAACTCATTCCGGTCAGCTTGCGCTAAAGATTAGCTTCCATTAAACTAGACGATAAAGTCTCTATCAGTCCACTTTGGATCCTCCAATTGCTTGGACATTGCAATTCTATGAATTTTAGCATTGTGCCTTACATCTACTGGGAAAGATTTCCAAAAGAATAAATACTTGATATCAGAGGTAAATTCAGATCCCTCAAGAAATGATAAAAGAGAATTCCTCAACTCTAAGCACCCCCGTTTTTTAATCATAGAGAAGTCTCTCAGCTCAATACCAATCGCTGGCACCCATCGCTTCCCTTTTTTGTATTTTAACAAAGCACTTCTGTATACCCATTCATGCGTGTTCATGAATTTTTCAACAAAATCAGGATAATACGTTTTCTTATCCGTAATGACTCGTTCCACTTTTCTACCTGCAAACCAAAGGAATCCCTCTGTATCCAAATATCCCAGATCTCCAATGCGATGCCAAAAGCTAGAACCCTCTTTTATTTTGGACACCCTAGTTACATCCGGAAGCTGGTAATACTCCTGAGTCACAATCGGACCCTTGACAATGATTTCGCCAACCTCAGAACAACCAAGCTCTTGAACATCAGAAATTGTATCGATCTCCCCATTAACAGGCTCAATCACTTTTACAAAAATCCCATCAAGCGGACGACCCAGAAGAGTGCCAAGCCCTACATTTACCTCTCTTTTCAAAATTTCTTTATGAGAGATCCCACAAACTGGTAAACACTCCGTAGCTCCATAAGGAGTGTAAATATCTCCATTAGGTAATTTTTCTTTGAGAGATTGGACCAAATCTCGAGAAACCGCTGCACCTGCAATAAGAACCCTCCTGATCGAGGGCAAAACTTGATTGTTTTGTTCACAATAATCATTGATTTTGTTCCATAAAACCGGAGATCCAAAACTATTTGTCACCCCAATGGACTGTATAGTTTGAACAATCAAAGAAGCATTTGATTTTGCTGGTTTAGAGGGATTCATAGGAGGGACAACCGTTGTCATTCCCAAAGCAGGATTGAAAAGAGCAAATATAGGAAGCATTGGTAAATCCACCTCCCCTTTTTGGATTCCAAACTGATTGCGTACCAAATCAATCTGAGATGAAAACAAACCATAGGTGTAGCAGACCCCCTTTGCAGGACCAGTAGATCCAGAAGTGAACAAAATGGCCGCCAATTGATTCTCCTTTGCATCTAAAACGGACTTAGGTGTAAACGTAAGGTCCGATTCAAATGTTTTTTTCAAACATCCCTCACGAACCCAAAAAGAACCCTTGATGGATGAAAAAGCATTTCGAAAAAATTTAGACAACAAAAGCGCCGGAGTAATTCCAATCAGATAATCCGGCCGAGTCCGACCTACGCAATCAATAAAAGGCTTCAACCCCATACCAGGATCTATAAGTATAGGAACGATCCCCTTTTTTAATAAAGCAAAGGCAATCCCAATAAGCTCTAAACCTGGCCGAACCATCACCAAGACTTTCTCTCCAGAACGAACCCCTCTTTTGAGCAAAAAGTCCCCATAACTGTCAGAATACAAATCCAATTCATGATAGGAAGTTTGTTTAAAATTTGTTCCCTTCCCTTTAGGAATAATAATTGCAGGCTGATCCCCCGAATCCCTTGCACGATCTTTCAAATACTCGGTTATGTTGAATGAATTCATGTTTGATATTGATAAGTAATCACGAGTTGTAATACTGATATTAACAAACCAAATAGTAAAAGATCACAATGCCAATCTACGAATATTACTCTCCAGACACACATAAGATTTATTCTTTCTTTGCAAAATCAACTCGCTACAAGGACATCATACCCCCTTGTCCAGATGGACAAGAACACAAGATGGAAAAGATGGTTTCCAGCTTTGCCTTTGTAGGAAGCACAGACAAAGCTGAAAAGGCCAATCAGGGAGATGGGAACAACGACCCAGATCTTGAGGACCCAAGAATGATGCAAGCCATGGGAGAAATGGAAAAAGCCATAGCAGGGATGGATGAAGACAACCCAGATCCAAAAGTAATGGGTCAAATGATGAGGAAGATGGCTGACATTACAGGAGAAAAGATGGATGAAGGCATGAATGAGATGATTGCCAAACTTGAAGAAGGTCAAGATCCAGAAGCATTGGAAGCAGAAATGGGAGATCTTCTTGGCGATGACTTATCCGCAGATCCAAATGCCATGAATTCACCCAATGAAGAAAGTGGAAATGAAACCAAAGAATCAGGAACTGCAAAACTTAAGCAACTACTCAAAAACAAATTAGACAAAAGAAACGCTCCCATTAAAGATTCAAAACTTTATGATTATCCAGAGTCGTAATTCAATAAACAATTCAATGAGCACGGATCCAACCTCTAGAATAAATGCAATTCTAAAAATAGTAGAATCCTACATCCCATACTTTCGAAACAATTTCAGCACGGTCCACAGCAACTGGAAATCAGATGCCACTCGAGTAACGGAATCAGACTTGTATCTGTCTGATAATATTCTTCAAGATTTATCTGCTCAATTTCCAGAAGATGCTTATTGCAGCGAAGAGATAGGAGACATTGTCATTGATCTCACCCAATCAGAATATTCATGGATTCTAGATCCCATTGACGGCACCAATAATTTTGCCTTAGGAATGGCCTCATGCTGTATCAGTGTCGGTCTCTTAAAAGATGGCATACCGATCTATGGAGTCATTTATGACTATGGATTAGACAAAATCATACATGGAGGAAACCATCAAGGCTCATTTATAGGACAGAACAAAGTGCAAGTAATAGACGCTCAATTAGACAAGAACACCCTATTTGCCATCCAAGCCCCCATGAGTGATAAGCAACTAAAAATGTATACCCCATTGCTTCAAAATTTTAGTATTCGCAGTTTTGGAAGCGGTGCGCTCAACATGGTTTATGCCGGAATTGGTTTCTTACATGGATGTGTAGAATTTCGGGTTCGAGTATGGGACATTGCAGCCGCATACCCAATTGTTCTCGCAGCAGGAGGAAAGGTTGACTTTTTTGAAGCCTCCGTTTTTCCACTCAAGACCTTTCACACAAAGCTAGAACGCTGTGCCATGGTTGCTGGAACTGATGAATTTTGTTTGCATGTTCTTCAACTCATGGACTTGGAGAGAAAAGAACCCTAAAACTTTTTTATGAACCAAAAAAGTCTAACAAACCCATTTAAAGAAGAATCGAGATCATTTTTGCATCCATAAATCTATCGGGCTCGGTGCCGTATTCTTGTCCTGCATCACGTGTAGATAAATCATCGTAG
>CAJWYM010000006.1 GCA_913049555.1 uncultured Opitutia bacterium
TCGGATATCAATCACCTGTTGACTTCGAAAATATCAATAACTAAATATAAACACATAAGCTTGTTTTAGATCTAAAGTTTTCGAGGGATATTTCAAAAAGGAATGGTAATATCTAATTTGGCCAGTAAAGTTTATGAAGTGTCTAATTCTTTTCTGGCTACATCGCGAATAGCTTTATATTTATCCGCTTTTTCTGATGAGGAACCGCTGAACTTTAGAAGAAAACACCTGTACAATGCTTTAAGATAGTCACTCCTAATTAGTTTTTGGGTGTCAGAGGGATTGTAATGCTTCTTGTAAAAAAGATACAGTCCTTCAGTAGAAACTTTCCATTTATTATAAAAGCCCTCTTGATTAATGGACTCTGAACCAATGTGTTTAATAGTTATTTCTTTGTGGTATTCTATTGAAAAACCAGCTTTTCGAATTCTCAAGCATAAATCTGTTTCTTCACTAAAGAGAAAGAAGTCTGGATCAAATCCATTTAGCTGATTAAAGATGGATTGTCGAACAATCATACTAGCACCAATAACCCAAGAAATTGAGCCTGGAAGGTCTTTACCGATCGTAGATTTAATTTTTCTTTCACCGGGATAATTAAAAGAAGGCTTTGCAATGGAGTCACCTTCATGAACTTTTGTTCCCCAAAGTCCAACTTCAGAGGACTTTTCAGACTTTTCATAAATTTGAGACAGAGTGTTTTTTGATTCCAAGTAGGTATCTGGGTTTAGGATAAAAAGGAGTTTGCCTGCAGATTTTTCTGAAAGAGCGTTGTGAGCTTTTCCGAATCCAATGTTAATATCACTCTCGAAAACTTTTACCTGTGAAAATTTTTTGAGTATTTTCAGTGTTCTATCCTGACTTGCGTTGTCAAAAACTAGAACTTCAAACTGATCAAAATTTTGACCAAAAATGGACATTAAACATTCACTTATGCTGTTTGATGAGTTGAAAGTAACTATCTGTATGGAAATTTTCATTTAATTGATTTTTTTTCAATCATTAATTGACAACTTCTTAAACTCCATTGGTACCAAAAAAATGGAAATCTACTTTTGCATATTTTAATCTGATTTATCATTTTATAATTCCGATAGAAAAGATAAAAATAGAATCAAATTATTTTTGTGAAAATAAAATTTTAGGAGATTAAAATTAGAGGGGATGAATTCTATTTGTCTTTAAGGAATGAGTAAATTCTTATTATTATTGGTTAATTATAGGGATAAAATAATTATCAATAAAGCCCAAATTTAATAAAGAACATGGATAGATCCAGTAGTTGAATCATTGGTTGTAGCACTTCATTGAAAATAATAACAAACCATTAATAAAAGCTTATAAAGACGCAATATTGAATTGTTGTATATTACCCAAATTTTTCTGTTAAAGTGATAGAGTAAGTATTTACGTAAGTCATAAATATCATATCTTATTAAAGGTGTATGGGATAAAGTCTAACATGAGTGCAATATGTAGTTTTTGCAAAAATGCAGCGACGGAATCTTTATTTGAAAGGTATAAAACTTCTAACACAGGGAACTTACATTTTAATAATTTCTAGGTAGTTAGAACTAATGTTTTTTTAATTCTATTGAAGTATTTTATAATAAATTCAAAAAACACTCCTGAATTGGAAATGTTTCGCCGATTCAATTTAAAGAAAAAATTTCTTCTTAATTGGTAGAATAGTTTAAAAGTGCTTGCTAAATTGATATTTATATAATTGGCATTAAATGCTAATACAAAGATTAGTGATCCACAAATGGTATGGTTATTGTCCAACACATCAATGTCGAAAAAATGTCCTCATGCCTTAAGAATAAGATACCAGTCGCAAATTAAATACAATCGTTCTTTAAATTTGGCTTATTCTCTTCTTTTATCTAAAGTACATTCCTAATAATTGAGTGGTATGTTTGATCTATTTGTTTCTAGCACCTTCTTTTATTTATAACTTTCTGCTCAGGACCTTTTGAACTCATCAAACTTTAATAAAATCTTAGTCAATCTAAATACTTAAAAATGAAAATTTGTTTAACAAAAATGTGTTTCTCTCTATTACCTTTAATGCTTTGTTCCTCTTTGTTTGGAAAAAGCATTGGTGATGCAACAATCAAAGATGAAGTTAAAGATACCAAAACAAAGGCTTACCATAAGAGTGCTTTAGATATAGAAGAAGGTTCGATTTCATATGATGGAGAGAGTATAATTGAGTTAGGGATAGAAGTTGCAGACAAAATTACTTCAAAGCCAAGTAGTAAAAATTACAAATTTATCTTTTGGTTTGATTTTCATGTTAAAAAGCCAAAAAAAGAGATGGATTTATCAAAAGTAGACAAATGTGTTTACGTCTACAATAAAGGGGGTAATTGGCAAGCATCTACTGCTGCCTATACAGGTAGGGGAAAATCTATTAAAATCAAAATCCTAGACACTCTATTTATTGAAAATAAGTTAAAACTTACGGTGAGTAGTGAGCACTTCGCCCCTAAAACATATCTCTCAATGATAATTACCACAAAATCTGGAGATTTAACTGTAGACAGAAGTGATGCTGAATTGTTTAAGCTCAAATAGTAAAATTTTACTCACTCTGAGACAGGTATTTTCACTCAGCAGCATCATGCCATTGTAAGTGTCGATTATTTCTTTACACTGATTGTATACCAAGTTCTTGGTTCATACTGGACATGGATGTTTTTTTAAAAACTATCATTGATGGATCTGGTAGGGTGAGATGTTTAAGGCAGTTGCCATTTCTCTGAAACACTTGTGGTGAAAAATGCATAGAAGAATGAGGAAGAATTCATATTGGAGCACAAAGTAGATTTTCCTAATACTTGTAATATTTAAAAGTTAGTTCTCAATAGCTGGTAAATTTTTAAGGCAATTTCACGTTCATTTGAGAGCAATTTACTTTATCAATTATAGGATTTCTAAAATTTTTTAAATGGCATCAGTAAATAGGAACAGGTTCTTTACATTTTCATGGTTGGAATCCCTATTAAGAAGGATTAACACTTTTAGACAGATTTGGATTATAAAGGTTTTGGGGAGGCTGGGTATTATCAATCTGTTCGTTAAGTTTTTGAAAACCCTCGCTGACTCAAATGTGAGTCCTCAATTATCAAAAAGGGATGGCTTTGGAGGGATTGACTGAGCTAAAGTTGACCAATCAATCCCCTAATTATAGGATTATTAAGAATAAAGCCCTAATTAAACTCCCCGAAAGTATGGGGGAGACTTTTAACAAACTGAGAAAGCTCTCCTTTGAGAGTCTTCAAAATTGGCTGGTTTTCAGGGTTGTTGATCACATTAGTCATCTCGTAAAGATCCAATTTTAGATTATAAAGTTGATCCGCATCCCAGAAGTTAGGGTACATTCGTTCGTTTCCATAGTTGTGATGATCAAATCCAGACCAAAATACTTCTTTTGGACGTGCTTTCATCTTTGCTTCTATTTCGGGAGTTACCCGGTTTACTAACAGCTTCCAATCTCTGCTTAAGACCGCTTTGCTGTTGCCTGCTTCAATAAACATATATTTCCGCCAGTCATTGGGTTCTCCTTCCCCTGTCAGTTGAGGTCTAATGCTCAAACTGTCTTGAGCCATATCCGCAGGCAAATCTCCACCTGCTATGTCGATTAAAGTTGCCGCCATGTCTATATTTCCACAAAGGCTGTCATTCCGTGTTCCTGGAGTGATTTTGCCGGGCCAAAATGCGATCAGAGGAACTTTCGCTCCTCCTTCATAACAACTATTCTTGCCCCTGCTCCCATGGTCACTTGTGAAAATTACGAGGGTATTCTCTAGCAAATTATTTTCTTTCAGCGCTTCCATGATCGCACCTACATAGTCGTCCATCCGGGTTGCCATGGCATTTTGATCTGGGACTTCTGCGGCTCTTGTACGTCTGAGAACATCGTCTGTTTTAGGCAGGAAATAGAGAGCATCATCTAGAAGACCGTCGGAGGTAACTCTTTGGTCGTAGGAGGTAATATCATTGTAATCAAAAAAATACTGACCGTGCGGCACAGGCAATGAACAATAAAGAAAAAATGGTTGATCCTTGCTTTCGTTGATAAAATTTACGGCACCCTCGCATTGCCAGTCTAGATTTACAATTGAGTTTCCCCATTCCATCCGATCCACAACGTCCCATCCAAAACCGTTGCTTAAATATTGGATCCCAGCTTCGTAATATTTTTTGATCGCTTTTTCAGATTTTTTTGTTTGTTCAAAGGTTGCATTGGGCTGATGGTCTGCTTTTTTTCGCTTGGGCAAATCGTTTTTTTTCATATTGTGCCATTTGCCAATAATCCCAGTCCGATATCCTTGTTTTTGAAGTTCTTTAGGTAAACTTGTTTCTGTATTTAAGATTGCGGGTCTCCAATCAAGGGTTGCGTGAGTTCCAACTGGATAATCATCTTGTAGTTCAATCCCTCGCGTTGCATAGCGTCCGGTCAATAAACAGTAGCGACTGGAACTGCATACAGTAGCATTTACATAAAATCGAGTGAGAATCATTCCGTCATTAGCCAATTGATCAATATTGGGAGTCAGGACCTTTGGAACTCCCGCTTTGAATGATTTTCCATGCACTTTTTTGACTCCACTAGGAGTCGCCCAGATTTCTACATCATTCATTGTACAATTGATTTCATCTGCATCTAAGTCGTCTGCATAGATAAAAACGATGTTGGGTTTGTTCCCTTTTACGTGGATTGAGAACATTGCAATTAAAATAAATCCAATGCTTGCAAAATTAATGATCCGTTTTTTCATAAGTGTTTGTATTGGTTGTATCTGGTAAAGAGGTTTCATTGTATTCCTAAATGTATAAAAATGCAATTAAAATCGTCTAATAAAACTAACATATATAAATAAATGTTAATCATTTGACCTCTTTGCTTTAAGTTTCTTTTAAATTTTAAAATTCATTTTACTTTAAAAGATTCATGTACTACGCACTCTTAGTAATTCTAAGAGCTTTCTTGCAATCGATCTGTGTCATGGATGTTGAGCAAGCGAATTGCAATTGTCGCAATGAGACATTTTTTTGTCATTGAGTAGCATTGAAGCTAGGGTGAATTTGAGATAGTATTTGAATGTTGGGTCTCATTTATTTTCTTAAAATGACAATCTAGACTGATTGCTAATCTTAAACCTCCTTTTAAACTGAATTATTTTTTTGAATTTTATCCCTTAGAAAAGATTGGATCTATTAAAAATATGAGTCTTCAATCCTAGGTTTTTAAAAATTTACCTACCATTCAATTTCAATAAAGCATCAAACGAACAAATTTTATGAATATTATAAAATCTACATTAATGGTTGTATTCTTGGCTTCATTTTCAATTTATGCTGAGAAAAAAGTCCCTAATTTTATTATTATTTACATGGATGATCTTGGCTGGGCTCAAACTTCAGTTCGAATGATGGACTCAGAACCGTTGTCTGTGCATAATTTTTATGAGACCCCTAGCGTCGAACGACTTGCCAAGTTAGGGACTCGTTTTTCCAATGCCTATTCGCCTACTCCAACTTGCACTGGCTCACGAGTTAGTATTCAATTAGGACAAAGTTCTGCTCGGTCTCAGTACCGATTTGTCAATGATGTGCTTCATGGCAAACAGCGCCCAAACGGATACAAAGGTTGTTGGACGATTGCATCTGCCGTCAAAGGGGATGAAAACCCTCACAATTACATTACGGCTCATTTTGGTAAAGGAATGACTGAGAAACTCAATGAGATGGGTTATGATATAACGGATGAGTTTGAAAGGTTTTCTGGGAACGGCAATTTACATGGAGATCTTGTGAGTTTGCAAGATCGCAGTCCCTTACCCTTGGACGATCCAAAACGGATTTACTCTTTGATCGATGATTCTGTAAAATTTGTAAGTGAACACGCAGGCAAACGTCCTTTTTACATGATGGTTTCCCATTATGCAGTGCATGTTAAACATGCGGCCAGTCAAAAATATCTCGATAAGTGGCAAGCGAAGTTCGATGCTCTTCCAAACAAACCGACTGACGTCAAGGAACTCAACAGATTTAAAAAAGAACATAAATACGATTACGGGGCTATGCTTGAGGAGGCAGATCAAAATCTAGGAGCCCTTATGGATGTCTTGGAGGCTAAGGGTGAGCTCGAAAATACCTTTATAATCTTTACCTCCGACAATGGGAGTGAAGCCGTGTCCCGCGATGATCAAAACCGCCGCTTCAACGGTCCTCTCCAAGAAGGAAAATATTCAGCCTTCGAAGGGGGTATTCGTGTTCCTTTCTTGGTCTCTGGGCCAGGTGTAAAAGGCGGAGCCCAGTGTGACCTTCCAATTGTTCAGTGGGATTTACTTCCCACTTTTCACGATTTAAGCAATAATCCAACTCCTCTCCCTGAAACGATTGACGGTGGAAGCTTGGCGGAAGTTTTTACCAAACGCAACAAAGGTGAAATCAAGCGCCGTGCTCCTGGCTTGGTATTTCATTTTCCAAGTTATTATCAGGTTCCCCTCAGTTGTATTCGTATTGGTGATTATAAATTTATGCGCAACTTAAACACTGGTGAAGTAAAGCTTTTCAACGTCAAAGAAGATTATCGTGAAATGAATGACCTTGCAAAGAGCATGCCTGAAAAAGCTTCCGAAATGGGAAAAATCCTAACAGAGTACATCGACAAAGTGGATGGAGGTCAGGTATCAGACGTTTATCAGGCCCTATACGAAACCTTAGACGAATTTGGTAATCGCAATGAAAAAGACTACAAAAAAAGGCTGGAGAAATTGATCGCCCAGAATCCCTCAGATCTTGAAGCACAAAAAACGGTTCTTCTGGAAGCTTATGAGCAGAAGAAGCGCTCTCATTTTGCAACTCGTAAGATCACAAAGCGTCAGGAAAAATGGTCTGATTGGTATACCACAGCTCGGAAGACAGTTGAGGAGGAAATTGGTATGTCCAAAGGGGGCAAACTTCGTAAGAAAAAGAAGCAATAGTTTTACATAAACCCACGGTTTTTTGGAGTTATTCGTTATTTATGCGAGTATTTTCAAAGAGAAGTATTCTGTTTTGCTGAAATCTCATTTTCCATTCCGTCCTCTGTTTATATATTTTTGAAATTAGAAAATTCCAAGCGATTCGGGTTTAGCGTCAATCAACCGGTTGAATCAATATAAATGGAGACACAATAAGGGCTAAAAAATCTGGTTTTTCATTTTCCCAGTGTTTTCCATGAGGTTCTGATGGAACAAGAATTTCTCCAGATCTTAGCCAATTTTTCACTTGGCTTTTATGGTCTAATGAAAAAGCTTTCCCTACTTTTTGAATCTCCATTTCAGAGTCCACATAAATAACATTTCCTGCTAAAAAGTGAGGGCGAATATAGTTCCAATTTACAATACCTGAGTATTTTTTTAGTTTATCATCGATTGTAGTCTGATCCAATCCAAGCAGGGTGTAATCCATAGAGTCTGCATTCCTTTTCATAATTTGAATCTTAAAGAACGATTTACAAATGACCAATTGATTTTTAAATATATTCTGTTAAGATGAAATGTTTTACAGAATTAAATCAAAATATATAACACGAAAGAGATAGTATTATGTCGACTAAAGCACCTGAAAAGCATGCTTTCCAAGCTGAAGTAAAACAGGTTTTGGATATTGTAGTTAATTCTTTGTACACAGACAAAGAAATTTTCATTCGCGAGTTGGTTTCCAACGCATCTGATTCCTTGGAAAAGTTAAGACACCTCCAAATTACTGAAAAAGAAGTTTATGACGATACGCTTAATTTAGAGATTAATATCACGACAGACGATCAAGCAGGAACGGTTACCATTCAAGATTTTGGGATTGGATTGAATGAAGCAGAAATGGTTGAAAATTTGGGAACAATTGCCCATTCAGGTACAAAGGCATTTTTGAAGTCTGTTCAAGAAAAGGGCGAGACGAATGAAAATGTAATTGGTCAATTTGGGGTTGGTTTTTACAGTGCATTCATGGTTGCAGATGAGGTAAAAGTGTATTCACATTCATGGAGAAACGGGGATAAGGGCTATTCTTGGACTTCTGATGGTACTGGAGAATATGAGATTGAGGAATCTGAAGGTCAGAGACGTGGAGCTAAATTGGTCCTCAAATTAAAAGAGGATGCGAAGGATTTTGCCAAGGGTGACAAAATAAAAGAGATCATCAAAAAATACTCAAGTTTTGTTCAGTTCCCAGTCAATGTGAATGGGGACAAAGTCAACACGATGGATGCCATTTGGCTTCGTGGAAAGAGTGATGTTAAAGAGGAGGATTATAAGGAATTCTACAAATTCCAAGCCAATGCTTTCGACGAACCAATGACATGGTTGCATTTTAACACAGACGCTCCTCTAACCATTAATTCTCTTCTTTTTGTTCCGACTCAAAACATGGAACAATTTGGTATGGGCAGAATGGAATCGAAAGTTGCTTTGCATTGCCGTAAAGTTTTGATTGATTCTCAACCAAAGAATTTGTTGCCCGAGTGGTTGCGGTTTTTGAGTGGGGTTATTGACAGTGCTGATATTCCCTTAAATATTTCTCGCGAGGGTATGCAAGATAGTAGCTTGATCCAAAAGTTGAATAAGGTAATTACTAAAAGATTCCTGAAACATATCGATCAATTGAGTAAAAAGAACAAAGAGCAATTCGATAAGTTCTGGGAAACCTTTGGTGTCTTTATTAAAGAGGGGGTGGCTACAGATTTTACCCACCGAGAAATGCTTTCTAAAATCTTGCGATTTGAATCTTCTTTCACTGAAAAGGGAGTCCTTACCTCTCTTACTGACTATGTGACTAGAATGAAAGAGGGTCAGGAAAGTATTTTTTACATTATAGGAACAAGCAGGCAGTCGATCGAAGCAGGTCCGTATATGGAAGCGTTTAAAGCTAGAGGAATTGAAGTTCTCTTCTTGTTTGAAAATATTGATGAGTTTGTTATGAACCACCTCGCAGAGTTTGATTCTAAGAAATTAGTCTCTGCTGATGGCGACGATGTGAAATTGGACAAGCTGGACAATGAAAGTGAAGCCGAAAGTATTTCTGATGAAGATTCTAAAGCCCTTTGTGAATGGTTGAAAGAAGTGTATGGAAATCGGGTAACTGCAGTAGAGGTAAGTGAGCGTTTGGTAGACAGCCCTGCATTTGCTTTGAATACCGATAAATTCATGAGTGCCAGTATGCGCAAGATGATGAAGGCAATGAACCCAGAAGGAGAAGAGAAAGAAACTCCTGTTTCGGTAAAGCTGCAAATCAATGATAAAAATGACCTGATTAAAAAACTGGTTGGATTGAAGTCTACTGACGAGGATCTTGCTAAGCTAGTAGCCAATCAGATTCTAGACGTATCTTTAATTTCTGGAGACTTTTTAGAGGATCCAAAAGAGATGGTTAAAAGAAGCTACGAATTGCTGTCTAAAGTGTAACTCTTTTTTTTAAAGCCCCGATTTATTCGGGGCTTTTTTTTGAGCTTTGTTTCATTCATTATGGATATTCTAGAAGATAAGGAGGTCGTTTTGTTTGATATGGACGGCACCCTTGTGGATCATTTCAATGTAATTCACCAGTGTTTTAATTATGCTTTCTCAAAGATAGGGGAACCTCCTTTGAGTTATAAGAAGGTTTTGAAATCCGTTGGTGGTTCTATGCCAGTAACTATGATCCGACTGATTGGTGAAGAAAAAGCGCCCTTGGCTGTTCCCCATTTCACAGAACACTTCAATGAAATTTTTCTTAAAGAAATTATCATCTTAGAGGGAGTGATCGATTTTATGGACAAACTCCAAAAGCAAGGTAAAAGGCTAGGAATTTTTACGAACAAACAGGGAGACATTACCAGAGGGATGCTTCGTCACTTAAAATTGGATCCTTATTTTGAATATGTATTCGGAGCAGGCGACACGCTTTGGAAAAAACCAGATCCAGAATTTACAATTACGGTCTTGGATGCGTTTAATGTAGACTCAAAAAATGCATGTATGGTGGGGGATTCCCCGTTTGACTTTCAGGCATCTGCCTGTGTGGGTGTAGATTGTATTTTATTGACTACAGGCACCCACAGTAGGAGCGAGTTATTAAAGGAAACTGATTCTAAACATATTTACAGAAACCTCATTGAATTTATGGCTCTTAGCCAAAATCTTTGAATGGGATCGGTTTGGAGTTTATTCTTGCGAATTTTTAAAATCTTTGGATTTTTGTTCTTCGTTTACAGATTCGATCACTTGACTTTGAGATTGAAAGTATTGATAAAACACTCTCTTGATGTCATTGTAACTTACATAGAGTATCATTGTAATCAAAAGCATTGCGCAAAAACTCAAGGATTTTTCTAAAACTCGTGGAGAAACTGCTTTCCCTCTTAGTTTTTCAATCAAAGCAAACATAAGATGTCCTCCGTCTAAAACGGGTATGGGCAGAAGGTTTAAAATGGCTAGATTAATATTAATAAAAGTCATAAACCAAATGAGCTTGTAAAAGTCATCTTTAGCAATCTCATAAGAGGCATGGGTGATTCCGATAAATCCACCCATATGGCTTAATTTGATGTCCGACTGATGATGAAATAAAGCTCCAATTGTTTGTACGATCCTTTGAATCATGCTAGAAATTTGTACAAACGGATTTTTATGAACTGTAATTTTTTCAGTATCTATCTGAAAACCTACCAATACTCTTTCTACCCCGTTTTCTAAAGTTTTTTTGACCGGAGTGATTGCTATGTCAATGGGCGATCCGTTTCGTTCGACCTGGAGTTGAATTTCCTTTTCATCAAATTTTTGTAAATGATCTACAAAATATTTTATGGAAGTTACTGGGTTTCCATTCAGCAAAAGTATTTTGTCCCCTTTTTTCAAACCCGCTTGAATACCAGGCATGTCCTCCATTAAGTCTCCAACAAGTACAGTCAGTGCTGGGTAGATGCCAATGTCTCTGAATTTCTCTCTGGTTATAAGTTCTGGATATAAAGTAAAGTTCAATGTAGAACTTTCATTGTCTCTTATTCTTTCGACCTTGAGGTTAGTAGTTCTTAAATCGCCTTCAGATCCGGAACCTAATATAATGTGATTTCTCAAATCCATCCAATTTTGTATGGGTTTGCCATCTACTTCTAATATCTTATCACCGATTTGGATTCCAGCGGCTTGGGCTGGGCCAATTATTTTTCTACCCTCAGAGTTGATGATTTCCTCGGAAACATGACCTACTATTTGGGTTTCTTCATAGCTGTGCACTTTTTGTCCCACAAACCAAAGAATACAGGCAAGAAACAGAGCAAACAGGACATTGAATATAGGACCCATGATCGTTACGATCACCTTGTCAGTCAATGAAATGGGGGGTAGGGGCTCTTGGTTTTCTTTGGAACCTTCAACGCGTCCCATATCCACCAACTGGGGCAGTGCTACGTATCCGCCTAGAGGTAGAAGTGAAAGTCGATATTCGATTCCATCCCTTGTCCAGCCAAATATTTTAGGGCCAAACCCTATTGAAAATCGTAATACTTTCAGGCCTCGTTTTCTTGCTGCTAAAAAGTGACCTAATTCATGGATGAATATAGAAGCTCCAAAAAATAGGACGATTATAAAGATGAGCCAAATATTTGAAAATAGGGAAGCCACAGTGTTATTTTAATTCTTTGATTATCAGAGTTGCGAGATTCCTAGCATTTGAGTCAAATTTTATAAGACTGTCTAGATTTTCTGCATTGAAGTTACTTAAAGAGTGAAAAGTTTGCTCAATTATTTCTGGAATTTGTAAAAAATGTATTTGGTCCCTTAAAAAAGCATCTACTGCAATTTCATTGGCTGCATTGAAAGCGGCAGGTCCACAATTTCCAAATTGTAGTGAATCTTTAGCAAGTTTTAGACAAGGAAATTTATCCTCTTCGGGGGGGCGGAAATTTAATTCCATTGCTTGAGTAAAATCAATCGTCGGATCCGGACTGCTCAGGCGATTTGGATAGAGGATTGCATTTTGAATCGCAAAAGTCATCAAAGGAGGACTCATTTGAGAAATAATGGAGCCATCTATCATTTGAATCATTGAATGAACCAAGCTCTGGGGATGTATCACGACCTCAATTTTATCTATTGGATGGTTGAATAGCCAATGAGCCTCAATGATCTCCAATCCTTTATTAGCCATGCTTGCTGAATCAATGGTAATTTTGTTTCCCATCTCCCAATTTGGATGCTTGAGTGCGTCCTCTTTTTGGATGCTTTTCATTTGTTCTAATGAGTAGTCTCTAAAGGGTCCCCCAGAGGCAGTCAGAATGAGGCGGTCAACAAGGGATGGATCTTTGCCCTCTAGACATTGGAAGATTGCGTTGTGTTCACTGTCTGTAGGTAATAGGCGACCTTTGGAGCTTTTAACCGCTTCCATGATGAATTCCCCGGCCATAACTAGGATTTCTTTGTTGGCGATCGCTATATCCTTATTTTTTTTAAGACCTTCGAGTGCTGGTTTTAAAGCGGATACTCCTACAACGGCGATTAAAATAATATCCGCTTCCTCTAAAGTAGCTAAGTCGATCATTCCCTCTTCACTCGTAGTGATTTCGAGATCATTTTCTGCTACTTTTCGCGCTTTGAGTGCAGTCTCCTCATCATATACGCAAAGTTTTTTAACTTTGAATTTTTTGGCAATTCCAAGAAGCTTCTCGTAATTACGATTGCAAGCAATTCCAATCAAATTTAGAGCATCCGAATGTTTTTCAATCACTTTAAGAGTGCTCGTTCCAATAGAACCAGTAGCACCAAGCAGCACTATATTTTTTTTCTCAACCATTCTATAAAACGAAATATTCGATCAGTAAATACCCGAGCGGACCCGTTAGAATAAGACTGTCTGCCAAGTCATAGGCACCTCCAATACCAGGAATTAAATTCCCAGAATCTTTTGAATTAGCGCATCTTTTAAATGTAGACTCTATTAAATCCCCAATAATTGCTGTGATTGCAATTGGAATTGCCAAGAGAACGGCTGTGTAAATAGGAAAAATATCCGTTGCTTGGATAAAATAAATATAAAATCCACTGACTAAAGAAGAGACAATCACGCCTCCAACAGCACCTTCTATTGTTTTTCCAGGGCTTAAAGTTGGTGCAAGTTTGTTTTTTCCTATCATTTTGCCGACAATTAAAGCTCCGACATCACTGAATTTTGAAACCGCTATCACCCAAATTATTAACAGGATTCCAAGGTGTTTTCTTTCTGGAACCATTTCAACTGCAATTTCATTGATTAAAATGAAAAAAGACATGAGAAAAGGGATGTAAAAAACACCAAATAAGGTAGGCATCAGGGTCTTAAATTGAGTGATCCGTTTGGATTCATCCCTTGATATTACATTGAGGCTGAGAAGAATGACCGCAAAAGCCATCATATGATGTTTTATGGAATCTGTCTCTTGTTTTACTTCAAAATAACCCAACAGGTAGGGGACTAATAGAATGCAAATTCCCAGTAGCGTTCCTGTTTTTTTGTTTACTGGAAACCCCATTTTTTCAAGTAAAGTGTAGAGTTCCCATTGAGTTGCAGCGGCAAACAAAGCTAAAATACAAACGCCCCCAAAAACTCCAAAGAAGTGAATGATTAAATAGAGGATTGCCCAAAGGGCGATCGTGCTAATGATGCGTTTCGTCACGGTAGGGTTTACTCCTTAATAATTGCTTTTTGGATTTGATCTCCAGTTTTTCCAAACCTTCTTTCTCTTCCTTTGTAAGAATCAATTGCTTTTTCAAACTCATTTTCATTGAATTCTGGCCAGAATATCGGGGTAAAATAAAATTCAGAGTAAGCGGTTTGGAGGAGCAAGAAATTGCTAAGCCTGTGCTCTCCTGAGGTCCTTATCACTAACTCTGGGTCTGGTATATCCTGGGTATATAGCTCTTGTTTGATGATTGAATAATCGATGTCGTTTAGGACTATTTTGTGGTCTAATACTTTCTCTGCGATTTTTTTTACCGCAAATTCTAGCTCTTGTCTAGCACCGTAGTTAAGTGCTAAAATTAAATTATGATTGGTAAATCCAGCGGTCGCATCTTTAGTCTTTATAAGTTCTTTTTTTGCACCCTCTGGAAGTTTAGACGTATCCCCAATCGTAAGAAGTCTCACTTGTTTTTTAACTAAGTTTTTTCGTTCAGACTTCAAAAAAGTCTTCAGTAGAGTCATCAATCCAGTGACTTCTGACTGAGGACGATCCCAATTTTCAGCACTGAATGCATAGAGAGTTATATATCGAATACCAAGCTCGCGGGCTTTGTCGACAACCTTACGGACATTTTCCACCCCTTTTCTATGTCCTTCAAGTCTTAAAAGACCTTTGGATTTCGCCCAGCGACCATTCCCGTCCATGATAATTGCAACGTGATTGATTTTTTTTTCTATCATTCTAGATGTTTGAAAACTTAGAGATCTCAAAAAAATGAGTGAGTTGGTTTAGGCGATTAAAGCGAACTTCAAATGACAAAATAAAGGATTTAATTGACCATAAAAAAAGCGAACTTTTTTAAGGTTCGCTTTTGTGAATGGTGGAAAATTCTGTCTAACGACGACGGCTGAACTTGTTTTGAAATTTTTCAACACGACCTGCTGTATCAACGAAACGTTTTTCTCCGGTGTAAGCTGGATGTGAATCCATGGTTACGTCGCGGATAATTACGAAGTGATCAACACCATCGATGTTTTCTGTTTTGTCAGACTTTAGGATGGAAGTTGTAATAAACTTTTTACCAGAAGAAACATCGACAAAACATACTGGGTTCACTTTTGGGTGGATTTCTGTTTTCATAATACCTGAAGTACTGACAATACTTGTTTAAAGATCAACACTCTTAGCCTTGTCTGGCTTTGAAGCGTGGATTCGTTTTGTTAATCACGTACAAGCGACCTTTTCTTCTAACTATTTTGCAGTCAGCGTGACGATATTTGATAGATTTTAAAGAGGAAACAACTTTCATAAGATTCAAAATAGAATAGAGTTTGTTTTGTCTTGTCAATTGGAATTGTGCATAGTGCAAATTATATGAGAAAAAAGAGAGAATTTAATGCCAATCCTTACCCCTACCACCACGAGGTAACTTTGATGGTAGAATCCATAACCAATCTGGGAATGGGGGTTTGCCGCGATGAGGGTTGGGTTGTCATGGTGCCTTTCGTTTTGATCGGTGAAAAAGTAAAAATTCGGATCTTTAAAAATAATAAAAACTATTCTGAAGGGGATTTAGTGGAACTGATTGAACCTTCGAAAAATCGAATCGAACCCAAATGTGAACATTTTGGAAATTGTGGAGGTTGTCAGTACCAACATGTAGATTATTCTACTCAGTTGCTTTGGAAGCAAAATCAAGTGACTGAGTTGTTTTCTAAATTAGGCAAATTAGAGATACAGGTTTCTCCTACTCATGGATCTCCAGAGCTTTTTGCGTATCGCTCAAAATTAACTCCTCATTATCAGAAACCAATCGATGGAGCTTATAAAAATATTGGATTTTTAAAATTTGGTCGTCGGCACGAAATCATTGACGTCCCTTTTTGCTCGATTGCAACAAAATCAATCAACGATAAATTGACTTCTCTTAGGATTGAGTTGCAGGAAAAAGCCAAAAAAACTTGCGCCACTGGTAAAAAGAAAAAAGGGGGCACTCTTTTACTTAGAGACACCGGTGAGGAGGTAATAACGAACCCTAAAGAAACTGGAATCGAAAAAGTGGGGGATACCTTGTTTCAGTTTAAAGCTGGGGAGTTTTTTCAAAACAATCCTTATATTCTTCCGCAATTGGTTGCTTATGTGCTCGATGAAGTTCATGCGAGTGGCAATGAAAATTTGATAGATACTTATTGCGGGGTCGGGTTGTTCGCCCTTTCATCCAGAAAGTTATTCAAACAAAGTCTGGGTATTGAAATCTCTGAAAAATCGATTGAATGGGCTAGAAAAAATGCTGCTTTAAATCAGGCAGAAAATTGTAAATTTATACTTGGATCTGCCGAGGAAATCTTTGACCATGTGACTTTTGATCCGAACCATACCTCTGTGATTATTGATCCCCCTCGTAAAGGGTGTGATCTTTGCTTTTTAGAGCAATTGATTCATTTCGGTCCCTCCTGTCTCGTTTATGTATCTTGTGATCCTGCGACTCAGGCTAGAGACAGCCAATTCTTAACAGAGAATGGATATGAATTGCTGAAAGTCCAACCCTTTGATTTGTTTCCACAAACTCGACATGTCGAGTCGGTAGCAACTTTTAGAAAATCAAAAAACGCTGAGGTCTAAACTTTCTTTTTTTGTTTTTTTAGATTGTCTTAAGCCTCGACGAGAAGTTTATGGCTGCATCTTTAAGTAGATTATAGATGAATTTTTTTAATGATTCAAATTATGCATTAAACTTATGAAAGGATATGTATGTGCGAAGTTTGTTTTGCTTTTGAATTCAAAAAAAGAAAATCAACATTTTTATTTAGAACGTGCAAGGAAGCTTTTAGGAATTTTAAAATATTTTTAGATATTTTAAATGAATAGTTTATATATATTTATTTATATTTTTTTATTAGAGCTGTTTGTAATTTAGAAATCAGTTGTAGGCAATTTTTTTGATAAAAGTTTATTTCTTGACTGGGAATTTTAGTTTTTACAAAAAACCTATAATTCGAAAATTGAGAGGGATAGATTTTGTTTATTGCATTGAAGGAATTAATTTCATAATTAATTTGTATGAAAATTATTCATAGTAAATTCAGCAAACTAGTCTCGTTCTTGTTCCTAGTTGGAAGTTTATTTCCGACTTTAATATTTGCCGAGGAAGGGGCAACCGAGTCGGCTTTCAGTAGTGGAGACACCGCTTGGATATTAGTGGCTACCGCTTTGGTTTTATTTATGACCCTCCCAGGTTTATCCATGTTTTATGCCGGGCTTGTCAGACAGAAAAATGTTTTGTCTGTTTTTATGCATTGTTTTGCAATCACCGCGGTTATGACAGTTATCTGGATTTTAGGGGGTTATTCACTCTCTTTTGCAGATGGTGGGGATACGAATGCTTACATCGGAAGTATGGAAAAGTTTCTATTGTCAGGGATTGATTCAAGTGATTTAAGCGGTTCTATTCCTGAGATTCTTTTTGCGGCATTTCAAATGACCTTTTTTATTATTACTCCAGCTTTGATTGTGGGTGCATTTGTCGAGAGGATGAAGTTTTCCGCAATGTTAATTTTCGTTTCTTTGTGGGCCATTATTGTGTATCTACCAACTTGCCACATGACTTGGGGAGGTGGCTTGTTTTCTGAATGGGGAGTTCTTGATTTTGCTGGAGGAATTGTGGTTCATATCACGGCGGGGGTCTCTGCACTCGTGGCTTGTATAATGGTCGGTGCCAGAAAAGGATTTCCAAAGACGCCAATGCCTCCGCACAATCTGCCAATGACTGTAATTGGAACAGGAATGCTGTGGGTGGGTTGGTATGGTTTTAATGCGGGTAGCGCACTCGCTGCTGACGGTTCCGCTGCAATGGCACTACTCGTAACCCATATCTCAGCCGCGGTGGCCTCTATCGTTTGGATGCTTATTGAATGGTTGAAAAATGGAAAACCAAGTGTGTTGGGGATTGCTACTGGCTCTATTGCTGGATTGGCAGCAATCACACCTGCCTCTGGTTTTGTGGGACCGATTGGTGCATTTGTGATCGGGGCTAGCTCTGCGGTTGTTTGCTACTCTTTTTGCACGGTTATTAAGATGTCTTTAAAATATGATGATTCATTGGATGTATTTGGCGTTCATGGAATAGGAGGATTGGTTGGAACTTTACTTGTTTCATTCTTTGCAAGTGAAAAGTTTGGCGGAAATCAAGGAGCGATTGATATGGTCTCTCAATTTTTTATTCAATCAAAAGCGGCTCTCATCATAGCCCTTTATTCTGCGGTAGTTTCAATGATTCTGTTGTATTTGATTAAAAATACGATCGGGATTCGAGTTTCTGAAAAAGAAGAAACCGAAGGTCTCGACCTAAGTTCACATGAGGAATCTGGTTATAGTTCAAACTCCTAGTTAAAAGTCTAGTTTTTTAATTTTTAAACTCGCAGATAGGAATCTGCGAGTTTTTTGTTTTTTGGGTTCGGGATAATTCTATATTTTAAAAAAGAGAGGATTTAGAGTTCTATAAAAGGTCATGAATTATGGATTTTAAATGGTTTTGCAATGAATCTTTTTCCTGTTATTTTGATGTCTAAATAAATTTTTAAAAGGAACCTAGAATTGGAAACTTCGATTCATTTTGAACCTTTTTCAATAAAATCATGAAGGATAAATAAAATGGTAGAAAAAAAGTGGAATTTTTTATGGGTCTCCTTCGAGGACTGCAGCCCGATTCATGGGTGTTTTGGACACAATGTTGCTAAAACACCTAATGTGGATTCATTTGCAGAGGAAGCTTGTATCTACCCGAATGCATTTGCCTGCACAGGGGTCTGCGCACCCAGTAGGGCTGCGATTATTACTGGAATGTACCCCACATCCATAGGAGCCCAACATATGAGAACAACTCATACGGATCCTCATCTTCCTGAATTGCCAACCCCCTACAACGCTTTGCCTCCAGCTCAGGTTAAGTGTTTTACTGAGTATTTGAGAGCGAGTGGCTACTACTGTTCCAATAACAGTAAAACAGATTACCAATTTGAAGTGCCCATTACGGCCTGGGATGATTGTTCCAATACGGGACATTGGAGAAATCGGTATTCCAAAGACCAGCCTTTTTTTGCTGTTTTTAATCCTACAAATACCCATGAAAGTGGATCTTGGGAGAGTGTTGATATTGAATTAAGGGTAGATCCTCTTGAGGTTCCCGTTCCTCCATTGTTTCCAGATACCCCTAGGGTTAGAGAATCGATTGCCAAGACCTACACTCAAATGTCGATTGCCGATGATCGTTTCGGAGAGCTTGTAGATCAACTGAAAGAAGATGGTTTGTATGAGTCGACAATTATTATTCATTGGAGTGATCATGGACCTTGGCCGAGAGGCAAGCGTTGGGTCTATGATACAGGGATAAAAGTTCCATTTATTGTTAGAATTCCAGGAGAACTCGATGCTGGGACTCAAGATCACCGATTGATCAGCACGGTAGACTTAGGTCCTACTCTTTTGTCATTGGCGGGTTTACCCGTTCCAATTCATATGGAAGGAAAGGCTTTTCTGGGTAAATACCAGACCCCTGAAAGAGAGTTCACCTATCATAGCAGAGATCGTTACGATACCTGCTATGATCAAGTTCGAGCGGTTCGATCCAAACGATATAAATTTATTACCAATAGTTTTCCAGATCTCCCTCGTGCAGTTTGGTTGCCGTTTCGTAATAAGCACCCAATTATGCGAGAACTGTTAGACTTGGAAGCAAAAGGGGATTTGCCAGAAAATCAACGAAGTTTATTTGAGACTCCAAGGCCCGTTGCTGAGTTTTATGACTTAGAGCAAGATCCTTGGGAAATGAATAATATAATCGATCAACCGGATCATCAGAGCCTTATAGAAGAGCACAAAGAGGCCCTAAAAGGGTGGCAAAAAGTTTCTGATCCTTATCGAGATATAGACGAGTCTACCATGGTGAATAATTGGTATCCCGAAGGTAAAGTAGCTAAGACTGCAAATCCTTTATTTTTTGTTTTTGGTAATGGAAATTATTGTGAAAAGCCATTGACTGGCATCCATCGAATTGAAGGCCCCTTGATGGGGCAAATTGTTTGCTCGACAGAAGGTGCTTCTTTGCAATTTAGATTGTCTGATTTGAAGAATAAGAGCAATTCGCACTGGTCTATTTATAAGGGCTTTATTCCATTGGAAAGAGGGATCTATAAAATCGAAATTCAGGCGCAGCGAATTGGATTCGAAGCGAGTGAATGCGTAGAGTTAAACTTAGAAATCTATTAATAAAAGAGATTGAATTTTTTATGATGCCACTTAGATCTTTTATTTTTATGCTTATAATACTTTTAAGTGCTTCTAGGTTCAGATCCTTTTTAAAAGTGTTTTTTATTAGCTATTTTAAATAATTTTTATTATGGAGAACATTGTTAAACCCAAGGGAATTGTCAGTTCCATTCTCTACTATTTGAGTCAATTGACTCAGTTTCAAAGTAAGATTTGGCTTTTGTTGCCCATGCATACTGCTAAGCATATGACCATCCTTTTTTATCCATTGACTGTAAAATGGATCATAGATGATTACATTCCTGAAAAAAACAGGCTCATGATCTGGTGCATGGTGGGTGTTATTATAATTGCTAGCCTAGTCAATGTTTTACTGCATCGTCAATTTGTAGGAATGGTTACATGGATGTCCACTCAAGTGAGTAGAACCTTTAGAAACCAGCTTATATCGAAACTGCAGATTCTTAACTTGCGCTTTCACGAAAAACAGGAATCAGGGAGAAGTTTCTCTAAGATTATGATTGATGTGGAGCGGACGGAACGATTTTCAGATATTTTGTTCCATGGAATTTTAGGATCCATCACGACCTTTATAGTTGCGAGCGGAGTACTATTTTACCATAGCTGGAAGTTATTTATTCTTTATTTGATACTTCTCCCAAGTTATCTGATTGTGTATCGTTTTTTTAAGACGCGATTCAAAAATTTTCAACATGAGTTGCGAATGACGAATGAAAACTTGAGCCAATCCATCAGTAGTTTTATCCAGACCAGTAAATTGGCACGGGTACATGGAGAGGAGGAGTATGAAAAAAAGAAGGTGGATCGAAACAATAAAGAGATGATCCGTAAAGCGGTCATTCTTCAAAAGTCGATCGCCTCCTTCACTGTGATTATCAACACCTCCTCTCAGGTTCTATTGATGGTTATTATAGCTTCTTGCGCAATGGCGATTATAAATGATTGGATGGCTGTAGGGACTCTTGTCCTATTTATGGCTTATATCAATCAGGTGACGAATTCGATCCGAAGTCTTATCGAGCAATTTCCTCAGATCACTCAATTCAATGAGTCGATTCACTCGATTCGTGAAATTTTGGACTACCCGGCTCATGATCACAATGAAAATGCAATTACAATGGACGCAGTCAAGGGGGACCTTTCATTGAAGAATGTTTGTTTCCAATACGATCAAGATAGGAGTGTATTGGAAAATATAAATTTGCAGGTTCAAAAAGGAGAAACCATTGCTCTTGTGGGACCAAGTGGTTCCGGTAAATCTACAATGATTAATTTGATTTTAGGTCTTTATTTGCCGGTTCGTGGGGAAATTACTGTGGATGGTTACAATCTCAAAAAGATTAATTTAAGGCAATATCGTCAGTCCGTAGGCGTTGTGACTCAGGATCCAATCTTATTCAAAGGAACCCTCAGAGAAAACTTATGTCATGGTAGAGAGTTTCCGGACGAACAGATTATCGATGCTTCTAAACTAGCGAACGCATGGGAGTTCATCGGTCTTTTACCTCTAGGATTAGATACCATCATTGGAGAGGATGGAGTGAACCTGAGTGGGGGACAGAAACAAAGGATTGCGATTACTCGAGCGATATTAAGAAACCCTTCCATTCTTATTTTGGATGAGGCTACCTCGGCTCTAGATTCACACTCCGAGAATGAGGTGCAAAAAGGGATTGAGGCCTTGATCGGGAGGCAGACTACCTTTGTTATAGCCCACCGACTGAGAACGATTTATAAAGCCGACAAAATCCTTGTTTTTGATAAGCAAGGAATCGCAGAGGAGGGAAATCATAGTGAATTGATTGAAATGAATGGTATTTACTCAGAGATGGTAAAATTACAATCCATTCAATAATGCTTTAAAAGGTTTCTTGAACTTTTTGAAGTTCGAAGAGTCTACGAAAGCTTAAAAACGGATCTGTTTTTTTGGTTTTAAAATTGAAATCTATACAAACGGAACAGATGCGGATTTTGAAATGGGAAATTCGAGGTAATAATCCTTATCCTCCTGATTGAAATCTCTTACAGCACTGCGCAACATATTTTCTGGCATATGTTTTCTATGTTTCAGCAAAAACTCCTCTTCAAGCTCTTTGTCTTGTTTTCCTATTTCGTTTAGCATCCAACCTACCGCTTCTTGAATTTGAATCTCTGAGTCCGATAGAAGGATTTGGGCGATTTTTAGAAGATCGCCGTAGTCGTAATTAGAAATGTAATGTCTGCATGCTAGAACTGCGATTCTCCTGTCCCAACTCCATTCGGATTGGGCGAGTTTGTATAAGATGGAGCGATCATAATTTTGATAATGAACCCCCACTATTTTACTGGCGGAGCAGTCAATGAGTTTCTTTGAATCCATCAAATGGGTATGCTTTAAATATTCAGAACACAGAATTCCTTTTTGTTCCTCTTTTGACTCTTTGTATTGTAAAGTCATTATTAAAACAGCACAGAGGCGTTCGTTTTTATTCCCAGAATGAAGGAGCTCTAAGATTTCACTCAATGGCAATTTTTTATACTGAATGGCTATTCTTTTGATTGCAGAAATGAGCAATTTCTGAGGATCTGTTTCTTTCAAAGAATCGAAAGGTTTTTTACGGGTCGTAAGGGGCTTTAGAGGAAAGTGCTCGTTCTCAGTTTGAAGATCCTCTAAGTCCTTAAGGATAGATGGAATCAAGAGCCTTTGATTTGAATTTCGATGGCAATGAATCGGGAATGTTGAATGCATGAAAAAAGGTTCTTTTAGTTGGATATAAAGAGATCGCTGGTATTTGACGGAACAATTATTTGGATTGTTGGAGCATCCACTCGATCAGTCCATTTGTTTTATAGAGGTCTTTACCAAGGTTGTGTCCTTTATCAGGAAATAAGGACATTTTCGCTACTGAGGAACCTTTAGCTCGGATCGAGTGGATCATATCTGTAGTCCTATTTACTGGAACTACGGTATCCTTCTCTCCGTGGAAAGCCCAAATTGGAAGGTTCACCAATTTTGATTTCCAAAGTTCAATATTTTTGGTGATGTGTTTGGGGCCCTTTTCTCCAAGACCCCCGCAAATCGGAATGATGGCTGCAAAATGTTCTGGATTTGCGGAAGACCACATCCAAGTTCCATAACCTCCCATGCTGATTCCAGTCAGATAAATTCTTTTCGGGTCTATCTTTGGATTTTTGGCCTTTACATGATTTAAGAGGATATTAAGGTCGGCGGATCTCCAAACTCCTTTGCCTCCCTCTTTTGCTTTTTTTAAAGCTTGAGGAATGAGCAATAGAATCGGCTTTTTAAGAGCACCGAAAATTTTGGACTCTCCAAAATTTTTGAACTTTAATATGTCGTCTCCATTCCCTCCTTTTCCTCCTCCATGAAGAAAAATCAACAATGGTTTCTGGCTTTGTGAATCAATATTTTTTGAATCAAAAATTAAATAATTGGAGTTTAGCGATGAGGTCTCAGCTTGTAATTCTTTAGGCAATTCATATCGGTTCATTTCTAATGGGGAGGCGTTGAGAAATCCTAGTTTGGTGAAGAACCAAATTACTAGGGCATAGCCTGCTTTTTTGTTGCTTATTTTCATTATTGTTTCGTTCTTTTAGCACTTCGGAGCATTACTTTTTTCCAAAATGTTAAATACTTTTCCGTTGGACCAATGCCACGGTTTTTTTGCCTAAAATCATACTCTTGAGAATTGGCAAATTCTGGCATTTCAAGCTGATTTCCTACCCAGTTTTTGTTTTGGGTCAAAATATAGGAAAGTTCCTTGTCAGGAGAACCTTTCAAGTGATGAGCAGAACTTTGAGAGGCGACATAATAATAGATCGGGTCTTCTTGGTTCTGGCTGTAGAAGTAATTGTTGACAATGGAGTTTTTAATAGAGAGGGGAGGATCAATATCCACCCCGTTTCCATTTGGATTTTTTCGAGCACTCATAAATTGTTTTTTGTTGTATCCCATGGAAACCATCTCCTCAGAGGACTTCCATGAAATATCATTTGGGTAACTTCCATCCTTATTGACGGGTGAGACTCCAGCCCAAATGAGTCGATCATTCAAAACCTCAGGATCTTTTACATGCTTCTTTAATACATGATACAAATTCTTGCCATCCATTGTGATCAATCCACGGTCTACTTTTTCTTTGTGCAATGCTTGTTCTGAAATACTAAGAATTGCTTTGCCTGGATTGTAGATAATGTTGCCCTTAATCGCCCAATTGTAAGCTCCAAAAATATCGATTGGAGACTTTCCTCCTTTGTAGATGAGATTGTTGTGAACATTGATATTCAAACATCTCTCAATCTTAATTGTTTTTTCATAGTTGGAATTGACAAATAAATTGTTGCGAATGGTGATGTTTTCGATTCGATTTTCCATATCAATTTCAGAGGATTTCCCACCGTTATTGTTGAAGAAAAGATTTCCCTCTACGAGGGCATCCTTAAAACGAACATCAAAATGAATTCCCGCAGCAGAATAGCCTAGATCGTGGATATAATTGTTTTTAATCACGGTGTTTTTTAATGAATTCCCGTTGATTGATAAAGCTTCGACAGAATATCCCATTTGATCGATTTCAAATCTCCTCACTTCTGAAACTTCACAATACTCAATGCTATTATTGACATTATAATTTGTGGGAGTTCCTGTATAATTTGAAAGAATGCTAATGCCTCGACCATAACCATTCTTAAGTTTGCAATTTTTATAATGGACGAATGAACTTTTGTTGGTATTGAAACCGGTTCCCATCCATCCATCTAAAGTAACATTTTTAACAGTAATATTTTCCGAACTCATTATCTTGAGAACATCCCCACCAAAGATCTTCAGTCCTCCATGCTTTGTAGGTGCTTTTTCAGGACCAGTATTTTGTATTGAAATTCCTTCAAGAAGAACATGTCGGCATTGAATAAAGGAAAACATACGTTCTATCACTCCTCTTGAAAATTGGCCTTCTATTTTTCCAGATTTGGGACGATACTCAATTTGCCAATTATTATGAAGACGAGTGACTCTGTATACGGATCTGTTGTCGTTGAATTCCTCATCTCTGAAGGCATGTTTGATTCTTTCCTTAGAATTGAAAAGCATGTGAGGGTGTTTTGAGGTTTTACCAACGAATAAACCCTCTTCTTTCTCAATCCAATGGATCTTTATGATTTCGTCTCCTCTAAATATTGCTTTTCCAGGTTTTGCAGACCGAATCACAATAGGATTGTTTTTTGTGCCTTTGAGATGTTTAAAAGAGAGAGGTTTTCGATAGATTCCAGCTTTTAGTGTCAGGGTGTCTCCTTGTTTTAAGAGGGGAATTTCCTTAGAATTCGGAGAAAAATTGTAATTTTTACCATATAAATTGAAGCCCAATGTCATCCATAATGAACAGACAAAGAGTATTTCTTTAGATCTTAAAGCAGAAATGATTTGGTTGAATATCAACATAGTATGCTAAGTATATCATTCATCTACTTTTGTGAGCTCAAAATAGGTAGTTTTTATTGAAAAAAGAATCCTTAAAAATGAAATGAACAGTGAATTTTTTTAAGTTTCGTTTACATATTTTACAAAATAAATCAATCTGGTTGTTTGCTAAAATAAATTCAATTATAAAGTCCACTAGATATGAGTAAAAATACCCAAATTCCCGCAATCTGGAACTTGCCCGAGGAAGTGAATCGACGACTGGGATCGAAGGCTGGGAAACAAAGGGTGATTGCTGAGAGCGATCATATTTTGATTTTGTTGCACAAAGTGCCAAAAAAGAGTTCGAACCTTAGAGAGAGTTTATTTCTCTGGCGAAATGATAAAGGAGAGTGGCATTCTTCAGAAAGAGGAAATGGCCTTAAAACCTTGAAGGATTTTCTTGAGAGCTTTAGCCATGCCGTGGATGAGTTGGAGGAAAGTTATGAATGCGCGACTGTGTCTACCGATTTTTTTAAATTACTAGAGGAACTGGCACCCTTGCAAAGAACTGTCAAAAATATGAGTAGAACTTTGCAGGAAGCCAGACAAATAGTGGGTGTAGAAATGATCAATTACAGAGACCATTCTGAGGAGTTGTTTCGTTCTATAGATCTTCTCTATTCAGATTGTAAGCATGCACTGGATTATGCCATGGCCAAAAAAGCGGAAGAGCAGTCAGAACTTCAGAAACAGGCATTGATAGTAGGACATAGACTCAACATTATAATGGCATTATTTCTTCCAGCCACTGCGGTTGCAAGTCTGCTTGGAATGAATATAACCAACGGTTTAGAGAGTGAGACGAGCCGTAATTTTATGGTTGTTGTTATAGTTACCAGTTTATTGGGATTGGTGATGCGATACTGGGTTTTGAAAAAGCCCCGAATTTCTTTTTCTGAAAAGAGCAGTGAGTTCTAGGATGGATGGCGTCTTTAAAATATTAGTAGATTTATGGCATGGTTTGTTTTTGGATAGTCAATCCGAACCTATCCAATTTTAAGCCATTGGAATGATTGCTGGGTAGGGGTTAATTTCTAAAATGTTTTTTAAAGTAGTGGGTTGAGTTCGAGTAGAGGGTGTCTCCATTTCCTCTCTTAAGAATTCATTCAAATTACCATTCCTCCTTTTTTTAAGGAAAAGTTCCATGGTTGGATCCCTCGCATCTGGATCCAAATCTAGAATTTCTTTGTAGAGTTTTATCATTGCTAAAACTCCATCGAGGCTATGATCTTTTATTTTTCCATGAATGAGTTGAGGTTTCATGCTGCCGGCAACAAATGCAACGATTAGGAGAGATCCATATTTGTAATCCTCTTCCTCATGAATCCAAGGCAATACTTTTTCATCTATGTAAATGATACTTCTAAGGTTGTGCTTTGCATAAAGCATAATTTCTTTTGCCGCAAATTCAGCCTCGGAGCTGAAGGGATTCTTTTCAAAAATTGAAATTGCGTTCAATGCTGATTTTTCTGCTTCCTCAAATGGATTCAAATCCTCAATAATAAGAATTGAAAGTAATAGAGTAAATACCATATTAAAATTTCGTTTAGGACAAAGCTCTGAATACTTGAATATTAAAATGCAAAAAGGGAAGATACCTTCAGGTAAACTTCCCTTTCGAAAAAACGGTGACTAAAAAAAATTAGCGAATTGCTTCTAGGTAATTTTTGTTAGCGACTTCCCAATCCACTACATCCCAGAATGCAGCAATATAATCGGGTCGTTTGTTTTGGTATTTAAGGTAATAAGCGTGTTCCCAAACATCTAGACCGATTACAGGTTTGCCCTCAGTTTCTACAACGCCTTTCATGCATGGATTGTCTTGATTTGGGGAGGAAGTGACAGCGATGCTGTTGTCCTCTTGGACGATCAACCACGCCCAACCACTCCCAAATCGATTGACTCCTGCTGCAGCGAATTGGTCTTTTAAATTTTCAAAACTTCCAAAAGTTTTTTGGATTGCTTCTGCAAGTTCACCCGATGGTTGACCGCCTCCATTGGGTGATAGAATGGACCAGAAAAAAGTGTGGTTTGCATGACCACCGCCATTGTTGCGAACTGGAGCTTGAAGATTTGCAGGTAAAGAGGATACATTGCTTAAAAGTTCGCAAATGGAATGATCGCTGTATTCGGTTCCATCTAGGGCTGCATTCAGCTTCGTTATGTAGGTTTGGTGGTGTTTGGAATGGTGGATCTCCATTGTTAGAGCATCGAAGTGAGGTTCCAATGCGTTGTAGTCATAATCCAATGATGGTAGTGTATGTGACATATGCTATTTCTGATTGATGATGATTTTATGTTCTAGCCAATCTGATTTTGGATGGCAGTCTTTTAATATATTTAGGTTTTGAAGCTAAATGAAATTGGGTTTTGTATAGGTAATTGAATTTTATATCACGAGTTTAGAGGAAAAAGTCAATGGGTAACAGTAAAATGGAACATTTTTGTTGGTTAGATTTAGAAATGACTGGATTAGATGTCAATAAAGATAAAATTTTAGAAATTGCCATCCTAGTCACAGACAAATATTTCAATGAAAAAGGAAGATTTCACAATTATGTTTTTCAACCGGATGAGGTTTTAAAAGAGATGAATCCTTGGTGCAAAAAACAACACAAAGCAAGTGGGCTTCTTGAAAAGGTGAGACAGGGAATTGCTTTGACTACTCTAGAGGAGGAGATTCCTATTTTCTTAAATTCATTTTTTCAGCCTGAGGATTCCATTGTATTGTGTGGTAACTCCATTGGTCAGGACCGAAAATTTGTTGAAAAATATTTGTCTAAATTTTCCTCTAGACTTCATTATAGAATGCTAGACGTATCAAGCTTTAAAATCCTTTTTGAGGAGAGGTATGCAATTAAATTTAAAAAAGCAAATTCCCATTTAGCAATGGATGATATTTTGGAATCTATTGAGGAGCTTAAATATTATATGAAATCGATTTGTCCCTCTGAATAAAGGACAAAATGGAAGTTTGGAAATTGGATCTTTAAATATTTCTCCAAGCTGGTTTTTCGATACGTTTGATTGCGTCTGCAATTTTTTTTGCAGCTTGCTCGTAGCGGTCCTTGTGCTGTTTGCCGGGGTCATACTCGGAGGGTTGCAATACTGGACCAAAGGCTATGTGAACCGAACCGGAAGAAGAAGGAAGTTTTTGGCCTTTTCCGTAGGCTTCAAAAGAGCCAAATATACGGGCTGGCAGAACGGGTGCATTCCCCCGACAGGCCAACATTCCAACTCCTTTTTTAACCTCTTGAATCGATCCATCAGGAGTTCTAGTTCCCTCCGGAAATATCAGAATACCTTCTCCGTTTTGTAAAACTTTAAAAACGGATTTCATCGCTTTTACATCTGAGGATCCCCGTTCGACCGGGATGGTATTCACCTTGTGCAAGTACCACTCCATAACCCCTTTGAAGAGAGATTTCCTGGCAAAAAAATGAATATCCCTATTGAGTGCACAACCAACTGCAGGTGGATCAATAAAGCTAGCATGATTGGAGGCGATTAAAACAGATCCCTTTTTGGGCATATGCTCTGTTCCAGAACATTCATATCCATAGAGCCATCTCAAAAGACCTCTTCCGATTCCCCAAGTAAATTGATAAGGTAAATTCATGATGGGTATTCCTCAATTTTGTCACAGATAATTTGGACCACTTCTTCTAGAGAATGGATGCCACTGTCTATTGAAATGGCGCCATTTACACATACAAGAGGAGCGACTTTTCTACTAGAATCCATTTTGTCTCTTTTCTCAACTTCATCTGCAATCCCCTCTTTCTCTCTACGCTTTTTTCTAGCGTCTAGGTCTGCATGCAGAAAGAATCTCAAGTCAGCATCAGGCAAGACAACAGACCCAATATCTCGACCTTCCATGACGATCCCTGAGTAACCATTTTCTTTGGCAAAGGGAACTAGATTTCTTTGATAGTTGAGTAGGAAATAACGAATAATGGGTTCTGCTGCAAAATCAGAGACCACGTTGTTTACTTTTTCGCTGCGGAGATGTTCTGATTGATAAAGTCTCTCGTTGATCATTAAAGATGCCACTCGGTCCGCAACGATTTTGGTGGAGGGTTCTAAAGATTTTATAGTGTCGTCTAATTTCTTCGTTGGTAAATCTTGAACAGACAATCCTTGATCTATTAAGGCTCGAGTTACAGTCCGGTAATGAGAACCAGTGTCGATGTGCATCCAGTTGTATTTTTCTGAAATGATTTTGGAGCTTGAGGATTTACCCGTGGCAGCACCTCCATCCATGGCAACTACTATAAAAGGATTCATATTATCTAAATTTAGTCAGTTCTTGGTAAAAGTTAGGAAAAGTTTTGGAACAACAGTAAGGATCCTCTATCCGAAGCCATGGGCTCTGGTTTTTTAGTAAATCATAACTGCCTAAAATGGCGAAACTCATAGAGACTCGATGATCTTCATAGGTATGAACGATTGGTTGCTTTTTTGCGATTCTAACTAAGGCTGCTTTATTAGGGGTGATCGTTATAGAATCTTCGCTTTCTTTTACCTCTTGACCCAGTTTTTTAAGCTCTGTGGCCATTGCGTGAATTCGATCGGTTTCTTGTTTTCTCGTATGTTCGATCCCGTATATTTTAAGGGTAGATTCCATCAGAGGGCTCACAGCAGCAAGAGTCAAAAAGGTATCTGAGATTGGATTGAAATCAAAATTACCACCAGAAATCAAAAGCTCTTTTTCAATACTTACTTGGATGTTCGAATCAGACTGTTTAATTTGAAACCCTAAAGATTCGATCGTTTGTAAATAAGCAATATCCCCCTGCAGGGAGTTTTTTGGGATTCCTCGAACGTTGATTTCCCCACCGCTTATTAAGGGTAAAGTAAAGTAGTAGCTTGCTGCCGTTGCATCCGGTTCTACTTGGTAAGAAGATTGGCTGCATTGATAATTGCTAGATGAGGGGATTTTAAAGGAATGGTTTTGAAAGCTATCAATTCCACAACCAAATTGCTTCATCATTTTGTAAGTCATGACAACAAAGGGTTTTGAAACAGTGTCCCCTTTTAATTGAATATGAACGTCCTCGTTCAAGATTGGCGCAATCATCATCAGTGCTGATAAAATTTGACTGCTAGCAGAGGCATCGACTGTCCATGAACCTGCCTCTAAAGATTTTGTTTTCATGGTAAATGGGAAATGCCACTTTTTTTGATGAAAACTAAATTCAACTCCCTTTTCTGAAAGGAATTCAAGGAGACCCCTCATCGGTCTTTTGCGCATGGCTTCCGTTCCATCCAGTTTGAAAAATCCATTCTTAGTGGTAGCCAGCATTGCAGTCAAAAATCTAGCTGCGGTGCCTGCATTTCCAACAAACAAGTCGGCTCTTTTGTTTGGGATTTCTCCACCAAGCCCGATAATATCAATCGTTTTTTCTTTCTCGCATACTTGGATTTCAAAGCCTAGCTTTTGAAGCGCTTGGACCATAAACCGAGTGTCATCACTGAATAAGGTTCCACACAGTTTAATCGGGTTTGCGTTTAAAGATGCAAGAATTAGAGCTCGATTGGTTATACTTTTAGAACCAGGAATGGAGGCAACCCCTGAGATTGCATTTTTAAAAGGTAAAATTTCGAGGACTTCGGCCATTCAATATTTGTCTTATAAAAAAGTGTGGATGGCAATGCCTTAATCGGTAAGGGCTTGTCTGATTCTTTAAATTCAGGAATGTTGAATTGAATTTGTTGGCTCATCGTTGCAAACTGAACTTATGGATAAAATTACGAGCCGACAAAATGCTAGAGTTAAAGAGTTGGTCAAACTCCGTGATCGTTCGCATCGAGATAAAATGAGCAAATTTCTTATCGAGGGAAGTCGAGAGTTGCTAGCCGCCAAGAATAGCAAAATTTATGTAGAGGAACTTTACTGGTGTTCTGAATTTGGATCAGCGGCTAGAAGAGAAAAAACCTTAAAAGAGTTTGAGAAATCAAACACCCAATTGATTGAAACCACTCGAGAAGTATTTGAAAAGTTTTCTAACCGTAAAAGTCCGGATGGAATTCTTGGTGTCGGATGGTATGAGAAAAAAAGCTTAGAAGATTATCCATTTAAGAGCGATAACCCATTGATCTTAATTCTAGAGGGAGTTGAAAAGCCCGGCAATTTGGGTGCCATTTTAAGATCTGCAGACTGTGCTGGTGTGGATTTAGTTTTGTGTTCTGATATGGCGGTAGATATTTACAATCCGAATGTCATCCGATCCTCTCAAGGCCAGGTGTTTTCAGTGCCCCTGATTTCTGCTCCGAATGAATGGATATTAGAGTTTTTAAGAGAGGAACGGATCGAAATTATTGTTTCAACTCCCTCTGCCAAGGATCCTATTTGGAGTCAAACTATGAATGGTGCAATCGCGATTGTAATGGGGTCTGAAAAAGAAGGTGTCAGCGATTTTTGGATGAATGGATCTTTTCATTTAGCAAAGATTCCTCAATTTGGAGGCTCAGATTCTTTGAATCTGGCAGCAGCAACGATTGTTTTTTTGTATGAAGCCAATCGACAAAGAGTTCTGAGTTAGGATTTCAATTGCCAAAATAAATGAATCCTTTCAATGTTTATTAATCATCCTACGAATGGCTTTTAATTGTAGCCGATTAATTCCGATAAATTCAATATGTCCGAGATTTCAAACTCCGCAAAAATTTATGTATTAGACACTAATATTTTACTTCATGATGCTGAATCGATTGTTAAATTTCAGGAAAACATAGTGGTTCTTCCTTCCGAAGTTTTAGTAGAGATGGATCGAAAGAAAACTTCAGACGGTCAAGTCGGAGTGAATGCTCGGAGTGTGCATCGTTATCTAAGAGATTTGTTTGAAGATTATAATTCAGCGGTCAATTCTGGTGAATCCGCCCGGATGGAAGCTGAAATGGAAAATGGTGGATATCTGCGATTCGTAATTACCAATTCACAGAAACTTTCTCAGCAAGATCAGGATCACTTAGACGCGGTTCTAATGGATCGAAGCCACAGTGATCATCGCATTTTATCCTGCGCTTATCATTTGTCTAAGACGGAGTCTCAGCCAGTGATATTAGTCACAAAGGATTCTAACATGGCACTTAAAGGCAAGTTATTGGGCCTTACTGTTGAGGATTATAGAAACGATCGTATCAAAGTAGCAGAAAATAAAGGCTATCGAGAGATTGTCGTGGCAGGGGATGTCTTTGAATCCTTGCAAAACTACGAATGGGATCACCCAGAGGCAAGCGGTTTTGAACTAGAGCTTCCTGAAGACAGTTATTTGAATGAGTATTTTATCGTTCGAACTTCTGAGAATGGGTGTGAGTCCATCATGGAACCGGTTCGTAATGTAGGGGAGGGGAGAATTGAATTGCTACCCCTCTATCGTCAGCATTTGAGACAAGAGATCAATAAAGGCGATAAGAATGGGCTTCAAATGCCTGGTGGGGTGCGGGTTATTGCTAGAAATATAGAACAGTGGATGCACATGGATGCTGTGATGAATCCTGACATTTCGTTGATCACTTGTATTGGTAAGGCTGGGACTGGAAAGACTTTTATTGCTATGGCGGTTGCCATGCACGAATTGCTTTCAGATCACAATCATTACGAGAAGCTATTGATATCTAGGCCTGTGGTAGAACTCGGTAAAGGGATTGGATACCTCCCTGGAACCAAAGAGGAAAAAATGGCCCCCTACATGCAACCTTATTTTGACAATCTTGAGGTCTTGTTTCCTCTAAAACAAAAGGGTAATAAGCCCAAAGTGCATGCGCCGTCCAATGGACAAAACCCTCCTATGAAAGCTTGGGAGAAGTTTCAAATGCAAGGAATATTAGAAATGGAAGCTCTGACTTACATCCGAGGTCGATCCATTCCAAATTCGCTTATTTTGGTCGACGAAGTTCAAAACTTAACCCCTCATGAAGTGAAAACAGTCATTACCCGTCTGGCAACGGGTTCTAAACTTGTACTGATGGGAGATCCAGATCAGATTGACAATCCGTTCTTGGGCTCACAAAGCAACGGTCTTGTATATGCAAGATCTCGACTCAAAGGACAAAGAAAGGCCGCTCATACCAAGCTTATTAAGGGAGTGCGCTCGGAAATTGCCGAGTTAGGAGCAGATTTGTTGTAGAATCCTTACTTTCTCTGCTTTATGATCTCCTCCATTGTGAGACCGCTCATTCTGGTAATCCCAGAAATTAATTTATACAAAGCGATGCCGGAGATGACCATCATGGGAACCATTATGATAGGCCAACTATAAAGACCCATCTCGCCAATTTCTTTAGTTCTAGTCTCTGTTCCTGCTGGACTGTTCACCAAATATCTCGCGAGTCCGAAATTCAGAATTGCACTGAGCAAGAAAGAGAAACTCAACAAATAAGAGCAAAAGTTCAAAAGTTTGCCAAATTTTTCCGCATTTCCTTTAGAAGTTAGGGATTGGTATACTTTCTCAACTTCAATGATTGATTTATTAAAAAGCAACACTTTAACAAGAGGGTACTTGGTGAACATAGATGCAAGCACTGCAATCCCAAAGATGAGTGGAATTGCCGCTTCTTTTATCGCAAACCAGATTGGATTTAAGTCACTGATTGCAAAACCCCCAGTGAGAAGAACACTTATAAAACCAAGGATAGAAAAGAAGTTGTATTTTTTACGGGTGATAAAATCGTAGATTCCATAGCTCAATGGAAAACTTAGTGCCAATGCAACATTGGCCCAAATAGGGGAGCTTTCCGGCCAATAGTCGCCCCCTTTTATTAGGATTAAATTGGGTAAAATAATATTTAAAATAAGATTGAGAAAAGTATTCTCTTGTTTTTCTTTCATGCTTCCAAAATAGAGTTAATCATTGGGGAGGCAAACAATTAGAATGGAGTTTTAGGAAATTATATTTGTAAAAAAAGGAGACTTCAAAAATAGGCACAAAAAAGCGGGAAGCCTACCCCTAAGCTTCCCGCTACTCATTTTCTACTCCATTTAAAAGTCTTAAGAACTACCCCTAATTCTTAAGACACTTTTAATAAAGACTAAAATATACTTAATTGCAAGTTAAAATAAAATAAAAGTTAAGAATTTTTGGAAATCCTAGATAATCTTTTCAATAGATCAAATGAAACCCAACTAATGGGAATGATTGAAAGTTTTTTGATAAAACCTAAATCTCCATTTGGATGAACTTTAACTGTTGAAAAACCAAAGATTTCCAAGTTTTTTGTGAATTTTCAAAGGAATGAGGTGAAAAGTTATTAAGATAATTTTTCATAAAATCCATAAAATGGATAGGAAATCCGGTCAGTCAAATAATTAAATACGTGAAGCCTGATAATAGAGGGATAGAGGGAGTTTGGTGCTCAGAGAGGGACTCGAACCCTCACGCTGTTAAGCATACGCCCCTCAAGCGTACGTGTCTACCATTCCACCACCTGAGCATGAATAAAACCAAAAGTGTACATTAACAATGTCGTAAAGGTTTAGGCAAGAAAATTATAACGAAGTTTCTCTATCTCAATAGTTCTTTGAGTCTTTTGCTTTTTAGGAACTTCATTGCCTAAACTTTGAAATATCAGATCTAACCAATTAACAAATCCCACAAATACTGATTGTTTCAATAAAAAAACTAGAAATACTTCCAATTGCATTGTAATTTTTCAAAATTAATTTTGGATTTAAACTTTATTTTTTTTTAAAACTAGATGCTTCGATCGATTCAGATGGCTTGTAATTTAGAATTGACATTCAGTGCGTTCTATTGACTCTAATCCAATTTTATAAGCTAAAAAAATGAATAAAATATTTAAGAATTTTAAAATCTATCTAATTAAAAGAAATCTCTGTTTTGGATTGTTAATGCTAATCCTGAGCGGTGAGTTGACTTTTGCATGTACTGGAATTTCTCTACGCTCCAAAGATGGGGGAGTCGTTGTATCAAGAACCGTTGAGTGGGCACTGAGTGATGCTCAGCACAATAAAGTGTTGATTGTTCCCAGAGCTAAGAATTTTGTAGCCCAAACCCCCGATGGGAATAATGGCAAAACTTGGAAAAGTAAATATGGATTTGTCACTCTCACCGCATATGGGCAACCCTTTGGACCGGATGGATTGAACGAAGAAGGATTGTATGTTGGCCTTTACTATCTTCCGGGTTTCGCAGAGTATGCAGTTTATAAGCCCAGCAATGCTAAAAAGTCTATGAGTGTTGGAGATTGTATGCAATGGATGCTCTCTTCCTTTAAGACCGTTGAAGAGGTCCTTCAGAAAATGGATGAAATTCTAGTGGTAGGGGTAAATAATAAGGATTTTGGAGAAGCAGATTTACCCTTTCATTTTAAAATAGCAGATCCCAGTGGAAACAGTAAAATCATTGAAATTGTCAATGAGGGTGAAATAAAAGTGTATGAACCCTACCTAGATGTTATCACAAATTCTCCAACTTACGATTGGCATATCCTGAATCAAAGAAACTACCTGCATCTATCCAATAAAGCCAAACAAGCAAAAGTTTTTGGAGATTACCAGATCGTAGCCAATGGAGCAGGATCTGGATTGATTGGATTGCCGGGTGATTTCACTCCTACTTCCAGATTTGTTCGAGCAGCTGCTTTTACCGCATCTTGCAGACCCTTAGATTCCTCTCTCGAGGCCGTTTTAGAATCGTTTAGAATTCTGGATAACTTTAATATCCCACTGGGTTCAAACCTTCCTGAATCCTCTTTACCTAAAGGAATCGTAAGTGCTACCCAATTGACTTCTGCATCTGATTTAAAAGAAAAAGTTTATTATTATCATACCATGTGGAATCGGCAAATCCGCAAAATTGATTTAAGTAAAATAGACTTTTCAAAGCTTCGTGAACAAGTGATTGATGATGATGTTTTGAAAATCAATAATATCAAAAACCTGACACCTCTAGACTGAAATAAGCGGATTTCTCTTAGATCTAATTTTCTATTGAATCATCCGGGTTCAAGGAATCCTCATAATGATCCTTGTTTGAAAATTAAGTTCCATGAACAAGCCTTATAATTCTGAGCTTGGATAAACTTATGATGATTGGATATAAGATATCAAATTCATACCATTTGACTGCAAAATTGGCTCTACATGGATAGCGATGGTGATTGTTTTGAAAACATTCACCCATGAAAAATAAATCCCAGAAAAAAGTGTTTTTGGACTGATCTCCATTGTCAAAGTTTTTGTAACCGTATTTGTGACCGCACCAATTGATAAATGCACCATGAATGGGACCCATTAAAAAGTGGATGGGAAGCAGTAGAAACCACCAATAATTGGGCGCGAATTTTATGTAAAAAGCCACGTAACTGATGGCAAATAAAAATCTAAGACCAAAACCATGGGCAATATTGTCTACCGTAGGCCAAGCCATTAATCTTTTAGCAAAAGCAGTTTCGTTTTTGAAGCTTCCTTGCTGAATCTCTGTATAGATTCTTTTAGTATTCCACATTAAACTGAAGATGTCTTTGAATACGTGAGGAGAATGGGGATCATGCTCCGTATCGCTGTGAGTATGATGTTCGTGGTGCAGAATGGCATAGGATTTTGGATGTAAAAAAGAGGATCCTTGAAAAAGAACGGTCAATAGGTAAAAAAACTTTTCCCAGAATTTGGACATGGTAAACATTTTGTGAGCCATATAACGATGTTGAAAAAAGCTTTGAATAAACGCGCTGGAATACCAGTGTAAAATGAAAAATGTTATAATAAAAACCATAATAAAATTGGTTAAGTGTTTGAATGTGTTTTTTTAAATAAATAATGAGTCACTGCCCAGTCTTCCCCCTCCTTATAACCGAACAATTCTGAACAAACCAGATGAAAAAGTCGCCATCTCTGCAACCACAACTTAGAATTGATCGTCCCATAAACCTCATTGAATAGAGATAAAATTTCTTCTTCATTCTGATCTATTTTTGAAAGCCAAGCGTCCAAGGTCTTTTGATAATGCACCCCATTGACTTTCCAAGATTTAACCACGGAGAGATCATCATCGAATTGATGGAATAGATCATGAGAGGGCATGATCCCTCCAGCAAAGAAATACCGAGCCATCCAATCTCTAGGATTTTCATCTTCAAAGCTGTAAGCATACCTTCGGTTGTTGAAAATATGAACAAATAATTGTCCCTCCTCATTGAGGAAATTAGCTAATTTAGAAAATAATTTTTGATAATTTCTTAAGTGCTCAAACATCTCTATAGAAACAATGCGATCAAAGGTTTGATCCATTTCAAAGTGATTGATATCTACGGTTTTCACTGTAATGTTAGTGAGCTTGCGAAGTTTCGCCTGAGATTCAATGTGTATCCTCTGGCTGTTGGAGTTAGAAACCGAAGTAATTTCAGAGTTTGGATACTTTTCTGCTGCCCATAGGGAAAATGAACCCCATCCACAACCAAGGTCCAAAATGCTCATCCCATCTTGGATTTCAGCTCGCTCACAGACTTGTTTTAAAGAACTTTCTTCAGCTTCTTGCAAAGTGGATTGCTCGCTGTCCCATTGGCAGCAACTGTATTTTAGCCGAGGACCCAAAATTTTAATGAAAAATTCGGAAGGCACTTCGTAGTGCTGTTCATTGGCTGCTTGGGTCTCAATTGCAATGGGACTGTTCTTAAGCATATCAATGAACTTGTCATAATGGGTATGATTGGGCTCGTAGGAACTTTTGATTCGCTCTTTCAACTGGTTTCTAATTCCCCAGCGAATGATGGAGTCTGGCAATAGAGCTTTTTCTGCTAGATAAGTTGCAATCATATTAATTTAGAGTTGAATTTTTTTTTGGAAACCAAGGAAAGAATGCATTGGTCTCTTTTTGATATTGGATGTATGCATTTCCTCGTCTAGCTATGGATTGTTTTTCCGCGTATGGAATTCCAGATCCTTTGTTTAAAAAATAATAGATAGCCAAGGCAGGAATGAGAGAAAGATAAAAAAAGGAATGTCCAATACTAAGAAAGATTAAACTGATCCAAAACAACCATTCAAAAAAGTAATTGGGATGTCTCGTATATTTCCACAATCCTGTTTTACAAACCCCTTTATTTTTCCCTTCACTGTTGGATCTGAATCGGTCGAGTTGTTTGTCTGAAAGGGCTTCACCAAGAATCGCAATTATTGCGATTGCAATCGCAATAAAATCAGTAATTTGCAATTGTGAAACTGGGTTAGAAACTGCAAGAAAGAAGGAAATACTGAGCACCGTGGATGCAAGGGCTTGGATCTGGTAAAATACAAACAATTTTAATTTCCATTGAGTTCCCCAATGTTGAATCAATTTACCATATCTGGCGTCTTCACCTTCTCTTTTTATCCTTCGAAAAAGATAACTCCCCAATCGATGAGCCCAAAAACCTGCAACCAGAATTGTGATGTAGCTACGGATGTGGAATTCGGGATTTGATTCCAGAAAGAACCAAATGATGGAGGTGAAACCCAGACTGTAGGCCCAGACAGTGTCGACAATGCCTCCCCTTTTTTGTCTAACAGCGACAATCCAAGTGAGTCCAACACAAAGAGAAAGAAACCCCCATACAAGCAACCAGTTCATTTTAAATAAGTAAGTAATTAATGAGTGACCTCATTTTTTATATCAGCACAGTTATTTTTATAGGGCATCGATTGGTTTAGAAAAGATTCTTCTCTGAGATCCCAGCTGTAGGAGGAACTATTAGAGGGTCCAAGGATTAAATGGGCAACTTGAATATGCCTCTGCTTAAATGCCGCTTCGCAATAATAAAGATAAAAAAGCCAGGTTCTAATAAAGGCTTCGTCATAACCTAGATTAAGGATGGACGCATTCTTCTCGATAAATCGGTCTGCCCAACATCGCAGGGTGGTCGCATAGTGAAGGCCAAAGGTATCTAGGTTTAATAATTGTAAGTTGGTGCACTTGGAGCATATCTCAAGGATTGCTTGACTTGAAGGTAGATGACCCCCAGGAAAAATATATTTTCTAATCCAATCCACCCCGCTTCTATAGCTCTTATAACGGTGATCCGCACAAAGGATCGCTTGAATTCCAATCAGTCCATCCTTTTTGAGGAGACGGTTTAGAGAACTGAAATATTCGGGTAGGTACTCATGACCCACGGCCTCGATCATTTCAATGGAAACAATGCGATCGTACTTTCCCTTCATGTGACGATAATCTTGTAAATAAACGGAAATTTGTGATCCCAGTGAATTCTTTTGTATCGCCTCTTCGAAATAGGATTTCTGTTCCTCAGAAAGAGTCAGGCAATCCACTTTGCATCCTACTTTATCCGTCAGATAGGTGGCAAATCCCCCCCAGCCGCAACCGACTTCAAGAACAGTGTGGTGCTCTTTGATACCAAGTTTGCTTATCAAACGTTGATACTTTTCTTCTTGAGCTTGAAGTAAGGACTGGTTGGGTTGAGTAAAATAGGCTGCTGAGTAAGTCATGGATTTATCCAGCCATAATTTGTAAAAATCGTTGCTTATATCGTAGTGCGTCTGGATGTTTTTTTTGCTTTGTGTAATCGTATTCTTATTCAGTAGGTGTTGGATACGATTTGGGAGATTGCCAATAAGGGTAAGCAGGGAGTCCAATAAACTTTTGTCTTCAGCTGATTGTGAGAAATTCTTGATAAACCATTCAATGACTGCACAGGGATCTTTACTCTCCCATTCGTTTGCCGAGAAGCTTTCTCCTAAACCGATGTCATTGTAAAGAACCAGTCTTTTAAATAAATTCAAATTTTTGATTTTTATTTCAGCGACTTGCTTGTCCTGAGGATTTCCCAAAAGAATGGATTCCCCATTGGGCAATTCTAGTTCAAGCCTTCCACAAGTTGCTTTTTTCAACTTGTTTAAAACCAAATTGGAAAACCAAGATTGCATCATAATGGTCGTCCTTCTTTAGGAGATTGTTGTTTCTGAGTATCTGTCTGTAAGTGTGGATGATCGCTTTTTCTGAACCACGGTGTCTTCTTTCTAAACAATGCCAGTGCTTGTAGATGAATTTGAAGAAAGGACAAAAAGGTGTTAGAGGGAAATCTCAAGGCAAATTTCAACAAAGTTCTGTCGTTCAAAGCAGACTTTTCACCCCTTAATCTACTAAAAAAAAAGGGGGCACTTTCCTCTATTTTTTTTTCATTCACTTGAATATCGATTGTGTCTTCTCTCTCTTGAATATCAAAGAGCAATTTTGTATTGAGTTCAGAAAAAGGGGAAATGTAAAAAAGTTTATCCTGTTCATCCTTGTAAGTGTTCCCCACTTTCTTGTCCGCAGAAATGAAATACAATTTAAATTCCCTAAATGTGTTCATAACTTCAGCGACAATACCAAGAGGTTGATTGTTTAAATCTCTGATAAAAAAAAAGGACACTGGATTGAATAAGAAACCCCACATTTTAAGTTGGGTGATAATAAATATATTACCAATTTCATGGACATTGTGTTTCTCTTTTAAAAATGCAGTGATGTTTTCTTTAAGACCCAATTTTCCAAACTGAAAGTGGTCATGATTATTAAAAGAGAAAAGGTTTGGACGGTTAATTCCAACAAAATTTAAATTGTTATGGATGCGAACCAACTCGTCTAAATCAATTCCAAACATAAACTGATTGTATGAGAATTCGTGTTTTTTAGGACTCAATCTTTTATGAAAAACTTGAGTCTTATAAAGACAAGAGTTCATTTCCAAATGTCCTTTTTTTGCAGGATATTTTTGGAAACCTCGATTCCTGCATTCAAAGCATCTTCATGAAAACCATTGCCAAAATAACTACCACAGAAAAAGAGGGAACCGTTTTCATTCAATTTGCTTAGATTTGGCTGAGTTTTGAGTGTTTCCAAACTGTAGCGTGGATGCTCATAGGTAGATTGCCAATGGATTTTGTTGGGGTTCAATAACTTTGGGCTGTAATCTATACTTACGAAATAGTTCTTAGTTGTATCAAGGGATTGTAGATTGTTCATCCAATAATGAGTGGAACCCAAGGCCCGGTTTTCTTTTTGCTCTATTCTGTAATTCCAAGATGCCCATGCTCTCCTAGAACTAGGCATCACAGAGTCATCGCTGTGGAGAACCGCTGTGTTGATGTTGTATTTAAAAGGGCTCAAAAGTTCTTTCTGATGTGCGGTTGGATGTTCCAGCATAAGTCGAGCTTGATCGGCATGAGTGGCAATGATCACTTTGTCGAAACTTCGCTTTTCCCCGTTTTGGTTGGTAACATTGAATTTGTCTTTAAAACGACTAACGGAGCGAATTTTTGAATTCAACCAGATCTCAGGTTTGGATTCCTCTAGAAGAGTTTTTTTATAATTCTGGCTTCCTCCCTGAACGGTTCGCCATTGAAACTGAGTGCCAACCCCTAAAAGCCCATGATTACTCATGAATTGAAACAACGAAAGAACCGGGTAATCTTTCATGTTAGAGGTAGGGGAAGACCAAATAGCAGCGATCATGGGCAGTAAAAACCATTCAGCCAATTCTTTGCCATACTTGCGAGAGATTATAAAATCATGGAGCGTAAGGTTTGCACAATCTTTGGATGCTAAAACCGATTGCGAATCTTTGAAAAAACGCAAAATGTCTTTAATCATGAACACAAATTTGGGGTTTAACAAATTTTGTCTTTGAGCAAAGATAGTATTCAAAGAGCTGAAAGACATTTCATGGCCAGACAATAAATTTTGAACTCCAAAAGACATAGAAGTTTCATAACTTTTGACATTCAAACGACTGAACAACTCAAGCAAATTGGGATAAGTGTAGTCATTAAAGACCATGAATCCTGTGTCTATTGGGATAGATTTACCGGCTTCTTTGATTGTGACGGTATTGGTATGCCCTCCTAAATAGTTGTTTTGGTCTATGAGAGTAAGATCAAATTCTTTGCCTAAAAAATAGCAACACGACAACCCTGCAATACCAGATCCTATGATTCCGATGGACTCTTTATGATTCATTTGCCTTTAAATAGAACTGAATGGAACAAAAATTAGAAATTTCTGTAATTTACAAATCTCTGTCTAAAGGTAACTGAATGTTTTCATGAGCACACAACTGAACAATTGAATTTTCAATTATTTCTAATGCCTGAGAAGAGTGAAGAGTGAGAGTTTTGTGAAGGGCTTCGTCTTGCGTGTCTTTGTTTTCGCAATTTTTCGAATATTCGACGAAGTTCACCAATGAGAGGGCTAGAGAACTGATATGATTGGGGCACTCACAATCTAAATTGTTGTTTACTTCTTGTAAGAAATAAAGTTGTTTGTCGGTTAGTTGCCTTCGAGGGGAAAGATTTTCATGGTTCTCAATCGTGGATGAGTTTTCAACGGCTTCTGAATTTTGTATAATTTCCTTCAAATAACGATCCGTCAGTAACTGAGGTAGATTGGTTCGTATGATTTCAATTTTGTTGTCCAAGAGCAATTGAAGTTCTCTTCTAGGGGCAAAATCATAAAAAATAACTACAGTATGGTTGGGAAGCTCCGACTTCAATTCAAGAATGGAGTCAGTAAGATTTTCACCTCTCAACTCATTGTAATCAATCAGGTGTGTCACCTTCTCATGTTTACTGCTTTGTTCAGAGATCAGAAGTTCATTCAATTTGTTGTATGCTTGGAGAACAATGTAATTGTTTTGATAGTGCTGAATCCGGTTTAAGAAAAATTTACCAGTAATGGTGATTGCTTCTTTGGTGAAATTTTGAACTTTCTTTTCAAAATGAGACCTTTGTCGAGAAGCATTGATCATAAGTTCTTCAAGTTTGCTTACTTCCAAGTTGGCTAAGTCTCGAACCGACATTCCGGAATCTGAAAGGGTTTTAATGATCCTTAACTTGTCCACAGCGTAATCATCGTAAAACCTACGACCAGTTTCAGACCTTGTGGACAAATTTTGAAAATACCTTCTTTCCCAAGTTCGTATAGTGTTTACAGAAATATTGGTCAACTTGGACGTAGTTCCAATTGTATACAAATCTTTAGTATTTTGAATCATGATTTCAATTATGATTCAGATGATACTAAGGTCAATAAGTAACTCATAAATTAGTCTTTAAATATACTCAAAATTAATTCAAAAAAAACCCAACTTTAAAAAAAAGAGCTTTAAATAGCTTTGAAGTAATAGTGAATCGTTTTAATGGATAAGAAATTTTACGGACATGATTCCAAGAAATGAGAATTGGAACCATCAATGGGCTTGGAATTTCAATTTACGGTTTTCTTTTTAGACTCACATTTGCATTTCTCTGGATGTTTGGATAAACTTTTGAAAGTTCAGTTAAAAAATTACCTTCAAGCTGTAACCTGAAATCAGACCAAGGAGTGGGCTCATTTATGGTCGATTTTATCTCAACAGTCTTTCCTAGTTCCTCTAACCAACTTTTTAAACGCTGGCTTAAATCCTCTTGAACTTCTTTGTATTTGGGATTGTTAAACAAGTTGTCATTCTCCTCGGGATCTTGATTCAAGTCATACAATTCTCCAATGATTGGATTGCGATCAAAAAATTCGGAGTTTCGAAGAAAATGATCCCTTGGCAACTTGGATTCTAGGAGAGATTGTTCTCCGTAATAAGTGTATTTCCAGTTTTTGTGACGAATCATAAATGCGGGTTGATCCATAATTGCATGACTGATGTAGGTAGAAAAAACCGAATCTTTGTGAAAATCGTTCTTTTGATTTATGTAAGGAACAAGACTTTTCCCGTGTAAATTTTCAGGAATTTCTATACCCACAAGGTCCAAGAGGCTCGGCAATAAATCAACGTTTTCGGTGAAGCTCGATTTCCGCGTGTTGCCGAATTTTTGTCCAGGAAGCTTGATGAGTAGAGGAATTCGAACTACTGGCTCATACAGGTGCCCCCACTTTTCAATAGACCCTTGCTCTCCCATCATAGCTCCATGGTCGGAAGTGAAAATGATAATAGAATCGTCGTACAAATTTTTATCTTTAAGCTTTTGAATAACTCTACCAACCCGATCGTCGTTGTGGGAGATTAAACCATAGTAGCTTGCTTTTGCTTTTTGGTAGTCCTCCTCGGAGAGGTGGTGAAATCCTCTAGCACGGTAGAAAAACTCTTGGATCTGTGGTTTTTGACTGTAGTCGGGTCTCCAATTTTCAGGAAGTCGAACGGACTCGGATGCATACAGATCAGAGTACTTTTTTATCGGAAAGTAAGGAGAATGTGGATCCCACAATGAGAGGCGGTAGAAGGATGGAGGAGAAGATTCATTCAGTTTTTCAATCGATTGCAGGTATCTCCCAGTATTGATGGAGTCCATGGTTTCTTCTTCTTTTAATCCATTGATTCCATGAATGATGAGACTCAGTAATCCTTCATTTTTTTTATAAGACGATCTAGATCTAAGCTCCGGGTCTGTGACCCCAAAACAAGTAACCTGAGCTGACAATCCTTCGTTTCCACTTTTATTGTAATTCCAGCCCCATTTTTCTGCGGGTTTATTAGTATGCCATTTTCCAAATGAGACGGTATTGTATCCATAGTCCTGAAAGGAATTGAATAAAGATTTTTCGTCTTCCAAAGGGGTGAATGAATTGTCAAGGGCTCCGTGACTCATTGGATGACGGCCTGTAGCAATACTGACTCTTGATGGCACACACATGGGACTTGCACAATATGCATTTTCAAAAATAATGGAATCTTTCGAAAGTGCATCGATAAAAGGGGTTTTTACGATCGAGTCTCCTGCATACCCTAAGGTGTCTGCTCTGAGTTCATCACAAATGATAAAGAAAATGTTAGGTTTTTTCGATTTTATACTCATATTTTTAAAAATTTAAAGGACGAAAATTCGGCATCTAATGTCAAAGCTGCTTCTAATAATAATACTATATAAATTAAAATTGGCAAATAATGGATCTACGCAAGCATTTAAATATTACTTATTAATTAGCTTCTACATTCAATAGATTTTATATTTAAAAGATCTTTTTTTTAGAATATAAAGCTTTTATCAATACAATGAACTCTAAAAAGACTGCTGCACCAGCCCTAGAGCGTGGGTTAACCATTTTGGAATATCTCCAAGCATCTGGCAAAGCTGTGACAGTCGCTCATTTGTCTAAAATTTTGAAGATTCCATTGGCTTCAACCAATAGAATTGTTCAACTTTTAAAAGATAGAAATTACCTTCTAAAAACAGCAGATACCTATTCGATCAATGAGGCTATTTTTTTAATTCCATCCATTGGAATTAGGAATCAGTTGAAACAAATTGTTCCTCCATTTGTAGAGCAGATCGCAAGAGCTAGTAAGAACACTACAATTTTTCTTTGTTGGAGATCCGATCGGTGGGAATGCATTGCCAATTCGACTGCTGAATATTCTATTGCAATGCAAGCGGAGGGAGAAATTCGTCTCGATATTTGGAATTATCCTTGGAGTATTTATTTGATTGGAGATCCTTCTTTGCAAAATTCTTGGAATCATTTAGAGGAGGATCATAAAAGAAAATGGATGGATCAGAAATCAAAAATGACTGCGTCATTCAATGAATCTAAATTCCTATTTGAAAATTTCTTTCGACATGTCAGGCGCGTGACTTATCCAGTATTTAATAAGGAACAAAAATTTGTAGGTGCATTTGGGGTTGGAGGTCCAACTGCACTTCTGGATGATTCTATGGTTGAGAATCTCAGTCCTTTATTAAAAATGCTAACAAAAGAAATTCAATCTCAATTGGTTGAATTATAAAGGAACCAAGATTTTCACTCAAACGAGTCCAAGTCAAAACTTGCGAATTTTTATCGCTCCCGGGTTTTCCAAAAACTTCAGGGCTATTTTGAAGAAATCGTAGTCAAATGGAGTGTCCGAAACAGTCAAGATTTCATGGATCTCGTCATCGCTCTCGCCACTTCCCAAATAAATCCACTTTCTGAAAATGTGGATTGCTTTGGATCCAGTGATTGGACAAATCTCTTCAAAGCCTAAGGACCCATCAATAGGCCATTTGGCCAGCTTCTTGGGATTTAATATTTTTAACAACTGGAAAAAATGTTTTTGTGGAGTGATTTCATGGACGCAGGCGCCTGAACATTTTTTAATTTGATAACTGAAGCAAGGCCCTTTGACGGAATTTTCAATCCCAGTTAGTTGATCGCAAAGTTTATTTTCTGAAACCATATTTGCCAAAAATTTCTTTGCTGTCTGAATCGATCTAAAAAGACCATAACAATCTGGGATTGATTTTTTACAAACATTTTTTAAATCCAGAATCTCTAATTGAGGAATTTGGTCGTACCCCTTCAAATGAAAAGTTTTATAGAGTTGGTTTCCTTTTAATTTTTTGTTGTAGAGGGGTGATTTTAGTTTTACCCAAGTAGCTTCTGTTAAAAGAGAATGCATTTCTCCCATTGTACTTTGATATTCAATTCGGTTTAAAGAACCGATCATTGCTTTGGATCGATCTGATTTTAAGTTGGAGAAGTGAGAGAGCACCCGTTTACGAATATTCTTACTCTTTCCAATATAAGTTAAGATCGCATTTTTGTCATAGAATTCATAAACGCCATGGGAATCTGGAAGGTCATCAATCTGTTCATAATCCAAATTAGGGGGCAAAGATGGCATTTTTAATTGAAAGTCAATTGCTGCCTCAAAGGAATCTTTCTCAAAACGATTTTTACAAAGGTCAAAGAAAGATTTTGTAGCTTCAATATCATCCATTGCCCTGTGTCGCTCTTTGCATCGGAAGTTGAAGTTATTTATAATAGAATCTAAGCTATGACTTCTAGCTTCGGGGAAAAGTTTTCTAGAGAGTTGAACGGTGCAGAATTTTCTCGACTTGTAGGGCAGTCCAATTCTTTGAAATTCCGAGCGAATAAAGTGATAGTCAAATCCTACATTGTGAGCAACAAAGATAGCGCCATCAATGTAGGAGTAGAGTTTTTGAGCAATTTCATTGAATCTGGGGGCATCCAAAACCATGTTGTTGGTAATGTGAGTGATTGCTGTAATATGATTGGGTATCACACAATCGGGATGGATAAGACTTTGCCATCTGTCTTCTTTTCCGCTTGGATGAACAACAATCAGTGCAATTTCAATAATCCGATTCTTTGTTTGTCGACCCCCCGTGGTTTCGATGTCGACAAATACCCACTTTTTATCTTTCCAGCTCATTTTTCCAAGCAAAACTTATATCACCGAGGTAGTTTTTCGCGGATCAAATTTTCAATCAGTCGATCGGTGGTAAGATTTTCTGCAAGAGAATGATAATTCAATAAGATTCTGTGGCGTAGAATCGCAGGGGTTACAAATTTTATATCCTCACGATCCACATGATAACGACCTGACAAGGCAGCTCTAGCTTTCGCTGCGGAGAGTATCCATTTGGAAGCTCGTGGACCCGCACCCCATTCAACAAATTGGTTCACTTCTTTAGTAGAGCCTTCTCTTCCTGGGCGAGTAGAAGCGACTAGACGGATAATTTCATCGACTAAATCTTCAGCACAAAGAATGTGTTGAACGGCATGCTGGATTTTCTGTAAGTGCTCGATGCCCGCTATGGGTTGTATGGATTCACTTTCAGGGTCGTTTCGCAAGAGTGCTATTTTTTTTTCGTCCTCCAAACTAGGATAATCGAGTATTAGTTTGAATAAAAAACGATCTAATTGTGCTTCTGGTAAAGGGTAGGTTCCCTCTTGTTCGATTGGATTTTGGGTTGCAAACACAAAAAAAGGGTCGGGTGTTTTGTGGGAATTTTGAGCGACAGTCACGGACTTTTCTTGCATGGATTCCAAAAGTGCAGCTTGGGTTTTAGGAGGGGTTCGGTTGATCTCATCTGCCAAAACAATATTGGCGAACAGGGGCCCTTCAATAAATTTGAAGTCTTGTTTTTCTTCATTGTAAAAGAGGCTCCCGGTTATGTCCGAGGGCATAAGATCTGGAGTAAACTGAATGCGCTTAAACTTTAAACCCGCCGCCTTTGCCAAAGATCGAACAAAAAGAGTTTTTGCCAGACCGGGTACTCCCTCAAGCAAAACATGTCCCCCTGTGAGAAAGGCAATATCCAGATGCTCTAATTCAGAGTGGAATCCAATGACCGATTTTTTCAGTTCGTCATGGATTGCAGAGCAAAAGCCTCTGGCTTGGTCAATGTACTCTTTATTTTTATCCATTTTAGATTCAGATAATTAAAGGCCTATGAAATCTAGGATCTGGCGTTTCAAAGTAGAGAGAGACCCCTCCACTTAAAGCCTAGCAATCGACTCAATTTCTACCGCAACTCCTTTTGGCAATCCAGCAACTGCTATCGTGCTACGAGCCGGTCGATGAGTTCCAAAAGCCTTTGCATACACCTTGTTGACAGCAGCAAAATCATTCATGTCCGTTAAAAAGAGAGTGGTTTTAAAAATGTTGTGGAGGGTCAGTCCTTGAGATTTTAATACCCCTGCCATATTGGAGAGAACAAGCTCTGCCTGTTTGCCTACATCCCCTTCAAAAAGACACAATTCTTGGTTTTTGGGATCAATGGGAATCTGTCCTGAAAGGTAAATCAAATTGTTCAATTGAACTGCTTGAGAGTAAGGGCCTACTGCTTCAGGTGCTAAATTAGTATTAATAAATTCCATCTTTATGATACTAGTGAGAAGATTGGATCGCTCAAGTTATAAAATTATGGAATTTTATGGGAGTGATTGGTTTCGAAGGTTGTTTTACTTGAGATTTATTGAATACTGTTCTCTATGATCACTTTGGATAATATTTCACTCAGTTATGGAAATAAGTTGTTGTATAAAGAGATTTCGTGCCTGATAGGGGACAGGGATCGCATCTCTTTAGTGGGTCCCAACGGAGCCGGAAAAACTACTTTTTTTAGGTTGTTATTGGGTCAAGAGGATTCGGATTCCGGGATGGTAGAAATTGCGAAACATGTCAATGTTGGTTATCTTCAGCAGGAGCATATTGTCAGCCATGGCAAGACTTTGTTCAAAGAGGTAGAAAGTTCTTTTGATTTGGTTCTCAGTCTTCGTTCAAAGATTGAGCAAGAGGAAATTCATTTGGATGAGATGGATACAAACAGTTCTGAGTATGCAGAGGCCATTGACAATATTGGAGCTTGGGAGCAAAAATTAGAAGCTCTAGATTCTCATAAGTTGAGTTCACAAATTGAGAAAATCTTATTTGGACTTGGATTTTCAGAAGAAGATTTACAGAAAGATACTGGAGAGTTTAGTGGGGGATGGCAGATGAGAATTGCATTGGCCAAACTACTTTTAAAAAAACCCTCCTTATTGCTTCTGGATGAGCCAACCAATCACCTAGATATTCACTCGCAGCGATGGCTAGAAAGTCAGTTGAAACGCTATGAAGGGGCTATTATTATTATTTCTCACGATCAGGCTTTTATCGATGAACTTTGCACGCGCACCTATGCTCTACATTTAGGGAATTTAGAGATCTATGAGGGCAACTATTCTTATTACAAAAAAGAGAGCCTTATTCGTAGAGACTTAGAACTGAAGAAATATATCAACCAACAAAAGCAAATTCAAAAAACTGAAGAATTTATTGAACGGTTTCGATCGAAGGCAACAAAAGCAAAACAAGTTCAAAGTCGAATAAAAGCCTTGGAGAAAGTAGATCGGATTGAGATCACCCAAGAGGCTAAAAAAGTAAGTTTTAAATTTCCGAAGGCACCCAGAAGCGGAGAGATCTTATTCAATCTTGAGGGATTGAAAAAATCGTATGGAGAAAAAGAAGTTTTTAGAGGTTTTGATCTTCGGATTGAACGTGGGGATCGGATCGCCATTGTTGGACCGAACGGTTGCGGGAAATCAACGCTCTCCAAAATTTTAGCGAAGGAAGAGCCCTTGAGCGGAGGAAGCGTTGAAATAGGTCACAAAGTAGAAGTCGCATTTTTTGCTCAGCACCAGGCCAATGTTCTCGATCCGGATTTAGATCTGATCGAAACTTTACAAGAAGGGGGGCTTTCTCAGAATGGACTTCATGTCCGCTCTATTTTAGGGAGCTTTTTGTTTCGGGGAGACGATGTTTTTAAAAAAGTCAAAGTTTTATCAGGTGGGGAAAAAAGTCGCCTAGCAATGGCTAAGATTTTATGCAGGACAAGCAATGTTCTTATTCTCGATGAGCCTACCAATCACATCGATATGGATACGAAATCCATTTTACAGGAAGCACTTAAAGAGTATGGGGGAAGTTATTTAATTGTCTCTCATGACCGGCACTTTCTCGATCCAATTATAAACAAAGTAATAGAAGTCAGTCAAAATGAGGTCCGTATTTTTCCAGGAAATATTTCAGGTTATTTGGAGGAAATTAAGGAAGAGGAAATTCAAGAAGAGATCCAATTGAGTAAATCGTCTCCAGTCGCTTCCAAGGCCCATTCCAAGGGAAATTTAAAAGAAAAACGAAGGATACGTTCAGAATTACAAAAAAAACTTTCGCCCGTTCGAAAAAAAATAAAATCTTTGGAGCTCAAAATTGCAAGAATTGAGGCTCGCTCCTCAGAGCTTGAAAATATGATGGCAGATCCTGATTTTTTTAAGGGGGGATCCGCAGAAACTACCAAGGCTGTTCAAGAGCATCAAAAAATATTGGTAGAAATTCCTAGAAGTTATGAGGATTGGGAACGGCTTGAGGAGCAAATCAAACAGATGGAAATAAAACTAGAGGCTTCCCGTTGAGGGATTTGAAGTTTTTTAGGGTTTGTTGATTGAAGGATTTGTAGCCTCGAAATTCATTTGGCCTAGCAATTATACAAACGAATTGGATCAGAAGATTGATTGATGGCAGTTTTTCTATTCAATTATAAATTTATTAGAGAATTAATAAATTCATAATCGTATCATGTCTACAAACATGGTGGCACATTTCGCGAATGAAAGTAATTTCGTTGGCGTAGTCTTCTTTAAATTTGATTGTGCTGTTTGTTCTATTGCCTGCGATACAATATCGGAGACCGGAAATAATCAATAGACTTTGGCGGTGGGAGTTGAGCTTTTTTAAGTATTGAATAAAGTTTTCTCTAAAAAATAAGGGATCGTAGGGTTCCAAGGAGAGTTCCCAGAATTCAAATCCAATCGTTTGGGTGGAACCAAAGTGCATACAAAACAAACGTTCAATCAAGGATTGATTCCAGATCAAAGCATTGGAATCATTTTCCAATGCTTCAACAAATAGCCAATAAGCAGATTCCAGAGATTCTTGCTCCTCTCGAGTTTTATTGCTTTCATTCATCTGACAAAAAAGTTGATGAATGCAGTTCAGCTTATCAATTGTGGAGACCTTTTTTAACATCCTAATTTTTAAGTTTGGTAATTTCGTTGGCAAAATCAGAAAGGTCTCTAAAGTCTTTGTAAATACTCGCATATCGAACGTAAGCGACTTTATCGATTTGTTTCAGTTGCTCCATAATTGCTTCTCCGATTGCTCTTGAGGGAATTTCTATATCGTATTGGGATTCCAACAATTTCATCACATCCACGATCATCAAGTCAATTTGCTCAACATCGACGGGTCTTTTTTCAATGGCTCTTCGAATTCCATTCACAATTTTACTGCGATCAAAATCTTCTCTCCTACCATCGCGTTTTACTACGATTACATCTTCGTGGAGAATGACTTCGGCAGTGGAATACCTGTAATTGCAATCCGTACATTCTCTCCTCCTACGGATCGAGCTGTGATTTTTGCTAACCCGACTGTCAATTACTTTAGAGTAAATACACAAGCACTTTGGACACCTCATAGTAGTATTAGAAAATTTAGAATCATAGAATCAGTCAATGTTGTCAAATTTACCTAAATTTTTTTAAATGATCAAACTTCATTTTCCTTCTTTATTTAATCTTTAAAATTGGATAATTTCACCCCTTAATATGTCAAAAACTATTTTTATCGGCGATGTTCACGGATGTATCGAAGAATTAGAGTCTCTTTGGAGTCAACTTTCTATTTCGAAAGGAGATCGAGTGATTCAAGTGGGAGACTTGATCAATAAGGGACCCAGCAGCCGAGAGGTCATTCAATTTTGCATAAAAAATAAAATTGAGTCTATTCTCGGAAACCATGAAATTCGAATGCTTTCTATCTTCAAAGATAAAGCCTCGCTCAAATCTGGAACCATCAAAGATTATGAGCAAGACACTTTGAGAGAGTTGAAAACTAAGGATTGGGAATATCTTCAGTCTTTAGATTATACAATTTCTCTTAAAAAGGAGAAAATTGTTGTGGTGCACGCAGGATTTTTACCAGCGGTGCCTCTTGAGGAACAATCCAATAAAGTGATGACTAAAATTCAGGTCATAGACGCCTTTGGCAAACCTCATAAAAGAGCTAAATGTCCAGATGGGGTCGAGTGGAGTCAATTATGGAGAGGGCCTCCATTTGTTATTTATGGACATACCCCTAAAATTAAAATCGACCGAAAAAAATGGAGTCTTGGACTGGATACTTCTTGTGTGTATGGGCATAAATTGAGCGCATATATCTTAGAGAGTGATGAGTGGGTCCAAGTAAATGCCAAAAAATGCTACTCTTGGAATCGGTATATTTCTCCTTACAGTCAATGCAATGAAAGTTAAGGGAGGGTTCCAGAAGATCCATTCATCTGGCTGACTTAACAACAAGAACTGGGCTGATTTTTTTCTTTTTCCAAGCCCCCACAGTCTTCAAACAAACCATAATGGATAGAACGATCCCCATGTAAGTTAAAATGTTCCGCGTAGTGAGTTTCAGAGATCATCTTAGACGTGTTTCCACAAACTTTCATGGGTTTTCCTTTATTAAATCGGTGATGATCGTCTAAATCAAAGAAATCAGGACTTTCTGGGATCGTTCCCAAATAAGCAGCTGTTTGTCCAAAATCCTCACATCGATCCTCGTACTCTCCCTTAAAAGCACGAACTGTCAATGAGTAAAACCCTATCATACCCACTTGTTTTTTTATTTCGGCATCCTCGATCGAAATGGCTGATTTTTTGACTATTCTATAGTCGGGACAACTCAAACTTGTCATCAATCTCCTGAAATCCTCAATGTACATCGCTCCAGACAAGCACTCCCCTAAAAGAACAGGATCTTTCTTTAAAGATTGAGGAATTCTTCTGTCGGAAAAAATGTCTGCAAAGTAGAGTTCTCCCCCTGGCTTTAAAACTCGAAAGATTTCTTTAAATACAGAATGTTTGTCAGGGGATAAGTTGAGGACGCAATTGGAAATGATTACATCTATGGAGTTCTCTTCAATTCCGCAATCGGCTAAGTTTTCGATTTCCCCTAACTTAAAATCGATCGAGCCACAATTCCTTTGGTTTTGATCTAAAAATTCAGACTTGTACTTGTTTGCGATTGAGAGTTGTTCTTCGGTCATGTCTATCCCAATTACTTTTCCACCGGGACCCACCATCTGAGACAACAAATAACAATCCCTGCCAGAACCACATCCCAAATCCAAGACAGTAGCACTTTCAATGGAGAGTGGAATTGGAGAACCACAACCATAAAACTTTTCTTGAATTTCATCAGGAATTTTTTGGATGAGAGGCATCATGAAATCGGGCATACGATCGACGGGACAACAGGCAGATGTCTTAAGATCTTTACTCGACTGGAGGGTCTTTCCATAGTATTCAGATATGTTTTCTTTATCAGTGCTCATCAATTCATTGTGGAGCTTTTTTTAAAAGAATAAATTCCAAAATATTTTATTCTTTTGATTAGATCCTTAAAATTCTTTTACATTCCTATCCATGGATAGTACTCAAGAATTATACGCAAGTACTCGAGCTAGATTGTGTGATAAAAGCATATTTCTCAGTGATTTAAGATTTATCTGGGAAATGCGAGATCCACTTGTATGGAACAACAATCCAGAATTGTTCACTTTGTTGGCTAAGCGAACTTTGAAAGCTGGGGAGCCATTTTGGACCTATGACATCTCTGCGCAGGGACTATTGGTGGACAATCAAAACCTCCAATTAAAACATATACAAGCACTTAGTTTAGCTCAAAGTGGATCCACTCAAGCAGCCAATGAGCTATTGAAAAATCTTGTCATTATGGGGCACAAAGATGTTGAAACATTGAGTTTGCTCGGTAGAACATATAAGGATTTTTGGGTTAAAAGCTCTGAATCAAAGGAGCAAGAAAATTACCTGAATCTTGCATACAAGACTTATTTAGAGGCATTCGAGACTTCGGAAGAATATTATCCAGGTATCAATGCTGCCACTCTTGCTGTGTTTTTAGAAAACCTAGAAAATGCAAAAATTTTAGCTTCGCGCGTCTACGATATTTGTTTGAAGCAGCTTGAGTCGGATACATCTCATTGGCTACAGGCCACTCTAGCAGAAGCGTCTTTAATTTTTGGCAAGGTAGAGGAGTGCAAAGAATTTTACAGCAAAGCTTGTGAAATCGCGGATGGGGACGCTGCCGGATTGTGCTCCATTCGAAAACAGGCGAGGTTACTCTCTGAAAAATTATTGGGGGACGCTTATGCATTGGACGAATGCTTTCCTGTTGGATCGATTGTGAGTTTTACAGGACATATGTTGGATCAACCTGGGCGAGAATTTCCACGATTCCCTGCTGAAAATGAAATGGAGGTCAAGGCCCTGATTGCAAACAAATTAGAGGAATTAGATGCGTCATTTGGTTTTTGTGCGGCTGCCTGTGGATGTGATATCCTTTTCTTAGAGGCAATGCTTGAGCGAGGAGGGGATATTCATATTGTGCTTCCTTTTGCAGACAAAAGTTTCCGGGAATTGAGCGTAGATGTCATTCCAAATTCTAATTGGAGCGATCGTTACAATACTTTGATTTCAAAAGCGGCCTCTGTTCATTTTGTCAGTCATGATGAATATTCCGGAGGAAGTGCCGATTTCGAATTTGCCAATGATGTTTTGATCGGAATTGCCAATTTAAAGAAGCAAGTATTGGATGTTCCGTTGCATGCGCTGGCTGTATGGGATTCAAAAGAGGGAGGAGGACCAGGAGGAACTGAGGATGCCATTGCTAAATGGCAGAGTTGCGGTGTTGAGGTTAAGATTATTCGATTGAATGAATTGGTGGATCCCACCAGTAAAAAAGAAAATTATCCACCCGCTCAAAAGAATGCTTATTTGGGAACGGAAACAAAGAAAGCAGTTTATCAGGATATAAAGGCGATTTTCTTCGCTGATATTGTGGGCTTTTCCAAATTAACGGAGCAAGATATTCCGCTTTATTACGAACATTTTCTGGTAAAAGCAGCTCAGTTGATTAAAAAGACTCGTTACAAACCTATCATTAAGAACACTTGGGGAGATGCTGTTTATCTTGTGTTTGATTCGGTTAAAGATGCAGGTAGCTTTGCTTTAGATTTTCGAAGCATGATGGATGACACAGATTGGTTGGGTTATGGATTGTCTAAAGATTTAAATGTTCGTATTGGATTGCATGCTGGCCCTGTAACTCGATACATCGATCCTGTAACCGAAATGGAATCCTGCACGGGATACCACGTCAGTCGAACGGCTAGAATTGAGCCCATTACTGCTGAAGGGCAAATTTACGTTTCTGAAATCTTTGCAGCTTTAGCTTCGACAAAAGATTGCATTGGATTTGCTTGCGATTACGTTGGGGAGGTTCAATTAGCCAAGAAGTATGGAGCTTACAGAGTTTACCTTTTGAACAATCACTGATCCTTAAATGGCTGATATTCAAAATAAAAATCGGGTCATTCGTGTTTTTATCTCGAGCACTTTTCGAGATATGCAAGAAGAGCGTGACGTTTTAGTCAAGTGGGTCATTCCTGAGGTTCGTCGAAGGTGCTATGATCGCTTGGTCGAATTGGTGGAGGTGGATCTTCGTTGGGGGATCACGGAGGCTCAGGCTCAAAAAGGGGAGACCATCTCCGTTTGTCTGGATGAAATTGATCGCTGTAGGCCCTATTTTATAGGAATGCTTGGAGAGAGATATGGATGGATTCCTGATTCATACAAAAAGGATTTGCTGGAGGTTCAACCGTGGATTCAAAATCATTTAGATAAGAGTGTTACCGAGCTCGAATTTATTTATGGTTTTCTAAAAAATAAAACCGTTCAAGACCAAGCTTTTATCTATTTTAGAGATAAAGAGTACGAACAAAAAGTTCCGAGCTCCATCCGTCCTTTGTATTTGAGTGAGGGGCCAGAGTCCAAAAGACTCCTGAACAAATTAAAAGACGATGTCAGGAATTCTGGGGCTTCTCTCAAAGAAATTTATAAAACCCCTGAGGAATTCGGTGAATTTGTCCTAGAAGACCTGTGGGAAGCCATTAATAAAGATTTTCCTGCAGGAAGTGAGCCCACTGCTCTAGAAATTGAGGCGAATAAACACGAAACCTTTGCGAATGTAAGAAGATCGGTATACATCGGCCGAGAAGACTATTATTCTTACATTGACAATCATATTGAAACGGAAACAAAACCCCTTGTAATTCAGGGGGATTCCGGAAGTGGTAAAAGTGCCTTGCTGGCGAACTGGATACTCCGATATCAAAACAAAAATCCTGAAGATCTTGTTTTTTTACATTTTGTTGGAGGAACTGGAAATAGCTCCGACCATTTAAGGCTGGTTCAACGATTGATGGAGACCATTCAATCCTGGGGCTTGTACAATGAGTCCCTTCCTACAGAGCCCAGTAAAATGATCGAAATGCTTCCTACTTGGCTTACTGCAGCAGGTGCCAACCGTAAGATTATGATCGTAATCGATGCCTTGAATCAACTTGAGGATAGGAATGGGGGTCAAGATTTGGGATGGTTGCCACATCAATTGCCAAAAAATGTTCATTTGGTCTTAAGTACCTTGCCAGGAAAAGTTCAAACGCTGCTTTCTAAACGAAATTACCCATTCTTGATTGTGAAGCCCTTTGATCCAAAGGAGAGAAAAGGATTGATTCTTAATTACCTGGATCAATACCGAAAGCGTCTACCTGATCCTGCAGTTGAGAAGCTGATCCAAGCTAAAAATACCGAAAATCCTTTATTTTTGAAGACTGTTTTGGCAGAACTTAGAATTATGGGAGTTCATGAAGAACTGGACAAAAGAATTGCTTATTATTTATCCGCTAAAAATATTGAAAGCTTGTATGAAAAGATGCTTGAGAGGATGGAGTCTGATTTTGACCGATCGCGAAAATATCTTGTTAGGGACTGTCTCTTTTATCTATGGTGCTCACGTCGAGGGCTCTCGGAATCAGAATTGTTAGATCTTTTAGGAACTACCGGTAAATCTTTACCAAGGGCCTATTTGTCTCCATTTTTACTGGCATTGGAGCATTTGTTATTAAACACAAGCGGCATTATCACTTTCGCTCATGATCGGTTGAGGATTGCTGTTATGAATAGATATGCCCAATCAGGAGCGTTTATTGAGGATTATCGTAGAAATCTATGCAGTTATTTTCGAGAGAAAGAAGAATTGGATCGATCGGTGGATGAGATTCCTTATCAGTTGAGCAGAATGCGCAACTGGACTCAGATGCACTCTTACATTCGCCAGATTCCAGTGTTTGAAAAGGCCTTCGCAAAAGATAAGTTGGAACTGCTTTCTAATTGGTTCTTATTGGGCGATTTTTACAATATGGATGAAAGTTATCGGGTTGCTCTTCAATCCTGGGAGGGTGCTGAAGACAATGCGGATTTACCTACTTCAAAAATTATTCAAGTAATCACTGATCTAGGGTCATTCCTCTGTTTTTCAGGATCTGGTAAGTCTGCGACCATTTTATTTGAAAGAGCTTACGAGATTGCTTTGAATACCTATGGTTCTAACAGTAAAGAGACTGCTAGTTGTATGTCTCAATACGGGAAGCTTTTGTTAGACAATGGTAAGTATCAAAAAGCGGACAAACTCCTTCGTGAAGCTTTTAATACTCGTGTCAGGACTTTGGGTCCTGAGCACAGAGATACTTTGATGAGTATGGATGAATTGGCGCTCTTGGAAATGATGCAAGGGCATTACAAAGATGCAGAAATTCTTTACCAAAAGGGTTATGAGATCAGTAAAAAGATTTTAGGGGCAACGCATCCTGGTACGATGGAAAGCTTGAATGGTTTAGCGCTTTTGTATTTAAAGAAGGGCGAATATCAGAATGCTAAACCGATCCAAGAGCAGGCCTATCTTATTTTTGATCGAAATTTTGGAAAAGAGCATCCGGATACACTCGCTCTCAGAACTTCCTATGCTTTTACATTGTGTGAGATTGGAGAGGTAGACCAAGCGGTGGAACATTATCGTTCTACTCTTTCCATTTATGAGTCTTGTTTTGGCCCTGAACACCCTGGAACTCTGACGAGTCTTAGTGGATTGTCTCATATTTTAGAGGTTCGTGGAGATATAGAAGAGGCTGAGAAATTACTCTACAGAGTTCATTCTACCCAAAAAAGAACTCTTGGAGGCGAACATCCTGAAACAATCAATACGCAAGCCCTTTGGGCCAGACTTTTACTTAAGAAAGATGAGATTTCAACTGCGGAATCTCATTTTAGAGAAGTTCTCTATTATCGCGAGAGACTCTTAGGGAAAGAGCATCCCGATACCATGGATAGTATGTATGACTTGTCTCAAGTATTGACTGCTGAAAAAGAATACCTTGAGGCGGATCCAATTATCAGGGAATGTTATCAACTTAGAAAACAAGTTTTGGGAGGGGATCATGAAGACACACTTTTGGCTTTGATTGCACTTTCTGATATTACATTGGTCCTAGAGGATTTTGAAAACGCAGAGGATTACCTCAAGCAAGTGATTCGATTGGAAAAAGCAAAAGTAGACTCTGATTTGTTAGCAATCGCAAGAGTCGAGGCTAAATTGGGTCGTGTGCTTTCCAAAAAAGGAAATCACCTGAGTGCTGTTTCTTATTACAAAAGATCTTTGGCAGGCAAAGAGAAAGTCTTAGAGGTAGATCATGTGGAGTCCATTGAGGCAGCGAGGGCATTGGGGTTCCAGTTTTCAGTCAATAAGGAATTTGAAAAAGCAGAAGAGATTCTGAAAAAGGCTCTCAATCGAATTCGTAATAAAATAGAAGGCGATCAGATCTTAGAGGCATCAATCTTACATACGATGGGAAGTGTTTATGAGAATGATCAAGATTATAAGATTGCGATTGATTGTTATGGAGAGGCTTTACAGATTAGAAAAATTTGTTTGGGCGAGAAAGATGTTTCCTGTATTGAATCTCTAGTTCAATTAGGATCGTGTCGTTTTTTGAATAAAGACTATGTCGAAAGTTGCGATTGCTTTTCTAAAGTTTTAGAAATCGGAGAACTTTATCTAACTCCTGAGAATGAAAAGATTGTGTATGCTCAGAGTTATTTGGGTGCTTCCTATTATCATTTAGGGGATTATCCAAGTGCTCAGGATTCGATTGCAAAGGCTCTGAAGATTCGGTTGAAAAATGATCGTTATTTGCCTATCTCTCAATTGATTGAGGATTTAGACAATATGAGTCGTATTCAGATTATGCTCGGTATTTATAATGATGCCGAGGGTTTATTGACTCAATCCTTGACCTTGAAGCAAAAACATTACGGGCGAGAGCATCATTCTGTAAGTGATAGTTTAGAACTGCTTGGATTTTTACATTTAAGGCAAGCTTCTTTCAGAAAGGCAGAAAAGTGCTACCGTAGGGTTACAGCTTTGCGGAGAAGAGAATCCGGATTGGAGTCTTTTGCATATTATCGATCCCTGGAGGGGCTCGCAATTGCTTCTGTAGAACTTGAAAATTACAGCGAGGCCTTGGATCTTTTTTCGTCGGTTGTAGATGGATTCAGTAAACTATTTTTAAATGGACATAAAAAGTTGTTTGAATCCATGTGTGGGTATGTTTTTTGGTTGGATCAATGTGAGCGAACCGAGCAGGGAGCTGCTTGTATTGGAAAGATTATTCGCTACGCAGCAGATAGTTTTGTGAATCAGGATTCCGAAGGCTACCGAGAGGCTATTTTAAATTCCTATTCTCTGTTCCAAGATCACCACTTTAAAGAAGCTTGGGATCGATTCTTAGAAGCTCAAGAAATGAAAGATCCGATGTCTGCATTCCATATGCGTCTTTGCCAAAGTGGGCATACTTCTGTTCCCTGCTGAAGAGTAAATCTATGCAAGAATTTTAAGTATACGAATAGGATTGGATAAAATTCTAAATCCCTCTTCTTCAACGAAGCATGTTCACAGAAAAATCAAGTGCCTTTATAAATTGATCGATTTCTTCTTTTGTATTGTAGAAGCTCAAGGAGGCTCGGATTGTTCCAGGGACATTGTAGTGAGTCATAAGGGGCTCGGTGCAGTGATTGCCAATTCTCACCGCAATTCCCTGTTTGTCTAACAATACTCCGATATCATAAGGGTGGGTGCCATCTACCAGAAAAGAGAATGTGCAAATTTTGTGTTTAGACTCGCCATATATTTTAAGTCCTTTGATTTCCTTTAAGCGTATCGTCCCGTATTCCAAAAGATCAGATTCTTGTTTCATTCGCAATTGAATGTTGAAACTATTCAAATATTTTATAGAGGCACCGAGGGCAATCACCCCAGATATGTTCGGAGTTCCAGCTTCAAATTTGGAGGGGGTTTCAGCATAGGTTGTTTTTTCGATGCTCACATTTTTAATCATATCTCCTCCTCCATGCCAAGGAGGCATCAGATCTAAAATGGACTTTTTGCCGTATAGAATGCCAACCCCCGTAGGGCCAAAAAGTTTGTGAGCAGAAAATGCATAAAAATCACAATCGAGCTCTTGTACATCGATTTCCTTGTGAGAGATGGCTTGAGCACCGTCTAAAAGGACGGTTATGTGATTTGATTTTGCAATTTCTATGAACTTTTGAACGGGATTGATGGTTCCTAAAGTGTTGGATATGTGGGTCAAGGCTAATAATTTAGTTCTCGGAGTGATGGAACTTTTAAATTCATCCAAGTCCAATTCTCCAATTTCATTTACAGAGAGGGCTTTCAAAACGGCCCCTTTTCTTTCACACAACATTTGCCAGGGAACAATATTAGAGTGATGTTCCATGAGAGTGATTATGATTTCATCTCCCTGTTTAATGTTGGTTTCTCCCCAACTGTAAGCGACGAGATTTATGGATTCAGTAGTTCCTCGAGTGAAGACAATTTCTTTTTCGCTTGAGGCATGGATTAAGTGTTGAACCTGTTTGCGAACTTCCTCGTATTCTTCGGTTGCAGAAGCACTCAACTCATGAACCCCTCGGTGGATGTTAGCATAAGATTGACTGTCAAATTCTTTGAGCTTTTTGATCGTACAAGCAGGTTTCTGGGTGGAGGCCCCATTGTCAAAATAAACTAGAGGTTTTCCATGGACAGAGCTTTGAAGGATAGGGAAGTCTTTTCTCCATTGAGAAACGCTTGGTTCTTTTATGTCTTTTATAGCCATCTGTTTTATTTTGTAGGGTCTTCAAAAGTGATACAAACAATATTCATTAGAGACCCAGCTTGGGAATTTATTTCTAGGAGCAATCAAACGCTGCCCAATTTACGAATATAAAAGACTGAGAGCAAATCACTCGTTTCTGAGGAATACACCTATTCCAGAGCCTCTTTAAAAATAGCGAGAATTTCTTCAATTTTTTCTGATCCAACAGAAACTCTTATTAAATCAGGATCGATTCCTAAATTTTTTAAGTAAGCACGTCCTTCAGGATTGTTCACCAAGTCGTAGTGAGCAAGATACATAAATGGACAGATCAAGGAGAAATAGGTGCCGAAACTTGGGCTTTTTAAGATCTTAATTTTATCATAAAATTTTTTAAGACTTATATTTTTAACACTCAAGGTAATCAATCCGCCTACGGAATCAGAATCTTTTGAAAAGGAATCAAAATTCTTTTTACTTTTCTCTGATCGTGACCAGTAAAGAGATTCAATGTTTTTATTTTTTTCTAGGAAGTGAACTAGGGCCTGAGTGTTCTGATTGATCTTATTGACAATTTTGGGCGCATCCAGAGCTTGAAACATAAGGCGAGATTGATCTCGTATATACAAAGGAGTCAGTTCTTTTTGGATTTCACCATTCAGTTCTTCGTAAAAAGTAGATTCCGGGTTAAGGATGACACACCCGGCCATAACATCCCCTTGGTTGGCTGCATATTTCGTTAAGCTAGTAACTAGGACATCGCATTCTTTGAGAACATCTACATTGTAAATACTGGCAATCGTAGGATCTAATATCAGGGCGATTTCTTTGCTTTTGCAGAGTTGATACAATCCAGCAATATCACTGCTTTGTATGAGAGGATTCGTCGGGATTTCGGTCACTATCCCCGCAATTTCAAACCATCGGTTTTCTATCAATGAAACCAGTTTTTTATAGTCAAAAACATCATGCATTAGAATGCATTCTTTTTCTTCTTCTAAATAGGTTTCGAGTATTTTGATGGTATCGGTATACAACCAACCCAATTGTATCCAGACTTTTCTGGCCTTTCTTTTTTGTGATTTTTGAATCGCTTTGAAAGTTCCATAAAAAGCATTCATACCACTGGATGTTATAAAAGTATTTTTAGGCTCTGCATTTGCGACTTGAGCAATCGTTGAAGCCAAGGCTGTAGTTTCTAATGGAGTGGAGGATTTTTCATTAAAAATTCGATTTAGTTTGCGAGTTTTAACTAAAAAATCTTCTGCATGCCTCGATGAAATCCCTGTTCCAGTGTGTTGAACAAAATTTTTGAATTTTTGAGCGGTGTGTCTGTTCTTGGGATAAATCACAAAATCGATTCCCTTGTATAAGTCGGCTTTAGCTTCTGGAGAATTCGCGAAATGCATGGCTTCTTGGCAGGCTTGGGGACTTGCAAGCAAACAAATATTACTCGCTTGAATCTTGAGTTCTGATTGAATGGTCTCCTCAACTTCTGATATGAAGTAATGCTTATAAAATCTTGGATAACCCGATCGAATTTGTGAGAGGGTTTTAGGGTTCTTTTCCTCGTATCCAATCACATCCTCCAAAGTAGGAAGGCTCACACAAACAGAATGAGGAGAATCAGGAACTCGCTTTCCTAATGGTATCTGGTTTAAGTCTCTCAAGGTTTATAATTCGATCTGAATTTCGTTTTTATAAATATCTTCGAGTTTTTGTCTTTTTCGGATTGTCTGGATTTCCCCTTCTAACCCAAGCATGACCTCCGCCGCTTCCGGAAAAGAATTGTAATTTTTAGTAGACATTGCCGAACAATAAGCCCCAGCTCCGTCAATCACCAGAAGATCATTGATTTCGATTTCAGGCAATTCTCGAGTTCCAATTCCCTCTGGATCATCAGGCAAAGGGGTTACAAGATCTCCCGATTCACAGCAATGACCGACAACGACAAAGTTTTTAGTCTTTTCAGTTTTTTGACGAGGATAAGCTATAATTGGATGCTGTGCTGCATACAGTGATGGTCTCAGAAGATCTGTCATACCCATGTCCGCTTTTATAAAATCAAAGCCACTTTCGCCAGTGGAGGTCATATCTTGCGCTTTGGTAAGAATTGAGCATGCGTTGGCCACTAAGTAGGAGCCAGGCTCAATTTCAAGACTCAGAGCTCGTCCTGTTTCTTCTTTAAAGGAAATAAACGCCTCTTTGACTGGGGATCCAACTTTTTGTAAATCGGTGCCAATTTCATCAGGCATTCTGGCTACTTTGTAGCCTCCTCCTAAATTCAAAGCGATCACATCTGGGAATTTTCTTACTAAATCCAGAGACATATTGGAGACCTTCTGCCAGACGGATGGATCGCTTCCGGAGCCAATATGGGTGTGAATACGGATGACTTTAAGGTGGTATTGAGCGATTGTATCTTGTACTTTTAGGAGGTCTTCATGCCAAATCCCAAAGCTACTGGAAGGCCCTCCAACATTGGTTTTATTGGTTCCTCCGGATCCAAGACCTGGATTGAATCGCAAACCAATTTTAGATCCAGGAGCTGCTTTTCCAATTTTTATAATTTGATTCAAAGAACAAGCATTGATTTCAATCCCCAGTTCCAACAAAGCTCCTGCATCCTCTGGGAGTTCCTGCGAACTCAAGCTGATTTTTGAGGGAGAAATTCCAGCAGCCATAGCTCTTTTAACCTCAAAAGCGGAGCTTGCATCAAAAGAAAGTCCCATTTTGTCAAAAAGGCGAAGAATATTGGCATTTGGAGCCGCTTTCATTGCGAAACGAGGAGTGAGGCCAAAAGCATTGGGAAAATGAAGGACTTCCTCTGCATTCTTCTTTAATGACTTCTGGTCATAAACATAGGTTGGAGTTCCTGCATGTTCGTTTACTCGAATCGCGGTTTCTTCTGTTATAAATCGTGCCTGAATCATCTGTTTACACTAAGAATTTAATTTAAAATATCAAGCTATGATCTGCTCGGGTGTATGTCAAATGAGGAACCTAGAGAAGAGAAGGTTTTACCTCCTAAACGAGCTAAGGGTTGAATGCTCTCTGGGTCTAAAGTCTCCTCGATCTTCGAGTCCAAGTAGAGTGACTTTGCTTCAAGAAGAATCAGAGTTTGAGGAATCGGACCTAATTCAATTTTCTGATAGAACTGGCAGTAGTAGGCAATAGGAGCTTTTTTCAGTCTTGGTAAAGGCCAATCTTGAACGGGAGTGGTCTCAATGGAAAATGATTCCGTCTCACTGCAACCATATTCTAGAGATTTAGAGGAATCCATCACCAGTGCAGCATCTTCCTTGGATGGGATATGAACAACACAATGCTTTGAATTTGTAATATTGAACAAAGTATCTTTGGGCTCCCCAGATTGTTTTCTTCCAATGGAAACAGAAAAAAGAGGGGGACTGCTTGAGACCGCATTGAAGTACGAAAATGGAGCCAAATTATAGTTTTTATTTTGGTTTTCGGTCAGTATCCATGCAATGGGTCTTGGGATAATCGTATGCGTGAATAATCTGTAGATTTCTGAGGATTTTTCATCCTGAAGGTTTTTGATCACAATTTATTTTCCTCAGCCACAGCATTTTTTGAACTTTTTTCCACTGCCACAAGGACAAGGATCATTCCTGCCTATTTTTGGCGTCTCTCTTTTTATCGTCTGCTGAATCGGTAAAAAACCGGCATAGAGCCATTCACCCTCAGTTTTCGTAAAAACTGCTTTTTCATGGTGTTCGTAGGGCTTTCCATCTTTAGTAAAAGTAGCTTTGAATTCCACGATACCATTCTCATCGTCTTCCAACCCAGCTTCAGTATTCATTATTTCAAGTCCCATCCATTCTGCAGACTTTGCCCAATCCTCAGTATCTTGATATGAAAAGTCATCCAATTGATCCTTTGTGAGTGAAGATTTTAAAAAATCAATATTTTGAGTTTTGTATGCAGAGTAACGAGTTCGCATCAGAGCTTCAGCAGTAGGAGCTTTTGCTTCCCCTGAAAGATAAGTGAATGTTACTTCTGTGGGTTCTTGTTGGATTTCTTCCTGAGTCTCTGTCATAATTTATTGGATTATTAATAAGATTATTTATGGAGCAAACACTAAAATTAGATCAAATCAATATTTATGGCGGAACTCAGACTCGAGCAGCGACGATCGAGGAAGCTGTAATTAACTACGGAGACGCGATGCTTAAAGGGATTGAGTTCCCCCCAGTAACCGTTTTTTATGATGGCAAAACTTACTGGTTAGCAGATGGTTTTCACCGTTATTTAGCTACAAAAAGTATTGATAAAAAAGTTATAGACACAAAGATCACCGAAGGATCTAGAACGGAGGCCCTGATTTATGCATTGGGTGCAAATGCTACCAATGGTCTTTATAGAACGAATGCCGATAAGCGAGCATCCGTTGAAATTGCATTGGAGGAATGGCCTGATTATGCAAATACAAGGATCGCGGATTTGTGTAAAGTTTCTGTTGAGTACGCTCGAAAGATTCGGAAAGAAGTTCAAAAAGTAGCTCCAGAAAAAGTTACAGGTAAAGACGGAAAACAATACCCATCCAAAGTGGAGCGTCTCCAAAGAGGGGAGACTGCTAATGGGGAGGGGGGCGGAGGTCGAGGAAAACCCGCTAGCAAAAAAGGAGAAATGGGAATTATTGGGGGCGGAATCTCAGAACTGGAACAGGCCGTTAAGGATTACGCGAGAGGTGGAGATCTTGATTTTATCAAAGCTCCTAGTTTTGAAGCCTCTGGTGCAGCAAAGATCGGAGCCCAAGTCGTAATTCTATTGAAAGAAATCAGCCTCAGTGATGAAAATCGTGAGGGTGCACTGAAGATGGTTTTCGATTGGGTGAAGCAAGAACTTCAAGCGATTAAAAATCCAGACATAGACCCAGAGAGTGAGGGCGTCGCTCTCTTTGTAGATTTAGAAGAAGAGTAATACAATATTTTGCAAAAGCTCAAGAGGTCATTCTTTTGGGCTTTTTTATACTAGCAAGAGGAACCTCTTCTAACAAGAGGCTCCAGTCTTTTAGATTCTCTTTTGGTTTTAAGAGCTTTTAAAAATATTATGAGAAATATTTTACGCCGGAAGTGAAAATTCTTTGGTCTTTATTCCCATGAATGTTTTTACCCACATATTTTCCAATTCTTTCTGAATGCCCCATTTTGCCAAATATTCTTCCATCTTCTGAGGTGATGCCCTCCACGGATAAATAGGAACCATTCGGATTGTATGGAGTGCTCCTAGATGGAATTCCAGAGGGATCCACATACTGAGTTGCGATTTGGCCCTTTTTTGCAAGTTCATGAATCAACGCTTCAGAGGCAACAAATTTCCCTTCTCCATGAGAAACTGCAATGCTGTGAGTTTCGCCGGTATTCGTTCCAGAAAGCCAAGGAGATAAGGTTGAGACAATCTTTGTATCCACATATCCTGAGATATGTCTTCCTATATTGTTGTAGGTCAAAGTAGGAGCTTCTGAGCTCAGATCGCGAATTTCTCCATAAGGAACCAATCCTAATTTTATCAAAGCTTGAAACCCGTTACAAATTCCCAAGGCCAAACCATCTCGATTCTTTAGCAGATCCATTGTTGCCTCTGCTATTTTTTGATTTCGAAACAGAGTAGCAATAAATTTACCAGATCCATCCGGTTCATCTCCAGCGCTGAATCCACCAGCTAGCATAAGTATTTGAGAATCCTGAATTCCCTTTTCCATTCTTTGTATGGATTCTTCGATTTGAAGAGCGGATTGATTTCTAAAAATAAAGGTATCGACAGAAGCTCCAGCCTGTTCAAAGGCTTTTGCGGTATCGTACTCACAATTACTTCCAGGGAAAACCGGCAGAAAAACAAGCGGTTTTGCCCGAAGGCTTTTCGATTTGAGAATTTGAACTTTACTCTCTGGAGCTGCATACATTTCTTCGGAGACCGGAGCTTTTTGAGGAAAGATGGGTTCTAAAGTCGCTTCCCAACTCTCCAATGCCTCCATCAAGGAAACAATTGGAACCCCTTCCTCTCGGATCGAAAACTCTTCCATCGTTTTTCCTAATTCTATGGCTTGTCTAGGAAGTTCTGTATTTGTATTCAATTCAATCACGATTGCCCCGTATTCAGGACGGAATAAATCCAAATCTAGATTTTTCAAATGCACGCCAATTCTGTTCCCCCAAGCCATTTTTGCTAAAGTAGTAGCGATCCCTCCAAAACCAACTGTGTGAGCAGACGCAATTTCTCCTCTCTGGATACTTGTGTGCAACCACTGCCATTGAAAAATTAAATTTTCAAGCAATGGCAAATCTTGTGCGCATCTCTCTACAGGTAGTAAATAAATGGAATGGTTCGCAGCTTTAAACTCTGGAGATAGAACGTTTTTAGCGAGCGTTGTGGATACTGCAAAAGAGACTAGGGTTGGGGGAACCTCAAGATCTTTGAAGGAACCAGACATGCTGTCTTTTCCTCCAATTGCTGGTATGTCCAGTTTCTCCTGCAACCAAAACGCTCCGAGAAGGGCACTGAAAGGTTGTCCCCATTTCTTTTTGTCTTGGCCTAACTTTTTAAAATACTCTTGCAAGGTCAGGCGGGCTTTGCGGTAGTCTGCTCCAATGGCAACAATTTTTGCCAAAGAATGCAGTTCTGCATACAAGGCTCCATGAAAGGGGCTCCAAGAGGATAAATAAGGATCGAAACCATGGGTCATTACTGTAGCGGTATCGCAATCTCCAGAGATCGTAGGGATTTTTGAAGCCATGCCCTCTGAGGGAGTTTTTCTGTAGTGACCGCCAAATGGATGAAGCACGGCACTGGCCCCAATAGTGCTGTCAAAGTTTTCAATCAATCCTTGTTGGTTGCAATTGTTCAAATTCTGGAGAGTTTTTTTCCAATGATCCGCAGTGTTTTCCGTTTTTTCAATCCAAGCGGAGTAGGGACTTTCTACAGCTTCCACTTCAATTTCTGTTGCTCCTGCAACCCCATTGCTGTCTAGAAAGGTTCTCTCAAGATCCACAATGACTTGACCCTTGTAATGCATTCTTAAACGCTGACTGTTTGTGACCTCTGCAACCTCAACGGCTTCTAGATTTTCTTTGTCAGAGGCTGCTAGAAAAGCTTCCACATCTTTAGGATCCAAAACGACTGCCATTCTTTCCTGAGATTCTGAAATAGAAAGTTCCGTCCCGTCGAGTCCGTAATACTTTAGAGGAACCTGGTCCAAATACACTTCTAAGCTATCCGCCAACTCTCCAATTGCTACACTGACCCCTCCAGCTCCAAAATCATTGCACTTTTTGATCAACCGGCTAACCGCTTCATTGCGAAACAATCTCTGAATCTTTCTCTCAGTGGGGGCATTCCCTTTTTGAACTTCAGCAGAGTTTTCTAATGCGCTTTCTGTATGTTCTTTTGAGGACCCAGTAGCTCCGCCAACTCCGTCTCTGCCGGTTCGACCTCCAAGAAGAACAATCTTATCGCCTGCTTCTGGAGATTCACGACGAACATTTTTCTTGGGAGCCGCAGCAATTACAGCTCCAATTTCCATTCTTTTTGCAAGGTAACCTGAATGATAAATTTCATGTACCAGACCGGTCGCTAATCCAATTTGATTTCCGTAAGAACTGTAACCATGAGCCGCTTCTTGGGTGATTTTTCGCTGTGGAAGTTTTCCGGGCAGAGTTTCTTCTACCTTCTGGGTTGGATCTGCCGCACCGGTAACTCTCATAGCTTGGTAGACATATGAGCGTCCTGATAAAGGGTCTCTTATACATCCACCCAGACAAGTTGCAGCTCCGCCAAAGGGCTCAATTTCTGTAGGGTGATTGTGAGTCTCGTTTTTAAACATGACCAGCCAGTCCTCTTCAATCCCATCGATTTTTACCGGAACTACAATGGAGCAGGCATTGATTTCTTCAGAAACTTCTAAATCTTCCAATTTACCACTTTTACGCAGGGCTTTTGTGGCAATGAGAGCGATATCCATCAAAGACTCGTGTTTTACTTTGTCCGTGTACAACTCGGATCGTACTTCTTGGTATTTTTTATAAGTCTGCTCAATCGATGTTTTGTATGCGCTGTCCTGAAACTCAACCGAGGTGATCTCAGTTAGAAAGGTCGTGTGACGACAATGATCGGACCAATAGGTGTCTAAAACTTTTATTTCTGTAATTGTTGGATCGCGATCTTCACTTTGTATGTAATAATTTTGTGTAAAGAGTAAATCCTCAAGGGACATTGCCAGACCCATTTTTTGTCGAAGCGATTCCAATTCAATCGCTGACGATGAAACAAATCCATCCAAGCTTTTGACGGGTTTTGGCTCTGGAAGCTCTGGTTGCAAGCTCTTTGGCAAATCCAGAGAGGCTTCTCTGGAATCTACTGGGTTGATACAGTACGTTTTTATTTTTGAAATTTGATCTGAAGTTAATTGGCCATTCAAGACAACCACACGAGCTGAAACAAGAGCCGGAGCTTTGTTTTGAGTTAAAATCTGAATGCATTGTGCCGCTGAATCAGCTCTTTGGTCAAATTGACCAGGAAGGTACTCAATGGCAAAACAAACCTCGTCACCAGATATGGGCAGTGTGTTTTCAAAGACTTGATCGACGGGAGGCTCCGATAAAATACTATGGATGGTAGATTGATAGATTTCTTCTGAAAGGTCTTCAAAATCATAGCGATTCAACAAGCGGATCGAATCAAGATTCTGGATTTTTAAGTTTTCTTTTAGATCGCTCAATAAAGAATTTTTCTGAGAATTGAATCCCTCTTTTTTTTCTACAAATATACGTCTCATTATGCTTTTTTGTCTGATTTAAATCTTTCTGGATGTTTTAAAGTCTCTGTTGTTCTGAATTGTCAATTGAAGATCTCTGGAAATGGAACGATTGCGGTTGTTTAGGGCTTCAGATTTTTTGAAAAACATTCAATTCAGCCCCTTATAAATTCTAGGGGCTTCAAAACTAAAGGATCGATCCTCTTAATAGGGAACGAAAAATTCATTGTAAAATTTGGGTCCATCATCCTTTCAAATTTGTAATTGAAAGGATGCTTAAAGACAACCTAATAGCTTGAATTCAAACCCATTCTTTGTACCTTTATAAAAAGAATCGGGAACGGTTTATTATACTTATTTGCATTGTTCTAAAAGAGATTGTATCTCTTCCCTAGGCTCTTCGTGATTCTGATCGAAAGCTGCCTTCATTGCTTTTTCGAGTGCATTCTTTGCAGCGCTATAATTTTCTAATTCCAAATGTGCTTTGCCTAAAATTAGCAAAGCGATCATCCAGTCTGGTTTTTTATCAATTGCGGGTTCTAAAACTGCAATTGCCTCTTTTGAATGGCCCTCAGCAAAAAGTGCCTGACCATAACTGAATCGAAACAGCAAATTGTCAGGAGCTTTTTCTAATTTTTCTCTAAATATTTCAGATTTCATAATATTAAAATTTTACACAGACCGCGGTAATGTTGTCAGAACCCCCTCTTTCTAAAGACAACGAAATGATTTTTTCGATGATTTTTTGACAGGGATCCCCTGATTGGTAGATTTGATGCATTTCTTCTTGAGTTACGTAATTAGAAGCACCATCGGAGCACAAAATAATACAAGATTTTGCCTCTACGGAGTGCGAAAAATAAATCGGATCAAACATAGGTTCTAATCCCATGCAGGATCTTAATGTGTGATGATCGATACTTGTGATCTCACTCTCAGGGATTCCATTTTCTTTTTTTTGGGTTGCAATGGTTTGGTCTGTCGAAATTTGCTTTGAAGTGAGACCCGAAAAATAATAAGCTCTGCTGTCACCAGAGTGAACAAAGTTGGCATTGTTATCAAACAATTGAAATGCGATTAAGGTAGTTCCGATCCCCTCTAATGGACTCACAACTTCTCCAATTTCCATGATCGATTCATTGACAGAAAGCATTACCTCTCTGAAATTAAGCGGCATTTTAAGAGTATCAGCACCGATAGCAGCATTTTTTAAAAGATGTACCGCTGATCGGCTTGCTACCTCCCCATAAGCGAGACTTCCTATACCGTCAGCCACACAAAATAAACGCAAACTTTCATCCATTAAAAAGGAATCTTCATTGTTGGATCGAATATTTCCTAAATGGGTGCTCCCGTATGAGTCTACTATCATGGATTGTTTATGTTCAGTTAAAAGAATTTTAGACTCATAGAAAAATTAAATTGGAGCAATAAAAAACAGGGAATTTTTACAATCATACAGTGTCATCAAACCCTAATTATTTACGATGAACGCTTGTTTTTTATTACAAAATTCAAATCCTCTAATATGCTTATTCGCCTAAACAGAGGTCACTGATTTGAAATTCTACGGAGCAATTCCATTTGTAATTTGTCACTGTATTGATTTATTTTCCAATGATCCGGACACCAACCTTTTAAAAACCTCTGAAAATCTACCCAAGCGACTGAGTAAAGGGATCGCCACTCTTTTTCTAGAAAATCGATTTCTTTTGAATCAAGAGAAGACTCTTCTCTAAAACAATCAAAGTAGTAGTTCAAAATAGACGCTTCTTTTTTCTCGGCATCTATTTCTTGCATGCAGCTGCCTGTAAAATAAGCGAGGTCCTTCATTCCGCATCCCGCTCCAATGTATTGAAAATCTACGGCGGCAACTTGATCGCAAGATTCCGAAAAACAAAAATTTGCGATTTTGGCATCCCCATGAACGAGCGTTTTATAAGTGGAATTGTTGAGAATTTGATCGATTGTGTAAGCGGCCTTCTTTAAAGGGATATCTTTTAATTGCTTGAGCTCCTCCGGCCTCGTTTGGAGGTGCCAATAAGTTCCTATTTCCCATAGTGAAATCGGTTTTACCTGCAAATGATGCGCATGGAAAGAAGCCAACCATTTTATACATGCACAAAAGGATGCCCATGATGGATGGGTGATTCTTACAGGGTAGCCTGCTGCATCCAAATCTTCTAGCAATATAAAAGTTTCAGGATCCCCCCCAAGAATTCCATAACACTTCGCTGTGCGAAAATTTTGATCTTTGCTCTGATTGTAATCTTGATACCAGGAACACTCCACTTGGTAGGATTTTATTTTTCTTTGATGACCCACCTGATTGCCCCATCCTCTAGGATGCGATTTCATCTTATTGAGTTGGATCTGTTTTATAATGATTGAATCGATGGAGGCAGATTGTAAAGAATAGCGGGATATACTTCCATAGCCGCTCCAAAGGCTTTGAATTTCTTCAATTTTAGTCAGACTTTTAGCGCCAGTTAGTTCTAGGACAGAATTATAAATGGTTTCGTTCATTTTATAATAGATTCTATTGCATCTAAAATTAAAGGGACTTAATCTATTGTGCAATAGGTTATGTTTTTGGGGGATTCTTTATTTTTTACAGCGGGTATTTTCGGATACTTTTTAAATTCTAATATAGCTGGACAATTGATCGTGATTGTTCTCTTGTTTGCTAGTCTTGTGGCTTGGACTCTGATGCTTGGTAAAAGGATGGAGCTAAAAAAAGCCACCCTCAGCAACAAAATCCAAGAAAAAGAACTGACCAGACATAAGACACTCATTCTTGGAGACTTGGAGAGCATCCCTTTAAATACAAGTCCTTACGCAAGACTGGTGAAATCAGCCTTGTCTGCTTATTATCGTTATGGGGGCGATGGAGAAGATACCCACAATTTAAGCTTAAGAATGGGACATGTTGAGAATGCACTCCAGCGAGCGGTTGCGGAACAAACCCTTTTTTATGAGTCAAAAATGGTAATTCTAGGTTCCATTGTTACTGGAGCTCCGTTTTGTGGATTGCTTGGAACCGTTTGGGGAGTCATGGATGCCTTCGGTTCTGTCTCTGGATCCGGAGGAGCTTCTATACAGAATTTAGCTCCTGGGGTTTCAGGGTCGCTGTTAACCACAGTAGCTGGACTGCTGGTTGCGATCCCTTCTGTATTTGGTTATAATTACTTATTGGCTGAATCAAAGATGCGGATTACGGAACTCGAGAATTTTGCTTCAGTTCTAGCCGATCGAATAGAATTAGATGCCAGAAGTCTTAGAGTGTAAGAAAAGAGGTATGGCTAGAACTTTTCATCGTAAAAATAGGCTCAGTGCGGTTACTGAGATCAACGTGACACCTTTGATTGATTTAGCATTTGCGCTTTTGATTATCTTTATGATCACCACACCGCTGCTAGAACAAACGATCCCCTTAGATCTGCCAGTAGAATCTAAAGATTCGAGTTCTCAAAAGCCTAAAAAACAAGAAATCCGCAATGTTTCGATAGATTTGGACGGAAGATACTATTGGGGCGAGGACGAGATTGATATTTTTGAATTGAAAGTTCGAATTGGTGAAATTGCTGAGATGGCAGAACCCCCTGTAGTTCATATTCGAGCTTCTGGTGGTATTTTATACCAGGAAGTAGTGGATGTTCTTAATATCCTCAAGCAGGAAAATTTATCGAACATCAGCTTGGACACAAATGTGAAATGAAGACGCAATCTCCCGAATTTCAAAAAGGGCTTCAGATTGCAATCTGGATTCATTCAATTGTATTTTTTGTTGGGATCTTCTATGCTTTTTTTCAGTGGATTTTTGAGGAAGAAACGGAGCCTCATGTCTTCAATATGGTGAGCATTTCAGTCAGCGATGAAAATCAAATCAATCGTGAAGCTCTTAAAAGTCCAGTAGAGAAATCTTCTTTCCAAAAACCAGTTCAAGAAAAACAAAATCCTCTTCATACTCCCCCTAAACCTAAACCTGTAGTCAAACCTAAACCCAAACCCAAACCTGTAGTTAAATCCCAGCCTAAACCAAAGCCTAAACCTGTAGCTATTCCCAAACCCCAGCCCAAGCCTAAAGTAAAAAAAACACCCAAGCCTACCCAGCCGAAAATGTCTTATGCGGAGTATCTTAAGAACAATCCAATCAAGCCTTCGAAACCTATTCCACCAAAAGCATCCCCTTCTCCTACCTCCTATGCCTCTGCTAATCTGCCGACACGGATTCCAACGATTGATTCAGGAGACTACAAAATTGAGATTCCTCAAAGCAACAGACCTGTCAGTTCTGCTGTCAAACCCAGTGTCAGTGAATTGAATCAATTTTCTAGTTATGTGAGCCGTATTATTGATGCAAGATGGAGATCCAATGCCTCTAAAAATGTTCAAAAGGGGTGGTTGTCTATCGTATCCTTTCGGATCGAATCTGATGGTCGAATCACTTTTGTCAGATTGCATCGATCCTCTGGGAATGCCAGTTTTGACAACAAAACTTTAGCGACTGTAAGAAATATTGGTGCCTTCAGGCAAAAGCCACCTGGGGGTCGGGCACAAAATTTCAAACAAGCTTTTGAATCGAAATAAAGGTCTCCATTTGGATCGTATTCTCAAAACCGGAACTTTATTAAGATTTGCGTGTTTACTTTTGGTATCAGAAAAACAAACCTTGTAGATCGGTTCCATTTTTTTTGGAACTTTAAATTCTAAGTTTTCAATGGATTGGAAGAACTTGTGCTGTTTTGTATTTGAGGTTAAATTCGCTTCAAAAGTGCATCATATTCCCCATTGAGAACCCCTTGAGCTATTTTGTAAGATTCTGAATCATTGTTATTATTGAGGGCTTCGAAACGTTTGCCAATTTCAATTTTAGACTCTTTTGTAATGTAATACACCAAGTCGATGAGCTCTTGATGGTTGCTTCCCTCTCGATCTCTTTTAATGAGAGAATCGGCTCTTAATACAGAAGCAGTGATTACAAAAAGTTCTGTTCCTATCTCAACATAGCGGGCAAGAAGAGGCTGTTTTTTTTCCAATTTAGGACCATTAAGAACCATGGCATGGAAGAGGGTTCTGGCTAATTTTCTGGAAGTTTTAGATACATATTTTAAAGGAGCATACAAACGCTTATGCACCTCCGGAATCCTATCGGTAGAAGGCATCCACATTTTGGGATACCAAATAGAATAAAACAATGCAGACTTTACAACAGATTGGATGCGAGTTGCTGGAGGGAGTTTTGAATTGAGGGCTGCACCAGCAATAGATAAATGGGGATCGAGTGCCTCTCTTGCTAAAAATAAGCGCATAATTTCACTCGATCCTTCAAAAATGGTATTGATTCGGCAATCTCTCATAAATCGTTCTACTGGAATTGGATCCTCTCCTCTAGATTTTTGTGAATCCGCAGTTTCGTACCCTCTTCCACCTCGAATTTGCATAGTTTCGTCGACCACATTCCAAGCTTTCTCAGTTCCCCACATTTTACACATGGCTGCCTCAAGTCGAATATCTCCTTCTTTTCTATCGACCAAAGCGGATGTGAGTAGAACCATCGATTCCATAGCAAATAATTGGGCAGTCATTTTGGATATTTTTTCAGCAATGGCTGCATGTTTTCCAATATTGTTGCCCCATTGCCTTCTTTCATTCGACCATTTTTTATTGATTCTTATACATTCTCTCGTCATCCCAGTGCAAGCTGCCGGTAGGGTCAGACGTCCAGTATTGAGAGTGCTGAGTGCAACTTTCAGTCCTTTGCCTTCTCCAAGAACAATGTTTTCTATTGGGATTTTGACATTTTTAAAACTCATCACACCATTGTAGAGGGCCTTCAGACCCATAAAATAGCAGCGCTGTTTTACCTCAAGTCCCGGGCTGTTTGTTTCCACTATAAATGCAGTGACCTGTTTTCTCTCTTTGCCTTTGATCCTTTTTGGAGGGGTCGATGCCATCACAATAATGACTCCCGCTTTCGTCCCGTTGGTGCACCATAGTTTTTCACCATTCAATAGAAAATGTTTCCCATCCTCAGTCGGTTCGGCATGAGTTTCCATTTTGGATGGATCGGATCCAACTCCTGCTTCTGTCAGAGCAAATGCTGAGATATCTCCTCTTGAAAATCGGGGTAAATACTTTGCTTTTTGTTCCTCTGTTCCAAAAAGGAGCAGCGGTTGAGGAACTCCTATGGATTGATGGGCTGATAACAGAGCTGTTAAATTTCCACAATGAGTTCCTAAAAGCATGGCTGCCCGGGAGTAGATTGTTTGGCACAGACCCAGACCTCCGTATTTTTTAGGCACCTTGATTGCAAAGGCGCCCATTTCAGCGAGCATTTTAATTACATTTTCAGGAATTTCGCCTGTTCGGTCGATTTCATCAGCATCCACATGTTCTTCTAGAAACGTTTTCAGCTTGTTGAGAAAAGGAAGCCCCTCTGCAAGTTTTTCAGGTTCTGGCTCGGGGAATGGAAAAATACTTTCGAAATCCGCTTTCCCCATAAATAGCTGACCAATGAAGCTGTCTTTCTCTTTGACTTCATCCCTAGCACTCTCTGTTAATTCAAGTGCATCTCTTTGTCCTTTTGACATCTTGGAAGTATCAATCAGGATCTCTTTTTCTTGGTTTTTCTTGTCTATATCCACTTTCATTGAGAACTTTTGTTGAGGATTGAATGAGTGTTAATTAAAAGCCGAATGCATTCATTAGGCAGCATTCTGATGTCCATGATTACGGTCATTGGGTGTATGTTCTACCACAGAAGCTGTTTGCGGGAAAAATTGTTTGCCGGTGCTCGCCATTTCCAGCAACAGATTGCAGGGTTTAAAATGCGGGGTCTTTTCGCCGCAATAAGATTCCATTTCTTGGACAATTTTTTCTATACCCACGGTGTCTGCATATCTCATGGGGCCTCCTCTAAATGGAGCCCAACCAGTGCCCATAACCATTCCGAAATCCACCTCTTCTGGTCCTTTGACAATCGATTCCTCTAGGCATCGAGCCCCTTCATTCACCATTAGATAAACCAACATTTTTGTCAGATCTGAATCCCTGTATTCGCTGGCAATTGGGTAGGATTTATAATCTAAAATCTTTAAATTTGGATTGATTTTTCGGGGGTAATTGTAAAAACCAGATCCTGATTTTTTTCCCAAATAATTACCTTCTAACATTTTCTGTAATAGTTGGGTTTCTGGGAAAGGATTTTCTAATCTTTTTAATAAATCACTGGCTACATGTTGAGCCACATCCACTCCAACTTCATCAATCAGTCTGAGGGGCCCCATAGGCATCCCAAACGCAAGCAACGAAGAATCAATTTGTTCTATGGAGTAGCCTTGGTCAAAAAGGCGAACGGATTCAAATAAATAGGGCATAAGAATCCGATTTACTAAGAAGCCTGGACTGTCTTTGACTAAGACAGGCAGCTTTCCAATTTTTTTTACAAATTCTAGGGTTGTGGTGAGGGTTTGGTTCGATGTTTTTTCCCCTTGAATCACCTCCACTAGTTTCATTCTATGAACTGGATTGAAGAAGTGAATCCCGACCATTCTTTCAGGGTGCTCCATTTTTTCCGCAATTTTATTGATTGAAAGTGCGGATGTATTGGACGCTAAAACCGTGTCCGGACGAGTTCTAGATTCAAGGTCTTTGATTACCTGCCTTTTTAAATCAAGCTTCTCAACCACCGCTTCAATCACTAAATCATGATGAAACATGGGAATCTCTGAGGACACAGGAGTGATTCGATCCAAGGTGTCTCTAGCCTCTACTGCGGTAAAAGTTTTTCGTAGAATTCCACTTTGAAGAATTTTTTGGATTTGGGCCATTCCCTTGCCAACGGCCTTGGGGTGAATATCTTTCAAGGTGGTATTGAATTTTCTGGAGCTGATCCATTGTGCAATACCACTTCCCATAATTCCAGCTCCTATAATGGCGACCTTTTTCACTTTTACGGGTGGGGTTTCGATATCCTCTATACGGACTCTTTTGGATCTTTCAGTTAAGAAGAAAAGATTCACCAAATTCATGGAAATGGGATCCGAAATTAAGTCCAAAAATGCCTTCTCTTCTAATTTATAAGACGATTCCATGCTTCCACGCAGACCTTTTACAGCTACCTGCAAAGCTCTTAGAGGAGCCGGGTAATGACCTTGTGTTTTTTTTAGGATGTTTTTCCTTGCTTGATACTCAACGATCATTGTCGAAATTGGGTGATTTTCGAATGGAAACAGCGGGAAAACTTTTTTTCCTTTTTGTGAATAAGAAATCGAGGCGGTAAGCAATTTCTCTTTTTTGACTATGCCATCAATAACCCCAATACGTAGCGCCGAAGAAGAGTTGAATTGCTTACCTGAAAGGATCATGAACAAAGCTTTTCGCAGACCAATCATTCGAGGAAGTCTAGTGGTTCCACCCCATCCGGGTAAAATTCCAAGAGTAACCTCTGGAAGACCTATTTTTGTGGATTTATCATCACTAGCGATTCTGTAGTCGCAGGCCAATGCAAGTTCCAGTCCTCCACCGACACAAATTCCATGGATCCGAGCAATGCTTACTTGTGGGAGTTTTCTCAATCTTGAAAATGTATCATGACCCAGACGAATTAAATGTTGGATTTCTTCAATCGACATCCCTTTTTTAAATTGATTCAAATCTGCGCCCGCAATAAAGATCCCTTTTTTCTTGGAAGAGATATAAAGGGTTTCAATCTCAGAATGGCATTCTAAGAAATCCAATTCCTGATTCAGTGCATCAAAAAAATCAAAATCAATAACATTTGCAGATGAATGAGGACGATCGAGTTCGAGAGTCAGGAATTGGTCTTTGAGGGTTCGAGAAATCATATTATTCATAAAGTAGTTCCGATTTTTTATGTTTATGCGGCTTCTATCCAAGCGGCTCCACCTTGTCCGCCACCAATGCATAGAGAGATTAAAGCTCGTTTTGCTTTACGACGGTTGAGTTCATAAATGGAAGTCAGCGCTAATCTAGCTCCTGAGGCACCGACTGGATGCCCAAGAGAAATGGAACCTCCATTTACATTTAAAAGATCCTCGGGAATCTCTCCAAGAATGCGGTCTCTTTTCAGGATTTTTTTGCAGAATTCTTCTGATTGACTTGCTTTTTTACAAGCTAGAACCTGAGAGGCAAAAGCTTCATTGATTTCAAAAATATCAGCATCCTTGATCGTATATTTGGATTTTGATTCCAGTTTGTTCATAGCGTGTATCGGTCCTAATCCCATTCGACTTGGATCACAGCCCGAATAGGCATAGGAGCTCAACCTGCCAATGGGGTTCAAACCGTGCTTTTTTACTGCCTGCTCGCTTGCAACTAGTAGTGAAACCGCACCATCTGTGATCTGTGATGCATTCCCAGCGGTCACTGTTCCATTTTTTCGATCAAATACAGGACGCAGCTTTGCTAATGCAGAGAGGTTTTGATTTTCTCTAGGTCCATTGTCTCGATTGCAGTAATAATGGCTTCGGATCTTTTTATTAAAATAAACGGGTAGAATCTCCTCTGCCAGAGACTTTCTCGCTTTTACAGCTTTATGATGAGATTGAAGAGAGAAATGATCTTGCTCCTCACGGGAGATCTTAAATTCAGAGCTTAATAATTCAGCAGTTTCTCCCATATTCATAGCAGCAAACGGATCTTTAAGCCCTAATTTAAGTCCAATAATAGGGTTGAAGTCTCCAATGCGAAAGGAAGCAAGGGTTTTGCATTTTGAAATTGTTGTTTTACATCTAGCCAAAGCACTGAACTTTTTTACTGCCGAGGGGCGATATATAAATGGAACTTGTGACATACTTTCAACGCCACCAACCACAAACAGATCTCCAGCTCCACTGTTTATTTTATCATAAGCTTGGGTGAGCGCCTCTAAACCAGAAGCACAGTTTCTATGAACTGTGTAGGCAGGTTTCTCTTTAGGGATCCCAGATCTCAAGGCGATTATTCTTGTTACATTCGCGGAATCAATGGGTTGGCAAACGCACCCATAAATCACTTCATCGATCCAATTGGGATCCAATCCAGTTTTGGCTAGAAGCCCTTTGGTAGCAAATGTACCTAGGCTGACAGCGTCTTCCTCCATGAGTTCTGTACCCATTTTACAGAACGGGGTTCGAACGCCCTCAATGATGTATAAGTCTTTATTCATTTGATTTCCTCGGTCTGGTGTTTGGGATTATTGGATTGGCTTTTTAAAGTGTTTTCAACAGAAGTGGGACGGTTGTCTAAAAATTTTTCTTCTTTCAATACATCCCCAACTTTTTGCCGTTTTCTCATCTCACCGACTTCGTGGAAATAAATGGCATTTGGGCTGACCTCGAGTATTTCTTGAAAGGATTCATAAATTCTATGTTCAATCAATTCTCTGGACGTTCTACCGTCTTTTACTAGGTGTAGTACTAATTCATCCAATTCAAGTGGGTCGTTGTTGACTTTTTTGAGCTCTACTTGCCAAGTGCCTATTCCCTCTAAGTCATCCAGTATATGATCCATTTCATTAAAATTAACAATGGTGCCTTTTAGCTTTTTCAATTGCATCGATTTAAACTCTGAAGTTCTTGATATTTTACCAACGAGGCGGGGAACCATTGAGTTGCTGTATGGGCATTTAGAGTAAGTCAGCCCTTCACTGATAAAGTCTCCTGTTCGATAACGCATCACTACAGAACCTCTTGCGTTCAGGGGGGTAAAGACGATCTCACCGGGGGTTTCTGGCCCTAGAACTTCTTCTGTTTTTGGATCTATAATTTCGACAATCCCTAAATTAGGATCGAGGTGGTAACCACTGGAGGGCTCTCCTGGGGTAGCAGGAGCCTCTGCCCAAGCCATCTTTGCCTCCGTAAACCCATAAGTGGCAATTACCTTTACATGCGGGGAGCCTAATTTTTCTGCCAGTGCACTTAGTTTTCTCCGGGTTCCATCAACGACTTTTTCTCCTCCTAAAACAAGGGTCTTTATACTAGAACAGGCACTTCCTTCTTCAACGGCTTGTTTTAAAACATGATATACAAAAGTGGGCATACCGACGACTATGTTGGGTTTTATCTTAGTAAGCATCCGGATATTGCCCTCTGTTCCCATTACTTTTCCACCCCCTGTGCTGAGACAAAAGAGATTCATACTCATGCAGGCATAGTGAGCCAACCAATAGGC
>CAJWYM010000007.1 GCA_913049555.1 uncultured Opitutia bacterium
TGAAATGGAGGGATAAATATTACTCAATTCATGACCATTCTCTTAATTGGTCTTTTTTTTGCATAATAGAATTCAATTACAAAATGAATCTCATTCATGAATAAAATTATCGACAGTCGGCAGCTTTTAGCCTTTGTAGAATTAGCTTCTACAGGAAGTTTTACTGCTGCAGCAAAGAACTTGTTTCTTACTCAATCGGCCATCAGTCATTCCATGAAGTCTTTAGAAAATGAGATGGAATGTAAGTTGATTGATAAGATTGGAAAAAAAATTATTCTTACTTATGAGGGAGAATTATTATTGGAATCTGCAAAAAAAATATTGCAGGATATGAAGGAGGTTCGATTTGAATTGAATCGCTCTGAAGAATTGCAGAAGACTCGCCTTAGAATCGCTACCAGTCCCGCTATTTGTAAATATTTTATGCCAGAGGTGCTTCGTGAGTTTTTAATCTGCTTTCCTGATTGCAAGTTTGATATACAAAGCTGCGACACTCCCCAGTCTTTTGATCTTCTTAGAAATCAAAAAGTGGATTTAGCGATTTCATTGAAACCTGAAAAAGAGGTTGATCTTGAGTTTATAGAGTTATTTACGGATGAACTTATGCTTGTATATCCCAATTCTCACAAATGGGCCAGCAAACCGACTCTTGTTTTAAGTGATATTTGTGAGGAGAATCTTTTTTTATATCGCAAGAGTTCCTACACTTATCGAATCGTTATGGATCACTTTAAAAGAGTCGGGAGTGTCCCAACAACAGTTACTGAGATGGATGATGTGGATTCAATGAAAGAATTGATTAAAGTAGGAATTGGAGTTGGAATTTTACCAATTTGGGCCATCCGTAAAGAAAATGCATCCAACACTCTTGAGGTGCGAGCATTCTCGAGTTCCAAATTGACTAGAACTTGGGGAGTTTCCTATTTACGAGGAAAAAACATAAATATGGCCGAACAAACTTTAGTTCAATTGTGTAAGGATGCTGTTTTATCAAGTTTTGGTGGTTAAATGTTCGGAAAATTTTAATTTTTAATGATTAGAATCCCGCCAATAAACAAATATGGATCCATTTTCTTAATAGTAATAGAAGTGAATTTAGTTAGAAGTCACTTAATGATTAAAACAAAGAGTTTGATTTTTTCATTATACTGTTAGTGCCAAACCTCAAAAACAAATACTCAACAGCTCTATTAACAGCGGCTTTTTGTGCACTGAATTAGAAACAAACAGCTATTTTATATGTGAAATAATGAAGCAAGCTCCAACCACAAAGACAATAAATCTAGGATAAAAAAACAACTAGAAATTTAAACAAAGTGGTGGGTTGGGTGGGAGTCGAACCCACAACCAATGGCTTAAAAGGCCACTGCTCTACCATTGAGCTACCAACCCAAAGATTATTTTATAGTATATAAAACAATAAGGTTTGATATTCATAACTGAAGTCGATCTTGGCAAGATAAAAATTAAAGAAACCCTAATTTTTTATTAAGACCTTCCCAATAGGAAATTGCACTAGACGGAACTTTGTTTCTTGGATAAGCTATCCCATTTAAATTTTAAATAAAGCTCTATAAAGTAAATGTATAATTGTGAACGAAATCCTCAACTGAATGACTTGGACAAGATTCTTTTTACAGAAAAACAAATTCAAGAACGAATTCAAGCATTGGGAATTGAGATCAATAACCACTATCAAAATCAAGAATTTGTTTTGATCAGTGTTGTGAATGGTGCGATCCCTTTTACTGCCGATTTGATGAGAGAGATTCATTCTCCTGTTTATTTTGATTCCATAAGAGCTTCTTCCTACAATCATTCCACAAATTCAAATGGATCTCCAATTTTATTGGATCGATTGAACATTGGAATCGCAAATAAGGATGTTTTGATTGTAGATGATATTTTAGATACAGGACTTACTTTATCCTGTATTATCAATGAAATTGTTCAGCAAAAACCAAAATCGATTAAAACCTGTGTGTTGTTGAATAAAATTGCACGACGTCAAATAGATCTAACCGCAGACTTTGTAGGTTTCGATATTCCTGATGAGTTTGTTGTCGGTTACGGTTTAGATTTTGCTGAAAAATACAGAACTTTGCCTTGTGTGGGCATTTTGAACCCAGATTTTTTAAATCCTCCCTCTTGGTCATGAATACAATTATATATAAAACGTTTATAGAAAAACTTTGTTACGAAAGTGCTAAAGTTATCAATCCTTATTTCTCTAACCCTGAGTTGGAAATAGAAAAAAAAGAGGACAACACACCAGTTACAAGAGCTGATAAGGAAGCTGAGGAGCTGATTCGTCGAATGATTAATAAGGAATTTCCTAATCATGGGATCATAGGGGAAGAGTATGGAGAAGAAAATGAAGATGCAGAATTTGTTTGGGTTCTAGATCCGGTGGATGGTACAAAATCTTTTGCTACGAATGTTCCCTTATTTGGAACTTTGATCTGCCTTAAATATCAAGGACAGCCTCTTATAGGTGCGATCCATCAGTCAATATTGAAACAACTACTGATAGGAGATGGAAAAAGCTCTACATTAAATGGCAAGCCGGTCCAAGTCAGTAACAATAAGAGTTTGGCAGATGCGACCATTCTTACCACAGATTCTCGCCGTCCAGCCATTCATAAAAATGGACAAAATTGGGAGCATTTGATCAACCAAGTCAATATGTTTCGAACTTGGGGGGATGCCTATGGTTACCTGCTGACAGCAACAGGGTGGGCCGATGTAATGACGGATCCAATCTTATCGGAGTGGGATTTTGTTGGTATGATTCCAATTATTCGTGGAGCTGGTGGAATTATCACAAATTGGGAAGGTGGAGATCCAGTAGGAGGGAACTCTGTAATTTGTGGGAATCCAAACTTGCAGCCTTTAGTGGTAGAAATGCTCAATGCTTAAAGTTTTTATATTTTGAGAGAAAAGCACCAAGTGGACCATGCGGTTCGCTTTATTGATTTATATCGCCTGTCTCAGGGAAAGGGTAATTTATTGCCTTTAAGTAAGAGAATGTCTACTCATTTTAGATCCAATCAAAAAATGGGCTCTAAAGATCGAAGGCTCTTCTCCGAGCTTGTGTATAGTTATTTTAGGATAGGTAGAATGGAGATGAATCTTCCCACTCAAGAACGCCTAGCCCTAGCTTACTTTTTGAGCCAAGATAAACGAAGTTCTGTCCTTCTTTATTTGTTAGAGAAACACCGAAATTGGGAAAAAAATATAAAGAATTCAATTGAAGAAAAATTGTCTTTAATACAGGAATGCTATCCAAACTTTATAATTACAGATCTTTTTCCATCCCATGGCGAACTTTCTGGAAACTTAAGAAGATCAGATTTTTCGATTTCTCATTTTATTCAACCAAAACTTTGGATAAGAGTTCGTATCGGATTCATACATCAAGTTCAATCAGAATTGGAGAAAGTAGGGATTTCTTTTGAAATTTCTACTCTTAGTCCAAATGCTTGGGCTTTGCCCAATCGAACTCCACTAGAATCCTTGAAGTGCTATCGTCTTGGATATTTTGAAGTGCAAGACTTAAGTTCTCAATTAACAGCCGAGCGTTTTTTATGCAAAAAAGGTCAAGTTTGGTGGGATGCATGTTGTGGGGCAGGTGGGAAGAGTTTGATGCTTTTGGACAAAGAGCCCTCGCTGAAACTTTATTTGTCAGATCAAAGAATTTCAATTTTACGTAAACTTAAAACCCGTTTAGGAAAGGCCAACCTCCGAGTAGCAGCTATAAAACAATGGAAATTAATGGCCCAAGATGGAAGTCCTTTTTCCAACAATTGGGATGGTATCATAGCAGATGTCCCATGCTCTGGTTCTGGAACTTGGGGCCGAACTCCTGAATTATTGTTGGAAGTAATCGATCTTGATCGTTACCATAAAAGACAGGTTCAAATGGTAGAATTACTTTTGGAGCATTTAGAGATAGGAAAAGAGCTCATTTACATTACTTGTTCTGTTTTCAAAAAAGAGAACGAAGATGTAGTTGAATCTGTTCTTAAGAAATCAATTGCAGATCTGGTGGATCAAAAACTTATTGCAGGCTACAAAGAAAAAGCGGACAGTCTATTTGTAGCTACTTTTGTAAAAATATAATTATAGATAGGGTAATATCAGGCTAATAGTAAGATACAGTTCCTTTTAAAAATTTTTCTTTTGACTAAGAAAAGATTGATTGAACATTGGTTGCTTGGAAATTTTCAATCATTGAAATATTAGGGTTTGGGATTGATTTTTAATTTTTGATTAAAAAAAGCCATCATGATTTATAAGTTCAATGCCAAAGGTGAAACCACTATACCTCACCGGATGCTTGAATTTCACTATCTATTCTACCATCCAGATTGCAACCTTTCATAATCTTTCAGACAGTATACTCTGAAAGAGGAACTGGGTCTAATACTTCAGTGTTTGGTAATCTTTCATTCAATTGCTCTTTAAACCAGTCTCTAGCTCCTTGGTCGCCATGAGTTAAGACAACAACTCTAGGGTCTTTTTGAATCGTAAGTGCAAGGATCTCCTCTCGGTCTGCATGCCCACTCATATCAAATTTTTCAATTTTAGCTTTGATTTTAGTTGAAAACTCCAAAACTTTAAACAAAAAGTCATCCCCTTGATTCGCTTCTAGAAGTTCTCCTCCTGGAGTTTCAGGGTCACAATAGCCTACGAAAAGAATAGTATTTGTTGGGTGACCAAGCATCGACGCTGCTAACTTATAAGAGGGTGTGTGCTCTACCAGCATACCACTACTTACGATATAAATCCCTTTTGAACTTGGATTTTTTCCTGGTGTTAGATTACGAGGAGTGGGCTTGACCCCCATTTCTTTTAGGATGTGCTTGTTGAATTGAACTTGACCGGTCTTTTTACTGATGCGATCGAAAAAGCTTACAAGGTCGAGTCCCATTCCGGAACAAAAAACGGGACATTTGGGGATTTTACCTTGAGTAAAGCTTTTATGAATTATGGATAAGACTTCTTGGGTTCTACCCAAAGCAAAAACAGGGATTAGGCAGGAACCTTCCTTCTCAAGGGTATGTTTTATTGAACTGATAAATCGTTCCTTCTCAGCAGCCCTATTTTTTTCTGGAGATCTTTTAGTAAGGCCTCGTGTAGTCTCGATAATCATAGTATCTACTTTATCTTGAGGGACATCTGCTCCTTTTAGGGTCTGAAGGTTTGTAAATAAAATATCCCCAGTGGCAAAGATTTTCCTATGGTTGAATTCAATATCAACGGATACAGCGCCAGCTACGTGGCCAGCTCTATGGAGAGTGAGCTTAAGTGTATCTTCTCCTTTTCGAATTGTTTTTGTTTGACCAAAGTCGACTGCTAAATAGCGACTTTCAATTTCTTGTAAATCTTTATGCGTGTAAAGGGGATATTCATGAATGCCGAGTTCCTCTCTTTGACGTTTCATGACATTGATTGAGTTGCGCATCATTCTATTGGCTAAAAATGCACTCGCTTTTGACATGAAAATAGGAGCTAAAGGATTTCGAAGTGCCGCTAGGGGCAAGGATCCTAAATGATCAAGATGACAGTGGGTTAGGATTATAAAGTCGATAGAAGATTCAGGGACTTTTGAAAATTCGGGGGTCGCTTCTAAACCGGCAGTTTTAGGATCTAAGCCAGAATCTATTAAAAGACGAAAAGGCCCAATCTCTATAAACATAGAGTTGCAGCCGATCCCACCATTTCGGTTGAGGTCGATAATATTCATAATTGATTTATTTGGGTATGTTCATTTCGAACGGTTTTAAATTTGCGTGTATATTATTTTTAAATTCGTCCATTCCATGAAAAGAACCGACTGCCCTCGCGTTTTGATTGGCTACATGATAGCTGTTGTATGAAAAAACTTCACCCGAAGCAAGGGTGGGGGTTTTTCCAACTATTTTTTCACCTTCAATAATGATTTTTGTTAGGTCTGCATTTTCAATGACCCATTTTCTTCCAAGAAGGGTGATTTTTCTATCAGAAAGATTTCTAATCGTTATAAAGTAAATGAAAGCGTGAGGATAATTTCCTTGAACCTCAGGGTTGTTTTCATAAATCAAACGGTCTAATTTGACTTGTAATCCTAGCAATTCTTCACTTTTTATGAAATTTCTTCTCACAAAACAGCTTTTAAATTATCGGACATTCAACTCAATGAGGTGCATTCAGATAGAATTAGATCAAAAAACCGAATTAGAATAAAAGGGTTATTGAACACTATCAAAAGCAAATTGGACGATTTAAGAATTCTAAAATTCATTGCAATAAATCACTGTAAGCGAGGAATCATTTTTAATGAAATAATTTTAGTTAAACATAAATGCCTGTTTTAGAAGAGATCTCTTAATTTCTTAGTAGGGATAATTTTGGACATGTAATTCAAGAAATAATTTTATTGGATTGCAACCGATTCTTAATATCGAGGGTTGTAAAGAAACTATTTACTTTTATATTTAAATACCACGGTGCTGTATCCTGGCACATTGATTAAAATCGTATTGTCGTGTCCATTGTCAGCTTCAACTTCTGTTTTTCTGCCTCCTTGATTGCCCACTCCATTTCCTCCATATTCCAATGCATCTGTATTTATGATTTCCTCCCAAAAGCCAGTCTTGGGAACACTGATTCGGTAGTTTTCACGAGCAACAGGCGTACAATTGGTTACGACTAAAAAGTAATTTTTATCTTTGGTATCTTTTCTTATAAACCCAATAACCGAGTTTTCAGAATCGTCGAGCATTCTCCATTCAAAACCCTTCGGATCGAGATCACTTTCATGGAATGCAGCTTCTTTACAGTATAATTTGTTGAGATCACGAACAATCATTTGAATTCCTTCATGATCTTTGTATTGCAATAAATGCCATTCTAAGGACTCGTCATACTTCCACTCAGACGATTGTCCAAAATCCGATCCCATAAATAAAGTGTTTTTACCAGGCCAACACCACATTAGTGCATAGAGAGATCTCAAGCTATTTGCTTTTTCGGAAATAGAGCCCGCTGCCATCTTTAGAAGCATACTGCCTTTTCCATGAACAACCTCATCATGAGAAAAAACCATCATGAACTTTTCAGAATACTGATAAATCATACCGAATGTCAGCTCACCATGGTGCCATTTTCTAAAAACTGGATCCAGTTTGAAATATTCTAGAGTGTCATTCATCCAACCCATATTCCATTTAAAGTCAAAGCCAAGTCCTCCCTGAGAAACAGGTTTAGAGACCCCTCCCCAAGAAGTAGACTCTTCCGCGATCATCAAAGAACCAGGGAAATATTCGTGAACAAGATTATTCGCTTCACGCATAAACTCCATCGCCTCCAAATTTTCGTTTCCACCATATTGATTCGGAATCCACTGTCCCTCTTCTCTGGAATAATCAAGATATAGCATCGAGGCAACCGCATCTACTCTTAAACCATCAATGTGATAACGGTCAAACCAAGCAAGTGCACTTGCAATTAGAAACCCCTTCACCTCATGGCGACTGTAGTTGAATATCAGAGTTCCCCAATCTTGGTGCTCACCTTGCTTTGGATCGGAGTGTTCGTATAAATGGGTTCCGTCAAATTGCGCTAAGGCAAAACGGTCTTTTGGAAAGTGACCTGGTACCCAATCAACAATCACCCCAATGTTGTTTTGATGAAGTTTATCTACAAGGTATTTGAAATCATCCGGCTCTCCATATCTATGCGTTGGAGCAAAGAAACCGGTAACTTGATACCCCCAAGATCCTAAAAATGGATACTCTGAGATGGGCATGAATTCGACGTGGGTATAATTCATATCCAAAAGATAATCGATTAAATCCACTGCTAATTCTCTGTATGAAAGAGGGCGATTGCCGTCTTCAATTTTCCTTTTCCAGGAATCAATGTGCATCTCATAAACAGAAATGGGTTTTTTACTCCAATCCGCTTTTTTTCTCCTGTTGATCCAATTGCGATCCTCCCATTTGTAATTATCTACAGCTTGGATAATGGATGCGTTGTGAGGAGGCGATTCAAAAAAGGTTCCATAGGGGTCGGTTTTTTGATGAATTGCATTGTCGCCTCCAATCAATTCATATTTGTATTTCATGCCTTCCTCTAAACCAGGGATGAACAACTCCCACACTCCAGAGGTTCCTAGCATCCTCATCGGGTGAAACCTAGCATCCCAATGGTTGAAGTCTCCTATTACAGAGACTCTCTTGGCTGAAGGAGCCCAAACCACCATGGAAACTCCATGAACTCCTTGGATTGTTTTGGGATGGGCACCTTGCTTTTTGTAAATAAAATGGTCTTCACCATTGTTGAAAAGATAGGTGTCTTCTTCCGATAAGGTGGGTATAAAAGAATAGGGATCACTGAATTGGCGAATTTCTCCATTTCCAAGCTCAACGCGTAGTTGGTATTTGAAAACCTCTTTTTTGTGAAGAATCCCTTCGTAAAAACCAAGATCATGAATCTTTTCTAAATGAAAAATTTCTTCATTTTTGTCTTTTTTTAAAATAACAGAACAAGACTGAGTGTTTTGTACGAAAACTCTTACGACTAGACAATCTGAACCATTCAAGTTTATTGGGTGCATTCCCAACAAATCATGAGGGGATGAATGTTCAGCTTTTATCAAAAGTTCTAATTCAGTGTGCGAAATAATCACAGGCAATGACTCCTAAATGGTTTAATAAAATATAATTTTACTTAAATACTGCAAGCAATCGAGGACTAATGCAATCACTGAATTTATATGTTGATCATAGTCTTTTGGAAATTTTTAGAGAAAGAGAAATTAAAAATTTTCAGACAAATTTGAGATAAGATTATTTTTGCCAGCGAGAATAGAGAGAAAGGGGAAGCTGATATTTTCTAAGATTAGATTCAGTGATCGCTAATTCTCCGTTTTCTAAATTTCCAATATCTTTACCGACCAAATCTCTAATTAAATTTTTTGCAGTGATTGATGAGTTTTCTATGGAATACAATGTCATAAGCGCAAATTGGAAATTATCGGATTTTACCTTCTTCAGATCTTCTAGTAGAGGCATCAAATCTCGATCTAATTTCCAAACATCCCCTTTGGGGCCACGACCAAAAGCAGGGGGATCTAAGACAATCCCATCGTATTTGTAGCCTCTACGGATTTCGCGTTTTATAAAGTTTCTTGCATCTTCAAGAATCCATCGGATGTGACCTTCTAAATCTCCAGATAAAAAATGATTTTTTCTTGCCCAGTTTACAGACGGTTTCGAGGCATCGACATGGGTGGTTTCCCATCCGTAAGAGCTTCCAACTAAACTAGCAATTCCTGTATAACCAAATAATATTAATAGACGGCCCGAACCCAATTTTTTCATTTGCTTAGACATCCATCTCCAGTGAGGTTCTTGCTCTGGAAAAATACCTAAATGTTTCGATGAAATTCCAACTCTTGCTTCCATTCGAATTCGATCATAACTCATTGGCCAGGAGTTAAGATTTTTCTCCCTGATTTTCCAATGGGATTCTCCTCTATGAATTGCGTCAGCGTTCTTCCAAACGGTTGATGGCAAAGATTTACCCCAAATCGCTTTGGGTTCACCTCTAACTAAAGTGTAGTTTCCAAATCTTTCCAGTTTTTGACCGGCTCCACTGTCTAAAAGTTCGTATTCATCCCATTCCGGAGATAATACTCCAATAGAACTACTCATTGGGTTTCATTTTTGCAAAAGCAAAATCAGCAATCTGGATTGCATCTAAAATCTCTTTTTCTTTATGGGCAGCACTTAAAAACCAATTGTGATGAGGATGAAAGAAGGCCCCTTTTGAAATACAAATCTTACAAAATTCTTGGATCTTATATAGATTATCTTCGTCTTTAAATCGCAGATAAGGCATAGAAACTGGACCTGTAATTTTCAATTCAAAGCCATGTTTTAGAGCGGTTTTCTCTAAGCCTGCTTTAAGTTGGGAGCCAAGTTTTTCAACAATATCGGGAACTTTATCTCTTTGAACGATCTTTAAGCATTGGATGGCAGCAGCCATAGAAACTGCGTCATTCCAATACGATCCCGTTAAAAAAACCTTGCTTGCTGGGACTTTTAAATGATCGCGACCAACCGCAGCTGAGATCGCATGGCCATTGCCAAGAGCCTTACAGTAAACAGAGATGTCAGGTTGAAAATTGAAATATTCGTGGGAACCATTTTCATGCAATCGGAAACCCGCTCGAACATCATCTAAAATAAAAACGACCCCATGTTTATTGCAGATTTTTTGTATATTGGGTAAGAAATCAGAATCGGCTAGGAGGTTGTCTTGAAATACTGGATGGTGATAAGGGGTTAAAATAACACAAGCCAGATTTTGGAGGTTTTTTTGGAATTCCTCTTCAAAATTTTGAAGGTCGTTCCATTCAAAATGATAGACGTTGGCTAAATCTTCATCAATAATACCTCCTTTTCCAGGGGAACACCAAGCATCCACTCCATGATAGGAACCTTTGGCCTTAAGTATCCCTTTATTTCCGGTGGTTTCTCTGGCGACTTGGACTGCCCAAGTAGTGAGGTCGGATCCGTTTTTTGCAAACACTGCCCAATCTGCAAAATTTATTCTTTCAGTAAGCACTTCAGCAAGTTCAACCATTTTATCTGTTGGATGGTTGAAAACAGAACCTTTTAACTTTTGTTCTCTTGCAGCTTCTTCAATTTCTGGATGATTGTAACCGAGAATAGTGGGTCCATAACCACACATAAAATCAATGTATTTATTATTGTCAGCATCCCAGTAGTAGGCTCCTTCTGCCTTGGAAGCGTAGTAGGGAGATGCGCCTGGAATTACAGTTGCTGGAGTGACGTGTCCATAAATGCCACCAGGTATTACTTTAGAGGCCCGATTAAAAAGTTCTAAAGATTGATCGAATTGATACATAGTCAGATTGAAAAGTTTAAGAAACAAACAAATCCGATGCAGCTTCGTTGTCAATCAACCAAACCACTTTGTCTGAATATTTTTTAAGTAATTGGACTGGTTTAGATTTAAAATTGATTTCTTCTTGAAACACTTGGCGGAGAGCATTGATTTTCCCTTTTCCTGTAACGGTTATTACAATTTTAGAGCACTTTTCAAAGCCAGCTTCGGTAATTGTTAAACGCATCCCTTTTCCGGGAACTTCGACAGATGCAAAATTTTCTTTTATTCCAGATTCAATGAGTGGACTGCCTGGGAATAGGGAAGCGGTGTGACAATCGTCTCCCATTCCCAAGAAGCAGAGGTCAAAACATTGACTATCCCCATAGAGCTTCTTCCATTGATCGTTGAATTTTGACGCGCTATCCTCCACATTTAACTCAGTATCCCAAGGTAGTTTTTTATGATCCGCAACTCCGATTGCATCTAACATCCCTCTTTCAGCATTTCCAAAATTACTTTCCTCATCTTGAATTGGCACGTGGCGTTCATCACTCGTTGTCCAAGTCAGATTCTCCCAATTTGTCGGACAATCTTCTAGCTTGGCAATATATTTGTAAAAAGCTTTTGGGGTAGAACCTCCTGTTAAGGCGACCACCTTATTTTTAGAATCTACATTGTTGGCAAGGGATGATAACTCAGATGCAATAGCAGCTAAAATTTCTTGAAGGTTTAAAATTTGAATGGTTCCTAATTCTGTAATCATATTATTTAAAAAAATAGAGCTTCACTGAGTGCTTTATTTAGGTCTAGTAAAGAAGTTTTGTGTTGGTATTGGATTGGTCCTTTTCCAATATTGGCATCGATTCGAGCGAATCCCTTTTTTTTGTCAAAATGCCATTTAAAGTGTTTATTTGAGTCTTTGTTATAGTCAAAATTTATAGAAATAAAGGATAAATCCTGTTTTGGATGATTCTTTGTTATGAATGTTTGATCTTGTGAGCATTCTTCCATGCAAGAGTGAATCCACTTACTTAAAACAAGAGCTTCTCCTAAAAGGTCTGGTGAATAATCAATGGAGATACCATTGATATCCTCGGCTATATGTTCAGGGCTGTATCCACTCAAAAATTGCCCTATGGATTGTCTGATGGAAAGAAGCCGTGCATGCGCTAAATCTATCGCTTTGTGGTCAGAACCCCAATGGACCTCATTCAGGTGGATGTCTGAACCGGAGTCATACACAATTTTTTTAGCATTTCTAGCAAAATTAAGATATTTTTTTTCAATAATCTTAACTGGAAGCTTGTAAAATAAATGAAAGGTTGGAAGGTCACTTTGTAACCAAACAGCAACTTGATTTTTTAAGAACTGTGATTCATCAGGGTCATAACCAAGCATGAGGGCTTCGCAGCAGCAACGTTTTCTATGAGATCTACCAACATAGCATTGAAAGAAAAATTTTGCATCTAGTTTCATTTCTGACTTGTTTTCCTCGCTTGGACAAAGAACAATCAGTCTGGCAGGATAAACCTGAGAAAATTTTATAGAAGCTTCAAAATATTCAAGGGCTTCTTCTTCAGTGGTTTTAACTCCAAAATGAAGAATCACATTCATTTGGCTAGCATGAGACTCCTCTTCCATTTCGCCAATGTCAGTTTTCCAGATTTCTGATAATTTTTTATTAATTTCAGTAACCGGCATGGATATGCCTGGTAAGCATTTGAGGATTTTTGACATAATTTGAGTCGGTATTGTGCGAATCCTAATAACTAACACTCAGTGAAAAATGTCCTCTGGAATTCCCCGCCCTTCTGGTAAGAGGACTGGTATCGGAATCTTTGAGTTGCCAACCATGGTCGAATCTGAAGTTTACAAAGGGACCGACGTTGTATCGAATCCCTGAGCCTATGCTCATCATTGAAATATTTGGATTGATGGAAGATTCGTTGATTTGCTTCACTCGGATGTCTGAATACCCCCAAAAAAATCGGCCTGATATTTGATCCGCCCATTCTTTTTTAAAGAATTTGGAAAGGGAAACTGGAGGAGTGGTAAGATCCGTGAAAAAAATAAATCCACGATCTCCATTCGCTTCTCGTTCGTCGTAACCGGGTAAAGTCATAAAGCCGCCTGAACCCATTTTACCCCCACCTGGTAAATTAGAACTTGCCATCTGGTATTGGGCAGTAGCGTTCCATGTCCAATTTTGGGGCAATAGAGTAATTCGGTTCAAATTAAAAAGTAAGCTGGAGTAGTTGGATCCTGCGGATCCTGCAGTGATGAGTTCTGCATCTGAATTGTGACCAGTCATGCCTCCAGGACTATAAGTAAGAGTCGATGAAAAGATAGTGAAACCCAATGGGTCTGGCGCATTCCCAGAATAGGTGAATTTAAACTCAGAAGTATCCGTGAGTGTATTGGATACTTGGATTTGATTGAATTCCAATAAGTTATTACTGCGGCTAAAGTTATAGCCAGCAGTCAATGTTTGAACATAATTTTCAAGGTTAAAAATGGAGGGTAACGGGAGCGTGTAATTTAGACTGCCACCCCAGCTTTTTCCCCCAACATTGAGAGATGGATCCGGCAAATCGGCCCCGTTTCTTGCGTAATTAGCAGAAAGAGATAGGTCGTGCCCCCAAGGAAAATTAATGCTGTAGGACAAGCTATGTGATTTTAAATACTTAGCCATCGGATCTCCCGAGTAAGAATAATTCAAAACATGACCCTTATTAAAAACATTTCCCCAGTTAAAACTAGCAGTCAATCGCTCATCCTCTGTAATGGCATTTCCAGTATCTTCAAAAGTAATCGTATATTTAAGGGGAATTTTGTCATCCACATTTACAATTGCATTCGTAGATGCTTTTTCCTCTCCATCTTCGTAGCTTATGTCCACCGTTTTGTAAGGATTCTTATTCAGCTGTTCGAGTTTGCTGTTTAGATCTTTTTGGTTGATTTTTTCACCGGATTTTAAGTCGAGAAAGTTTTCAATTTGTTCGGAGGAAAAATATTGATTCCCTTCAATTAAGAGCTTGTCTAATTTACTCTCAAGGGCAACGAGTTGTATTATATCATTCCTTATGCTTTGAGGAGACTCAAAGACATCCACAACAGGATAATCCTCGTCCCTGTAGTGAAGAATGATTTGTTGCTTTAGGTTTTCAAGGTCCTCTTTGTTAAAAGGTTGGTCAATGAAAGCAGTTAATTTTTCTACGAGGGTAGATGGATCTGGAGGGTAAACGTTCAAAAAATTTATGCCTTTGTAAGCCTCCGAGTCATACCCTCCAACGACCACATTCTTAGAGCTTGAGTGAATTACAATGGCCTTCAGTTTAGCTGAAATTTCTTGACCCGATAAAATTGCAGAAAAGCTTAGAGAAATCGCTAAGCTTATACTGACAAATTTAAAAAAAATCCACATTTGGTTTTATACTAGGTCATTGTATTCGTTTGTCGATCAAAGAATACATCCGCACATTGATTGAGCTAATCCATGGGATTGCTTCCAAAAGAAAAGGTTTTCCAATCATGGAACAAGATTCTAGGAAATGGATCTAAATAAGTTAAAGTTCTTTGGCAACCATTGAGCGAACTTTGTCCATATCCTGACCGAAAACTCGAATTCCTTGAGAGAGTTTCTCGGTGGCCATTGCATCCTGATTTAAATTCCATCTAAAAGCAATTTCGGTATTTTCAATTTTTTCTAAATCGGATTCTTTTGCAGTGGATGGATCCAACTTTCGAACTAAGGGTTGTTTTAGACTTTGAAGTTCACCAAGAAGGTCTGGGCTAATTGTTAAAAGATCGCAACCAGCAAGTTCGATAATTTCACCTACATTTCTGAAACTAGCACCCATAACCTCGGTCTCGTATCCAAATTTTTTGTAATAGGAATAAATTGCATGAACACTGACAACTCCAGGATCTTCAGCGGCTTCGTAGGATTTTCCAGTGCTAGCCTTGAACCAATCCATGATCCGACCAACAAATGGAGAAATCAATTGAATGCCGCCTTCAGCGCAGGCAACTGCTTGACATAGAGAAAAAAGAAGAGTCAGGTTGCAATTGATTCCCTCTTTCTGGAGTTGTTCAGCTGCTTTAATTCCCTCCCAAGTGGAGGCGATCTTGATGAGAATTCTGTCTTTGGAAATCCCTTGGGCCTCATACATCTCTATAAGTTGTTTCGCTTTTGAAATTGTTTTAGCAGTATCGAAGGAGAGCGCAGCATCTACTTCAGTGGATACCCTACCGGGGACCAATTTTAAAATTTCAACTCCAAACGCAATCAAAAGATTGTCTATAATGAACTCAATTTGTTCATGTTCCGATTTAGAACTGTCTTTGTATTCTTTAATTGTATTTAAGAACAATTCTTTGTACTCATCTTTTTGAATAGCCTTGAGAATAAGCGATGGGTTTGTGGTTGCATCTTGGGGTTCGAATTGTCTGATAGTAGCAAAATCTCCTGTGTCTGCTACTACTGTTGTAATTTCTTTAAGTTGCTCTAAAACGGATAAACTCATAATGATTATTAATTTTAATGATAGTGTTAACAAATCTTAAACTTGCATCCATGGGGAATGCAAGCACCCATTCAGTCTATCTTTAAGAATTTCGATGGTTGTATCGGAAGCGTGTAATAATTTTGTTTTTTGAATTTTCTCTGTATTAAAAGGTAGAGATTCCGACAAAATTTGATCAATATCTCCCCCTTTGCCAGCATGTCTTCCAGGTAGTAAAAACAAGGGGGCAAGAATGACTACAGATTGACTGCAAGCATTGCCAGTATGACATTTATCTAAAAGAGGCTCATTGAAAGCATAAGCATCTCCATTTCTACGTTCCATAGAGTAACATTCCGTTTTTATAATCCTATCAAAAAACTCTTTTTCTAATCTATTTTGTAACTGCTTTCCTACAGAATTTTTTACATCGCACACTTCTTTTACAGGAGAACCGTGATCTACTAAAAGAATTCCAAATGATTTATGGTTTGATTCATCAATGATTTTTTTTACATCACAAAAAATGGCATAGGAAAGTCTTAGGTCAGGACTTCTTAAATTGTCTCCCGCTAATGGTGGAGATATATTAAAAGTTGCTTGCGGATAATCTTTTTTTAGTGATAAAAGAATTTTTGGCAGGTAATCTTTAATAGCCAAGCTAGGGCCTATAAAAAAAGGGAGAAGATAGAAGTTTTTTTGTCCTTTTTTTAAAAGTTCCTTTAGGAGAAATTCTAATTTTGGCATAGCTTCTCCGTTTAGTTTTTCTACTGATACCTTGTGAGAATGAAGCAATCCCGCACACAATAACGGCCTTTTGAGAAATTTACTTAACTTCTCACATAAAAATCTAAATTCTATTATGGATTCAGGCCTAAGAGAACCGTTGTCGAATAGAATGGTCGAAGAGGAATCAATATTCATATTTTAAATTTTATAGATTCGTACTTGCCCCATGGGGATCATTTGACAAATATAAAAACAAACAATAATTAATCATGGTTAAGAAAGCTTTTACAACTCTATTCATCTCCTTCCTGTCTGTTTTAATTGTAGGTTGCGAATCGCGTATTGAGCCCACTCCGGAAGATACTGTATTTAATGGTCAACTTGGAGACAGCAGTGGGAGCTCTGACAGATCAAATTTTCAGAATTCAGGGCTATATGGGGGGGTTGATTCTATCAACCCGAATGCTGTCGATGGCTCTGCAATGAATTTTAACAATACAATGGGCTTAGAATCTAGGGATGGATCCTTTGGGGGAGGAAACTCATTTTTAGGCGATGAAAATTTGATTCGAGGGCAGTTCAATTCCGTTAATTTTGGTTTTGATCAATCTTATGTAACTGCAACGGAGCGACCAAAACTAAGAGCGGTTGCTGATTATCTTCAGTCAAATCCCCAAACTAAAATTATCATTGAAGGCCATTGTGATTGGAGAGGAACTACGGAGTATAATATGTCACTTGGTGATCGCAGGGCAAGAAGTTGTCAACAGTTTCTTGTAAGTTTGGGAGTTCCATCCTCTTCTATTGAAATTCTTTCTAAGGGCGATCAGGAATCTACTCAAGGTGGAAATGCCTCTGTCATGGCAGAGGATCGAAGGGGTGAATTTGTCATTTTGAAACAATGATTTACAGTAAGGAATTTTGTATTTAATTTCATCACGATTCAATTAGTTCTCTTCACTGCACACAGCCCCTTTAATTATTAGTATAATTTTAAAGTGAGCAAATATCGCGGTTTCTTAAATACCCAGTCGGGTTCCTTATTGCTTTTTGTAATCCTTCGGATTTATTCTTCTACTTTTCGTATTTCCCTTCAAAATGAGCAAGGTTGGTTGGATTATTTGGAAGGTGGAGGCAAGATTATTTTATTAAGTTGGCACCAGCAGTTTTTTCCCTTTGCTTTTTTCTTTAAGAAATATCGTCGTTTCAGTCCTAGTTTAATGATTAGTCAAAGCAAGGATGGAGAATTAATTGCCAGAATTGCTACGAAAATCGGTTGGCGCACTGCTCGTGGATCCTCTTCTAAGGGAGGTTTAAAAGCATTGGATGAAATGAAAGCCAACCTAAATAAGTTCTCTATGGCCGGGCACATTGCAGATGGTCCCAGAGGTCCCATAGGAGTCGTGAAAAAAGGAGTCATTCATCTAGCTCATGATTGTGGGGCTCTTATTGTTCCGGTATACGCAAAGGCTGAAAATTCTTGGTTTTGTAACAGTTGGGATAAATTTATGATACCCAAGCCTTTCTCGAAGATCACAGTCACCTTTGATAATTTTTTTGAGATCCCAGCGGAATCAGATGCCAAAGATTTGGATCTTTATCGTTCCGCTCTTGAGCGGCAAATGAAACCCCATTTATTGTAAACAGGAGTTTACAAGCTATAGGGGATCAATTATCATGATGGGTTAAAAGTGCTTTCCACCTAGAAGCTTGAAAAAATGGCAATTGAAAAAATTATAGTCTTAGACGACGATTTAATTATCCGAAAAACTTTGGAGGATCGATTGAGGCAAAAAAGGTATTCGGTTGCTTCCTGTCAAGAAGTCAAGGATGCGAGAAAATATATGTCAAAAGATAAGTTTGATATTATATTTGCTGATATGAGATTGCCAGATGGGGAAGGTTCTGAGTTGCTTCTTGACATTGCAAACAACCCTGATGCTCCTCTCATTGTAATGATGACCGGTTATGGTTCCGTTGAATCTGCTGTTGAATGTATGGCTAATGGAGCTTTTCATTATGTTACAAAGCCATTTTCATTTGAACAAATCGAGGTTTTGTTAAAAAAAGCGGAAGAGCACACCCAACAAGTTCGAGTCAATCAGTATTATTCTCAGAAAGAAGCAAACGATAGTAATCTCATTGGAGACAGTGGACCTATCAATCGTCTCAAGCAGATGGTGAATAAAGTGGCAAAGACGGAGGCAACCGTATTAATTACTGGCGAAAACGGAACAGGGAAAGAAATGGTTGCCAATGAACTTTATGGAAATAGCCTCTTAGTAGATAAGCCTTTTATTAAGTTAAATTGCGCCGCAATCCCCGAAAACTTAATTGAAAGTGAATTTTTCGGTCATGAAAAAGGAGCTTTTACAGGAGCCACTCAAAGACGAGAAGGAAGATTTGAGCTGGCCAATAATGGAACTATTTTGTTGGATGAAATTGGTGAAATATCCTCTCAAGTTCAAGTGAAGTTGCTTCGAGTTTTACAAGAAAAAGAGTTTGAGCGTGTTGGCGGAAATAAAACGCTTTCTGTCAAAGTCAGAGTTTTAGCTTCTACAAATAAGGATTTATTTCAAGCGGTTAAAGACGGTCAGTTTAGGGAAGATTTGTATTACCGCCTCAATGTATTCCCGGTTGAAGTTCCTGCCTTAAGAGACCGAGGGGATGACATTGTCTTGATTGGGAATTATTTTTTAGACCATTTTGCCAAAAAATATCATCTTAAGATTAAGGGTTTTTCGGATCATGCAATTCGTGTAATGCTTGATTATAAATGGCCTGGTAATGTTCGGGAACTTCAGAATGCAGTTGAAAGGGCGGTCATTCAAACCGATGAAGGCAAAGCGATCACTGCAGAAATGCTGTACATTCCCCACGATGGTAAGTCGAGTGTCAGTTTTTCTGAATTGACAGCTCAGAAAAGTAACCGTGAGGATTTCGATCGGATCGATGAGTCCAAACAGGAAAATTCTTTGATTGATAACAAAAATGATGATGGTTCTGTGAAGACTTTGGACCAATTTGAGAAAGAACATATTCTGAGGGTTTTAAAAGAAACCAATGGAAATCGAACCAAAACCGCTGAATCTTTAAAGATCAACATCAGAACTCTGCGAAATAAATTGAACCAATATAAGAGCGAGGGTGAAGACATTTAAAACCATGAAGAATTGTTATTATTTTACAAAAAGCTCTTTAGCTTTTTCATTATTTTCTTGTATTGCGGCACTCGTATTTTCTGGATGTGGATCCTCTAAAGACGACGAGGATGGATTGTTATTGCCTGAATTCTTTATTGAATCTCGAGGGGGAGTTCAATTAAGTCAGCCTACTTATGCTACCCTTCCAATCAGTCGGAGTCAGTTTGAAGTTTTTCCTGCGCCGGTAATTCGTCACAATCATATTACAGGGGTTGCCAAAGCCAAAGTAGATTTGGGGTATTGTTTGGCATTTCAATTGAATAGTCGGGGAGCGCTTCGTTTTCAAGGAATTTCGGCTGATAATATAGGCTCTAGGCTGATCCTTATGGTTTCCAGACAGGCTCTCGGGGTTCGGGTGATTGATGGTGTCATCTCAAATGGAAGAATTTTCATTTTTGTTGAATATCCTGATGAGGAGTTGGATGAACTGGTTGCTGAATTGACTGAGTCTATCATAAAAATTCAAGAAAAAGAAATGGGAAGCAATCAAGATCGTAAAAACGATTTATAAATTTCTTAGCAATTTAAATGAAAGCATTTTATCAGGAAAATCTCAATTTTCTGCCTATTTAGTGGGAATCACTATCTAATGAATCTTTGTTATTTTATAAAAAAAATACTTTTATTTTTATCAGTGTTTGTATTGCCTGCCCCTATTCTTTGGTCTCAAGAATTTTATTGGCCGACTCCTGATCGATCTTTTTCCAAAGGAGATTTATATCCCACCTTTATTATGCCAACTATAATTGAAAAGCCTTACTCTGGCTTATTTGGACTTGTAAGAAGTAATGGAAGGCAGTTTCATGAGGGAATAGATATTAGGGCCACTCAGTTTGATTCGAAAGGGGAGGCGTTGGATCCGATATTTGCAACGATGGAGGGTCGTGTTGTTTATTCTAGTAAAATTGCTGGTAATAGCAGTTATGGAAGGTATTTAGTTTTAGAACATGAACGAACAAATCCAAAAGTCTATTCTCTCTATGCACATTTAAAGACCATTGATCCAAATATTAAAGTGGGGCAATGGATTGAAGGGGGCACAGTTTTGGGTAGAATGGGTCGGTCTGCCGGGGGCTATAAAATTCCAAAAAGCCGTGCTCACCTCCATTTTGAAATAGGGGTTCGTTTAACGGATTCATTCCACCTTTTTTACAATAGGATGCGGTATAAAACAAAAAACCAGCATGGAGTCTGGAACGGAATGAATCTGATTGGAATCAATGCACTCGAGTACTTTATGATGAGGCGTAAAAAGTGGATCGGAAATTTGGATGATTATTTTTCAACCTTGCCGACCGCGGCAGTGGTCCGATTAAAAACGGGTAAAGTCCCTGATTTTGTTAAAAGATATCCGTCTTTTGTAAAACTGCCCTTGAAAGAAGATTCAGTGGTCGGATGGGAGATTAAGTTTACCTGGTTTGGTCTCCCTAAGAGTTGGAAATCCTTAACCGGAAAGGGAACGAGTTCCAACCGCGTTTCCTATGTTGAGTTGATTGATTTTGAAAAAAAACAGCTAGCAAAAGCATTGGGAAGAAAAGTATTACATAAAAATGGCAATAAAATTGAGCTAGGAAAGCAGATCAAGAGATCCTTGGAGATTCTATTTGAGGTTCCCATCAAGTAAGTGTTTCATTGAATCGTCCCCTTTTAACCATTTACCTCTAAATGCCTGTAAAATAAAGTTGTAAATATCAGTTTGTTTCTTGAACTTCTTTTCATCCCCAAGAATATGTTCGGTCTTTAAAATATCCCAAAAAGTTTGGATGATTTTTAAGCCAGAGTCGTGCATTTAAAGATATAGAATTCCAACTTTTAATCTTAGGTTTTAATGAGTTTCGCAAGGGATTGTGGGTCTATGACAGTAGGATTACTTTAATTGAACGTGTTTATAAGGATGCCAATTAAGGATATTTGCATTCCAGTTGCTTACGTTTGGATGGATTAGGTATACACTTTTGTAGAAATAAATAGGAATACAGGCGGCTTCTTCCATCAACATTTTTTCAGCATTTTGAAAGATTTTAAATCTTTCTTTGGGGTTGCTTTCTTGAGTCGCTGCTTGAATTAATTGATCGTATTCCTTCATTCCCCAACCGCTGTGATTGATCCCGCTATCGCTGGTCCACATATCTAAAAATGTATTTGGATCGTTGTAGTCACCGATCCAAGAAGCGCGTGCAATTTGGTAGTCTTTTTCTTTTCTAGCTTTTAAGTATATTTTCCAATCCTTGTTTATCAGTGAAATATCGATTCCAAGATTTTGTTTCCACATGTCTTGGATCGCCTCTGCGATTGCTTTATGGGATTCAGAAGTGTTGAAGAGCAATTCGAGGGATGGAAAGTTTTCCCCCTCAGGAAATCCTGCTTCAGCCAATAATTTTTTTGCCTCGGAAATGTCTTCTTTGATTTTAGCATGTGCTTGGTATCCTCCCGCCCCAGGAGGGGTGTAATTGAAGGCAGGCTCTTGTCCTCCTTTTGTAATGGTTTCTACGATACTTTTTCTATCAATAGCCATATTAAGTGCTTTGCGCACTCTAATATCGTCTAGAGGTTTTATAGTTGTATTGAGTAGGTAATAATAAACTCCAAGATCAGGATCTATTCGTAGAGATTCTTTGTTTTTTTCTTGATAACTCTTAATTTTATGGGGAGGAATCGTATTGGTTACATGGATCTGTCCAGCCCGGAAAGCCCTTTCCTCCGTATTTTGATTGTCTATTGGATAGAAACGAATGCCCTCGAGATCGACTTTTTTGGCATCCCAATAGTTTTGGTTTTTTTCCAATTCAAGTAGATCCCAAATTTTCCAGTTTTTCAGAGTAAAAGGGCCGTTGGAAACAAATTTACTTTTTCTTGTCCAGTGGGTGGCTCGATCATGAATTTTTCCATGTTTAAGAACATTTGGAGGGTACACAGGAGACCATGTAAAGTGGGTGATCAAGGAGAGAAAATAGGGAACCGCTTGAGAGAGGTTCAGTTTCAATGTGTGACTGTCAATCACTTGAACACCCACTTTATTGAAGTCCGCTATTTTACCTTTATGATAGGCTTCTGCATTTTTTAGAGGGTACAACATATACGCATATTCAGAGGCAAGCATGGGCGAGAGGATTCTTTTGAAGCTGAATGAAAAGTGATTGGCAGTGACCGATTCTCCATTGGACCATTCAGCATTTTTTCTTAGATAAAAGGTGTATTGCTTGCCATCGTCAGAGAGGTCCCAACTTTTGGCAATCCCAGGCTCTGGTTGCAGTGTTACTGGATTTGGAATAACCAGACCTTCTAAAAGACCGATCAATATATTATGCTCTGTTAAACCCGTAACAATGTGTGGATCAATGTCCGTGGGTTCCGTGCCGTTTCCAATTAATAAAATTTTGTCATTTAGGGCTTGATCAACGGGTCTTATCGGTTGACAACCTATTGTAAAAAAGATGAAAAACAGGGTAGAACCAAAAAGCAAATGGGACCATTGGGAATTCTTTTTTAAAGAATCAAAATAGAGAATCCTTTTATAAATTTTATTTTTAAGCTTTGGAATGCAATCTGTTGTAAGATTCAATCCAAAATAACAGAGGCGAAACAATGCGATCCAATGCCAAGATAGATTTTGTGGGTGCTTTATCAATTGTTTCATAGTCAGCTGGTTAAAAAAGTCTATTTAGGGACTAAGCGGATTTAAACAACACATCAAGCATCCTTGATTTTTTTTAAAACGATTTCTTTGAATTTCAATTTTAAATTGTACCCGTATTTACAAAGTTCTGTGATGTATTTTTCCTTAGGAAAAGTTTCTTGGCCTTGGAGAGTATTTGTTAGAAATGTTCGTCGTTTTGTATAGACCCGTTTGAAATTGGATCCTTTTTCTTTAGACCAAGTAAATGCATGCTCATTGAATTCCCCTTCCCTCATTGTAAATTGAAAACCAATTGGCTCGTTTTTAAGATCAAACCAGAATATGATATCAATGTATCCATTGCCAACAAGTTTTCTTTTAGGTTGGTTTTTGTCCTGTCGAACCATGGTTTCTTTAAAGGATTCAGGATTCCCTGAATCCGAATCTACTAATCTTATGGATTCTAGGCTTTCACATTTAGGACATATGATTGTTCGCCAATGACCGCCTTTTAAGATTTTTTCGGGAAAGGGAGCGTGGGTCTCTGATTTACTTCCACAATAAACACATAAATTTTTTTTCATCTATTATTAATTAATATTACATAATTATTGCTGGAGGCACTTTGAAAGTCTAGTTTAATGGGGATGAATGTCTTAATTACGGGAATTAGTTCTGGCTTGGGAATGGGCTTGGCAACCACTGCTTTAAAAGAGAATGCTAAAATATTTGCTATGAATCGTTCCCTCCCAAATTGGCATAAAGGGAAGGGGCAACTTCGTTTTGAATCTGTCGATTTGTCAAAATTTGAGCAAATTCCGACTTCATTGGATCTTTTATTGGAAGAAACTCAGAAATTAGATTTGGTCGTTCTAAATTCAGGAATTATCTGTGAGATTAATGACATGAAAGACACTTCTCTTAATGAAATTGATCGATTGATGAATGTGAATGTATGGGCAAATAAAGTGATATTGGATACTCTTTTTTTGAAGAAAATGGAAATAAAGCAAGTAGTCGCCATTTCTTCCGGTGCCTCTATCAATGGAAATCGAGGTTGGAACGCCTATTCTCTTTCAAAATCAACTCTCAATATGTTAATCAAACTGTATGCTGAGGAAAATAAATCGACTCACTTTACTTCCTTAGCTCCTGGTTTGATTGACTCTCCAATGCAAGAGTATCTGTGCAGTGTTCCTAATGACAAGCGTTTCAGTCCTCTTCAGATCTTAAAAAAAGCTCGAAATACGGATCAAATGCCCAAACCATTAGATGCTGGAGAGTTCGTTTGGTATAAAATAAAAGAATTGTTTCAGTTTCCCAGTGGTTCTTACATAGATGTAAGAGATCTCTGAGTTTAACCCGAATTCTTGATTGGAATTTCGATTTTAAGCTTCACAGGTTCGAGTGCAATGATTCGTGAGAAACTTCTCGGAACCAAAAGTTCCTATTTTAGGATTTAATGACTTATTTCGCTATAAAATCTTTTGCTTGAATCCATTTTTATTGCTTCATCCGTGTTTAATTGGACTGGTTTATTTGCTTGGCAATTCGAATCTTTGTTTGGTATTTGGTATCTTCTTATTGTTAACTAAGGGCGAGGTCTCCTTCTTCATTTAGATAATTACAAGGATTGTAACAAACAGGCCTAAAGTTATTGATTGATACAATCGGTCTTTGGGTGCAAGGTTAGGTATGGCTGAGAAAGGAAAAGATATTTTCGATAAAGAAACTCTGTTTAATTGTTATTGGGATTATTATTTAGAAGAGGGTAAGAGACCAGCAAGCGTTTACAAATTTTGTAAAAACCTTTCCATAGAGGAGGTTGAATTTTATCAGCATTTCAGTTCTTTTGATGTCGTAGAATCTTTCTTTTGGGAAAAGTCTGTAACTGAAACCTTGGAAGCATTGGCTTCTGATGAAGAGTATCGGAATTTTTCAACCCGCCAAAAAGTTTTGGCCTACTGTTATACATTTTTTACAATCTCATTGAATCATAGATCTAAATTTTTATTAGCATTTCCTCGATTCCCAAAAAATGAGCTGTCTCATTTATTTCGATATCCCAAATCTTTAAAAAAGTTTTCCAGTGTTTTCACAAATTGGGTTGAGGAAAGAATTCGTGAAGGTGTTCAGAATGAAGAAATAGTTGATAGAATGGGCATCCACAAGTTTTATCCAAATTTACTGTGCCTTGTTCATTGGTATTTGATTGATTACAATCTAAACGATAGCTCTTCAAAATTTGAGGACACAGATATCTTGATAGAAAAAGTGGTGAACACATTCTTTGACACAGTTCAATCTCAAGTTTTTGAAAGCGTATTCGATTTGTTTCGATTTTTGATTAAAAGTCGGACATGAAAGAGCAAGTTTCCATCCCAAAACATAAAATCACAAGAGCTGTAAATTTAGCACAATCTGGGGCAAAAATTGGGATCAATATTGCAAAGTATAAAGTAAAAAAAGCACTCACAGGAGTTTCTGATAGAAATACATTGGACAAATTGAATGCCGAGGAAACTTTTAAAACCTTCAGTAAATTAAAAGGAGGTCCTTTGAAAATTGCTCAGATGCTATCAATCGACCAGAATATTATGCCCAGTGCTTATGTTCAGGAGTTTCAAAAAAGTTATTATTCTGCTCCTGCATTGAGTTATCCTTTGGTTGTTCAAACTTTTCGACGAGAGTTTGGAAAGACCCCGACTCAAATTTTTGATCACTTTTCTTCTAAGGCTTGTGCAGCTGCTTCAATAGGACAAGTTCACAAGGCTCGTATCGGTAAGAAAGAGTATGCAGTTAAAATACAATATCCTGGAGTATCTAGTAGTCTAAAGTCTGATCTTAATTTGTTGAAGCCTTTTGCTACCTCATTACTTGGATTGAAGGAGGATCTTCTATCTCCATACATCAATGAAGTGGAAGAGCGACTTTTAGAGGAATGTAATTATGAGTTGGAACTAGAGCGTTCAATTCGGTTAGCAAATGAGTCTCGAAACCTCAAAGATACTTACTTTCCAAATTACTATCCTGATTTATCCAGCGATAAAATTATTGTAATGGATTGGGTGGAGGGATTGACTTTAGATAAATTTATAAAACAAAACCCTGATCAGGCGATCCGTAATAAGATCGGTCAAGCACTTTGGGATTTTTATCACTTTCAAATTCATACCCTAAAACAATTCCACGCAGATCCTCATCCTGGGAACTTTATAATTTATGAGGATCAACTATGGGTCATCGACTTTGGCTGTGTTAAATCTGTAGGAGATGATTTTTATAAAAAATATTTTTCTTTGTTAGACTTAGTAAGAGTTCAAAATTCCTTAGATTTTGAAAGTATTTTAACAGATTTAGAGTTACTAAAGGTGGATGATGAAGAACATACAAAAAATAAACTAATCCATTTTTATCGCCAATCTGTCGAATTGTTGTCCAAACCTTATCAGTCGGAAGAATTTGATTTTGGGGATAAGGATTATGCAAAGTCCATTTACGCTTTTAGTGAAAAAGCACTAAAAGACAAAGATTTAGACAAGGTTACTACCACAAGAGGAGATGCAGATGCGATTTATGTAAATAGAGCTTTCTATGGTGTCTATAATTTATCTGCTTTGATTGGAGCAAAAGTTAAAGTTAGATTGCCCGACTTCATTCATCCTGATTTAAAACCGTATTGAAATGAGATGAATAATTTAAAGTCATCCATAAGATTCACTATTTTATAATTATAAGGATCCTCAAATAGAACTTTTCTAGTCACTCTTTATTGAAACAAAAAAATTTCTTATCTATTTTATAAACTTCTGATGGGCACGGTTAGTAGATGGACATAATAAGGCCGAATCCCTCATCAAAACTCTCATTCTCTAATGCATTGTCCGAAATAAATGGCCAAATTTTTCAGGTTTATTGTTGTTTTAATTTCTTGCGACAGAATCCTATCGATCATAAAAATAGCTAATGGAATTAAGAAAATATGAATTGGGCCCGATTGGAACAAACGCATTTGCGATTATTCAAGATTACAATGCAATCGTTGTGGATGCTCCAGCGGATTCTGCAAAGATTATATTCTCGGATTTGGAAAAAGATAAGGTAGGGGTTAGCGATCTTCTTTTTACACATGGCCATTGGGATCACATGGCAGATGGGGCTGCTTTTGTTGAAAAAGGCGTGACCACTTATGGTCATCGTGCAGATACAATCTTATTTAATGATCCAATGATTCAATCCTCATTTATGTTGCCGGGCTTGGATTTAAAACCGGTCCAGATCCACAACTGGTTGGAACAAGGGCAAGAAATCAATCTTCTAGGATTCGAGATTGAGGTTCGGCATGTTCCAGGCCATTGTCCAGGTAATATTATGTTCTACATAGCTCAAGAGAAAATAGCTTTTGTTGGAGATGCTCTTTTTTCGGGAGGAATTGGGCGTTATGATCTTCCCGGCGGTGATTTAGAAATATTAGAAAGATCGATTCAGGAGCAGATTTACACATTGCCTGGAGAAACAAAAGTTTTTGCTGGTCACGGGCCAGAGACAAACGTGGAAAAAGAGAAAAATACCAATCCATTTGTTAGAGCCTAATTATGAATTAAGTATTAGATAAAGTTTATCCCTCTTTGGTTTTTAATTATACTTCAGTGGGTAGAAATTTTACCCGTAAGTAGATACTATCATTACTATGAAAAGATTGTTTCGCACTATGGATGCTAAAAAAAGTGAAGATCCTATTCTTTTGCTTAAAGCCAGCCTTGCGAAAGACTCTCACAATTGGGCATGGGAATTGGATCAATTGAGAAATTGGATTGACAGTGAAAACAATCCTTCTGGCATTATTGCTACCTATTTTGCTCTCTGTAATGTCTTAAGAGACATTGAAAGGTCTATGTATTTGGAGCAAATACGAATCGAGTTAATGTCCAAGATTTGTCTGGCTGTGAGACAAACGGCTACTGAATTCTTCGAGTTTTATCGGCTTGAGTTTAACAATTGCAATTTTGAAGAGCTTAGTTGTAGTTGGGAAAGTATCTGCAAAACAAAAAATTGCGAACAGTGTCTACACCATAAAGAGTTCAGATTTGTATTTGTGAGTCAATTATTTGAAGAAAAAGTAGACGAACAGAAATACGGTTGATTCAATAATTGCTTTGTAAGAATCATGGTAAAATAAGGATTCAGGCACTCATTTTAATCGAGTGTCTTTGGTTTTAATTAATAATTGTTGGTTTAAGATTTAGATAAAAGTGGTTCACAATAGAAATTTCAAATTAACTTTTAAAATTTTAGAGAATCAAAGAACAACTCCATAAATTTAAGTAAAGTCCTAAGAATATAACAGAACTTTAAGTCAAATTTATTGAGTGATAAAATATTCAATCAGACAAGTTTAGTAAATCAAGGAGCAGTTATTCGTGTTCTGCAAGCCACCTCTCAACCTCAATCGCTGCTTGGCAACCCATTCCAGCTGCTGTTATGGCTTGACGGTAGACATGGTCTGCGCAGTCGCCAGCAGAATAGACACCCCCAATTGAAGTTTTCACCATGCTGTTTGCCTCTGGAACAATATAACCATTGTCATCGAGTTTCAAAACCCCTTGAACCGATTTTGTGTTTGGTTGATGACCAATTGCAATAAAAGCTCCCTTGCAGGGAATCTCTTTCATGACTCCAGTTTTAAGGTTTTTAACCGTAATACTTTTAGCATTGCCATTATCATCTGGGTTTATTGATTCCACTCCTGAGTCCCAACACATCTCAATTTTTTCGTGGTTGGTTGCTCTGTCAGCCATTATTTTAGATGCTCGAAGTTGATCCCTTCTATGAATAAGAGTCACTTTAGAACAAAATCTGGTTAAAAATAAAGCCTCTTCAGCTGCAGAGTCTCCGCCTCCAACAACCACCACATCCATATCTCTGTAGAAGGCACCATCACAGGTTGCACAAGTTGTAACGCCTTTGCCCCCAAACATTTCCATTTCACCAGGAACACCTAAAAGTTTAGGGGAGGCTCCAGTCGAAATGATGATTGTTTTCGCTTCGTAGGTTTTGTTAGCAGATTTAAGAATCTTAATTGGTCCAGAAAAATCAACACTTGTAATGGTGTCATTCACAAAACGAGTGCCAAATTTTTTAGCTTGTTTTCTAACATTATCCATGAGCATAAATCCATCAATGCCCTCAGGAAACCCTGGAAAGTTTTCAACCTCTGAAGTAGTAGTCAATTGACCCCCAGGCTGTGAACCCTCAATTACCAAAGGATTTAAGTTAGCTCTTGCAGTATAAATTGCAGAGGTCAATCCAGCGCATCCAGTTCCTAGTATGATTACATTTTCCATATCAAAATCTTAATATTAAAGTCTTTTAAATTTATGTATTAATCCGAACATTCTTCTATAGTCTAGACCTTTATGCCAGAATATTATTTCATTTAAAATAGACCTTCCTTAGCATTTTGGCTTTTATTGCGCGTTTTTTTAAGAATTGATTTAAATTCTTTACGAACTTCCATCAAATTCTAATTATTAGTCTGCAAAATGAGCATTTAAGTTCTAATTTCACTTGTTTATCCACACTTTTCCTTGTGTCGAGGGCTCTTTTTTTAAAAGATTCGATCTATTAGTGATTCTCTAGGCACTTGTAATTGAAAAATAGAGTTGGTATTCTAATAGATCCCAAAAAAAGTCTAGCTTTTTTTAAAGTTCAATGAATACTTATCAATTGTTCAATCCATTCGGCGCTAAAGTTTCATTATCCCTATGTTTCTAAGATTTTATTTCTGTTTCTTTGTTTTGTTGACCTCTCATCTTGATGCAGACGATTCATTATTCAACCCAGAGGAGATCATTTCACTAGAGGAAATTAACATCGGGGATGAAGGGGTCTGGCAGACTGTTGTAAGAGGAGTTGAACTTTCTACATTTCCTCTAAAAGTTTTAGGGATTGTGGATAATTTTGCAGGTCCTGGTCAGCCTGTTATTATTTGTGAAGCTTTGGATGATCTGAATCGTGAGAGCGGACCTGTAGCTGGGATGAGTGGGAGTCCTGTTTATATTGATGGGAAACTTGCTGGAGCCTATGCGTACGGTTATATGTGGCCAAAAAATCAGGCGATCATTGGTGTAACGCCAATCGCTCAAATGTTGGAATTATTGCATCGTTTCGAACCTCATGCTCAAAGATTTCCCAAGGACTCGACTTACCAAGAAGTTCGGGCTCCAATTCCTCTAGAAATTTTAAAAGGAGATGCTCAACAGTTGAAAAATCTACTGAAATCGAACAAGTATTATTCCAACAACCAAAAGATGACTCTGTTTTCAGGTGGAATTTCAGAACAAACATTGAAAATGTTCCAAGAAGAGATCGATGCAGCTGGGGTATCCATTGTCCCGCAAAGCGCATCAGGAAATTCTTCTTTGGGGGAAATTTCTGAAAGACAGGATTATTTATTAGAACCTGGATATCCAGTTGCTGGAGTTTTGATGGATGGAGATTTTAGTTTTACTGGAGTGGGAACGGTTACTTGGAGGCAGGAAGATCGCTTGCTAGGGTTTGGGCATTCTTATTTCCGAAGGGGTGCAGCGGATATTCCTATGGCTGGTGCAAGGATTATTACTACAATTCAGTCTTTGTCTAAATCTTTTAAATTATCCAGTGTTGGAAAAGTAGTGGGTAGCATCTATCAAGATCGATTGACTGCAATCGCTGGAGAAGTGGGGCGATTGGTTTACAGAATACCAGTCACTATAAATCTGGACCACAATGGACATAAAAAAACATATTCAGGGAATTTGTATGAGGACAAATCGATGACTCCTCTTTTATCCTCGATTGGGATGCTTCAGGTTATGAATAGTTCTTTGGAAAAAGAGTTGGAGCAACATTATAAAATGACCTTTAATATCAATTTCAAAGATTATCCCGAAATTAAATTTACTAAATATGGTGGAAGCCCAGAGGCTGCCTTCAAAGCACTGGTTCAATATTTCCAACATATTACTAAAATAATGAACAATCCTTTTACTTTTCCACGACTGAATGGGATTCAACTAGATTTAGAGGTATCTACGGGTTTGAATTCCCATGTTTTGCATGAGTTTCGGAGAATAGGGGGCCCTGTAGAAGCCGGTGAGGAGGTTCGTTATGAGATTCAAACTATGGATAGTGAAGGCGATGTTCATTCTCATTATTTGGAGGTGCCTTTTGATTTAAATTGGCAAGATGAGACGCTTGAATTTTTAGTATGTGATGCTCCATATTTAAAAACTTTGGACCAAGGTGTGATCCGTTATGATTGGGACTCTTTTGAGGACATACTTCATTATATTGGTCAAGAAAAACCCAACAACAAAATTTATGTTCGTATTATGAGAAATCAGGAGGGTTTACGCGTTCAAGGACAAGAGCTGATGGGTCTTCCACCTTCTGTGATTGAAATATTAGCCTCTCCTAATATAGCTCAGAAAGGACAGCATACTTCCTTTGAGTCCCTTTGGGAGGGATTCATCGAATTGCCAACCGATTTTCAAGGGCTCCATCAATTTAAATTATATGTTCAATGAGAAAAAATATGAATCTTTTGTTTATCAGAATTGTTTTTTTTATGGGTATGTTTCCCTTTTTTGTATGGGGGATTCGGACACACAGAATTTCGCATCATGGTTATTCAAATTTCGTCAAAGGAAAATTAGAAAATGTCCAACTAGACTCGAACGGTTTTTTGTCAAACGCCCCCAAATTAGAAAGGATTGCCGGAGTTGATGAACCTATTATCTGGAAAGGAATCTGCACGGATGATGGAAAGCTTTATTTAGGAACTGGAAATAAAGGAAAGATATTAATGATCGATGGTGAAGGCTCCTCAGAGGTTATTTTTAATCCTGATGAAATTCTTTCAAGGGCGCTCGCCGTTGATGATGAAGGGTATATTTATGCGGGCACTTCCCCGAACGGAAAGGTCTATCGAATCCCACCTGGAGGAGGGAGAGCTGAGATTTATTTTAATCCCTCGGAAACTTATATATGGGATTTACTTTTGGATCCTGCTGGAAACTTGTATGTTGCAGTTGGAAACGGTGGTAAAATATATAAATTACCCTCCAATTATGAAAAAGACAGCGATGCAGAGCTCTGGTTTGATTCTGGTCACACTCATTTGTATAAAATGGCTTTTGATGCGGATGGGAATTTAATAACTGGTAGTGGTCCTAAAGGATATTTGTTTCGGATTACAGGTCAGGATAAAGCCGAAATTTTATATTCAACGAATGACAAAGAAATTTCTCAAATAGTCACTATGGATAGTGGAGAAATTTTATTCTCTACATTTTCTAAAAAAACGGTTCCGAAAAGTGGCTCTTCCAAGAGTTCGCCCACTACAAGTAGTTCTTCAAAATCTAGTTCAATTCCGATTTATTCAAAAGTCTATTTAATGAATCAGGAGGGCTTCGTGAAAAATTTATGGGCTCCTTACAATACCTCAATTTTCTCAGTTTATCCGAATTCTGAAGATCAGTGGTTATTAGGCACGGGACAAGAGGGAAGGCTGTATTCTCTTGACCGAGAAGGAGATTGGGCATTGATACAAACCATGACTAAAGGAGGTCAAATTACTGATATTCATCCGATACATGGAGAAGCAGATAAGTTTTTAATTATCACATCCAATCCTTCCAATCTTTATCAAGTTTCTATGAATGAGTCAGAAAAAACTCAATTTACATCTCAAGTTATGGATGCGAAGCATAATGCATTTTGGGGGAAAGTGGATCCAGTGACCTTATCTCCAGAAAGTCGTTCTAATTTGAAAATTGAAACTCGAACTGGAAACAGTCCTAAGCCCGACAAAACTTGGTCTAATTGGAAGCAAACTAGTGAAAATTTGAATGTTCAAAGCCCAAGCGGTCGTTTTTTGCAATACAAGCTAGGAATGGAAGTTTTGGATCTTTCTGTTAGGAAGATTGATTTTTATTTTCATCATGAAAATCAAAGACCAGAGATTAGAAACATAAACATATTGCCTGTTGGTTTTTCTCTCCTTAAGAACGAATTGAAGAAGGTCAATCTGAGTTATGATAATTTAATAAGTAATCCAGATCCAATGAAGTATTTAAATGCAAAAACTCCTCCTCCAAAGTTAATCCTAGAATCAGCTCGCAATGCAGTCACTGTTGGTTGGAAGGTCTCAGATTCTAATAAAGATATTCTAGAGCATAAAATTCAGATACGGAAAGTTGGAGATAAATCTTGGATTACATTGCAGGATAAGCTTAAAGAAACGGTTTTTAGTACAAATACGCTTGGATTCGAAGATGGACATTATGAAATAAAAGTTACGACCTCTGACGCTCCGAGCAACCCAAAGGGGATGGAACTTTCAGTAAATAAAACTAGTTTCCCATTTCCCATTGATACCAAGGCACCTGAAATTAAGGTGGTCTCTCAAGATGTGCAGGAGGATGTTCTCTCCATCCAACTTCTTGTGAAAGATGAAATGTCTAATGTTCACGGAGTTGCATACAAGGTGGGAGGCGATCGAATTTATAGGGCGTTTCCATCTGATAATCTATTTGATTCTAAAGAGGAAGAATTTGAGGTGAATGTTGATTTTTCAAATTCAAACATAGATAAATCAATCTTAATCGAGGCTCATGATGAGAGTGGAAATCAGTCGATTCAAAAAATTGCTTTTTAAGAATTTCCTTACTTGAAGTCCAATTCAATTTAGATTAGTCTACGCATCCTACTATGAATTTAAAAATATGCATGATTTTGGTCTTGGTAATGATTATTAATAATCCAGCAAAGGCTTCCCTTCATTTGCGATACAATCACAATAATAGCCCTTTTTTAGGTGTAGATCAACCCGAGGATTTTCATAGAGGAGAGCGTGCAACGTCTTTGAAAAATTTTGATAGGGGCATTTCTTTGAATTCTATTGGACATTTTTATGACGCTAATTTGGATCAAACGGACCATTCCTTCCCGAGAATGGTTGATGAGGATTTTTATTCAGAAAATCTTGGATATTCTGCTTTCAAAATATTTTATCCCTCAGGAAAATTTTCCTTGAGTTATTCATTTTCAACGATTTCTAAAGACAGTCTTTTCTATCAAAGTCCTATTTTGAATGCTGAAATTCGGGGGATTATGAAAATTTCTAAAACGAGCCATTTAGGTCTTGGATTTCGAGGATTGGATAAAAATAGACTGAACAATGCTAGTTACTCGGATCTAAATTCTTTTTCACTTCCACTCTCTTTGAATCATAATTTATCTTCCACTCTAAACATTGGGGTTGAGTATGAAAAATCTTTCTTTCAGTCCAATAAGGAATTGTTAGAAGAAGATTCCATCCATTTGGGTGTGGATGGGGACTTGACTTCTTCTTTGCAGGCATTGATGAGTTTCGGTGTTCAACACCGAGAAATTGAAAGAGGGATTTTGGACAATCGCATCACTGCTGCCTCGGCAGTTCGTTATCAAGTGAATGAAACAACTCAAATTGGGAGCTCAATTTCAAAAAAATATGCAACAGGCCCGGAAGGACAAAACATGGAAAAAGTTTCCACCCGAATAGAGGTGGATTATGCTTTGAATGAGCTCCTATTTGTAGGAACCAATTTAGCGGTTTTAAATTACGAAGATTTAGATTCTGGAGAAGATTCGGATTTGGCAAATGCTGGACTTCATTTTAAGTATAAAAATGGAGATTTATTCAACCTTTCGGCTGGATATACAATTTCTTCTTCTGATTTAGAACAAAAAGTAAATAGAAAAATGGGACACTTGCTTAATTTCAGTGCAAGCCTTCATTTTTAGAAATCTTTTCAAATCTTCATTCTTATTTGCTTCCCTACTTAACAGATACGAAACTATAAAAATATGAAAATACTTGTCACTGGAGGCGCTGGTTACATTGGTAGTCACACGGTTGTAGAACTATTGAATGCAAATCATGAAGTTGTGATTGTAGACAACCTATCAAACAGCAGCAAAATTGTATTAGATAAGATAGAGGCTATCACAAACAAGACCCCCGAATTTTTCGAAGGGGATATTCTCGATAAGGGATGGCTAAGAAAAATTTTTACAGAACACAAGATCGAAGCGGTGATTCACTTTGCCGCTTTTAAAGCGGTTGGTGAATCTGTAGAAAAGCCCTTGATGTATTATTCCAACAATATTACCGGAACCCTTTCTCTTTGCGAGGTGATGGTTGAATTTGGAGTTAAAGATATTGTTTTTAGCTCCTCTGCAACCGTTTACGGAGATCCAGAGGTCGTTCCGATCACTGAAGATTCTCCTCTGTCTGGAACCAACCCCTACGGTAGAACAAAATTAATGATGGAGGATATTTTGAGGGATCTTCATGCTTCTGACAAGGATTGGAATATAGCCTTGCTCCGTTATTTCAACCCCGTAGGGGCTCATGAAAGTGGAACGATAGGAGAGGATCCTAATGGCATCCCTAATAATTTGATGCCCTTCATAACTCAAGTTGCTGTCGGTAAAAGAGAAAAACTTTGTGTATTTGGAGGCGATTATGACACAAAAGACGGCACTGCAGTTCGAGATTATATCCATGTTGTGGATCTTGCAATTGGCCACTTGAAGGCTCTTGAGAAAATTGAAAAAAAACCAGGACTTGTGACCTACAATTTAGGAACAGGAATGGGTAATTCTGTATTAGAGGTCATTGAAGCTTTTGAAACAGCTACCAATGCTAAAATCAACCGAGAAATTGTTGCTCGTCGTCCCGGTGATGCAAAAGCATGTTACGCGGATCCCTCATTTGCGGAACAAGAACTTGGATGGAAAGCAGAGAGAGATATTAAACAAATGTGTGCGGATTCTTGGAATTGGCAGTCGAAAAATCCAAATGGATTTGAAAAATAAAGGAAATATGAAAATAATTTTATTCACTTTTGCAATGAGTTTTGCACCTTTGTTATGGGGTCAAGATTCACCTCAATCATTGGCACCTAACCCTGAAACTCAAGAAAATGTCTCTATAGACCCTTTTGGATCTATTCCTGAGATTGTAGCCACTGTAGATGGAGTAGAGATAAAAAAAGCGGAGGTAATAGCTGCAATCCAACAGATGACCGCACAGTTTACCCAGCAAGGTATGACTATCAACAGTTTGCCACCTCAATATATGAATCAATTTGTCGAACGGGCCATTGACAATCAAATGGAGCAATTGATCCTTCTTAAAATTGCTAAGAAAGATGGATTTATTCCTTCTGAAACCTTAGCAAAACAGGCAATCCAGCTATTCGAATCTCGTATACGCAAGAGGAGAGAAAGTATCGAAAATATGCCTGTTGATCAAAGGGAGCAACTCATAGCCCAAGTCAAACAATCCAACAACATGACCCTAGATGAAATGATGGAAGATCAAATTAAAGGAATGACTGAGTATGTTACGAGTGAAGCAAAGAATGTGGAGTATCAAGATATGATGGCTATTCAGTTGTGGGTAAATAGAAATGTGATCGACAAAACCCTAGTTGAAGATTCTGAAATCATCGAATTTTATGAAAAAAATGCGTCCCAATTTGAAACTAAAGAGTCTGTTTCGGCCTCTCATATTTTGATTACTCCGGAAGGTGCAGATCCTCGTGCTGGCGTTCCTGCTTCAGAAGATGCCAAGACAAAAGCAAAAGTTAAAATGGATGCGGTATTGAGACAAGTCAAGGAGGGCGCTGATTTTGGATCGATGGCTAAAGAGCACAGCACAGGTCCTAGTGGACCGCAGGAAGGATCATTAGGAACTTTTGGGAGGGGACAAATGGTTCCGGCTTTTGAGCAGGCTGCATTTGCATTAGAGCCAGGTGAAGTGAGTGGAATTGTTGAGACTCAATTTGGATACCATATTATCAAGGTTACCGCCAAAAATCTTCCGGTAAAAATGGAGTTGAATGATGTCAAAGATCAAATTCATCAACAAATAGAAGCACAAAAAGTGGATAAGAAAGTCCAAACCTTTGTAGCGGAAGCAAAAAAAGGGGCAAAAATAGAGATTCACTACGAAGCTCCAAAAATTCCAGCAACCCCTATGATGCCACAATTACCAAAGTAGAAAATGAAAAAAGCTTGTCTTATTGTTTTTCTTTTCAGACAAGCTTTATTGATTGGTTCTATAGATTCAAATTTTGAATCTTATTGGTATCAAGGTGCTGAGATCTCTACCTATGATTTAAAGCAGTTCCGATATGGAGAGCAGCATTCAGGTCACTCGGTATTGTTGTATGTGACAGAAAATTTCCTCGGGGATCTTCAGGTAAAACACGAATCGGGACCCAAGGTAAATCTCGTTCCCATTTTAAAGCTCAATCATACTAAAAAGTTTATTACTGGAATCTATCCTTATTCTGTTTTAACTTCTACTTTTCACCCACTCGATCAAGAACAACCTTTAAAAATTACGGGCTCTATTCAAGAGTGGTGTGGTCATACTTGGACTCAATTTAACAATCGGAAAGATTGGATTATAAATACATTTTCTTATTTTCAAGAAGAAGGGGATCAAGTATCGAAATTACCTATGAATTGGACTGAGAATGGTTTGTGGACTCTTATTAGATTATCCCCAAAGGATTTACCAGTGGGTTTTTTCGGGATAATCCCATCTATCACTGCGCTCAGGTTTCAGAAGCTGCAAACAAACTCTTTTCTCGCTGAAGGCTCACTCATTCAGAATTCCAGATTTTTAGGGGTAGGTTCATTTTATAATGAATACAGACTTTCTTATAAAAACTTAGGTCGAAGATTGAGTCTTTGGTTTGAGCCTTTTTTCCCTTATAAAATTGTAGGTTGGAGAGAATCTTACTTGGATACTGATGGGAATCAAGTAGGGGAAAGTGTAGCTACCTTCAAAACTTCTAAAACCATAAATTATTGGGATTTAAACAAAAACAAGGACAGGAAGAATCGAAAAAATTTACAACTCAATTGACTCTTAGCTTCTCAAGCAAACCATCGCCTGTTTTCTTCATATCAAGATTCACTAGGAAATATTATGCAAAAAAATCTTCATCCATTTTTAAATCAACCCTTCGAAATTCATTGGTCGCAATTGCAACCTGATTTTATTGAAGCCGATATTAAGAAGGGAATTTCAGACGCGAAGGTTGCCATCGATTTCATTACAAATCAAAAGATGGAGACCCTTACCTACCAATCGACTTTAGAGGCACTGGAGAATTCTACAAAAAAACTCAGTGAGGCATGGGGTTTTGTTGGGCATTTAGATTCTGTTTGTAATAATGATGCTTTAAGGGAGGTCTATAATAAGATACTTCCTGAGGTGTCTAACTTTTTTACAAGTATAGGGTTGAATGAGGCTCTATGGAAAATCATAGATTCTTTTTCCAAAACGAAGGAGGCCGATACTCTCAGTAAAATCCAGAAAAGGCACCTAGAGGAAACTCTTTACAGTTTTGAAAAATCTGGAGCTCATTTAAATTCCAAAGATAAAATAGAGTTTGAATCTATCAATCAGGAGTTGTCTCAGTGTACTCAAAAGTATTCGGAACGAGTTTTAGATTCAACGAATGCTTGGGATTATGTTACCGGAGATGAAGAGGAAATTTCTGGATTGCCTGAAATTCTGAAAGAAGCCGCCAGACAAGATGCATTGACAAAAAATTATGGAGATGAAAAGAATTTTAAGTGGCGTTTTAGTTTACAAATGCCTTCATTAGTGCCTGCATTGACTTATTTAGAGAGTAGCAAATTAAGAAAAAAGATCTGGGAAGCTTCTAGCCAAATTGGTTTTTACGGAGAATATGACAATACAGATTTAATTTGGAAAATACTCAAGCTTCGACAAAGAAAGGCTGAAATTTTAGGTCGAAAGAACTTTGCAGATTTAGCGACTGAAAGAAGAATGGCTGCAACTGGAAAGTGCGCCCTTGAATTTGTGGAGAATCTTTTTGAAAAAGTCCAAGGGTCTTTTATTCATGAAACAGATACCTTAGAAAAGTTTTCCGCGTCTACTTTAGCTCAATCACAAGAAAATTTAGAACCTTGGGATGTAGCTTATTGGTCAGAAAAGCAAAGAAAAGAATTGTTTGATTATGATGAGGAAGAGCTGAGGCCTTATTTTCCTATTGAATCTGTTATAAGTGGCATGTTTGATTTAGCTGAGAAATTATTTGGGGTTTCCATCATTGAAAGACCCACATCTTTTGAAGGGGAACCCTGTTCCATAACTCAAGAGCTTTCAGGAGAACATGCCGAGGTATGGCATCCAGAGGTTCGCTTTTATGAAATGAGGGATGGAGACAAGCATCTAGGCTCTTTTTATGCCGACTGGCATCCTCGAGAATCAAAAAGGGGTGGAGCTTGGATGAATTCTTTGATCACGGGTGGGCCCGAAGAGGAAAAGCATATGCCCAACCTTGGATTGATTACTGGTAATTTAACGGCTCCGACCCCAGAGAAACCAGCATTGCTGAATCATAGAGAGGTAGAAACTGTATTTCATGAATTTGGGCATTTGATTCATCATCTTTTCGGTATGGTGCCTGTTAAATCTCTCAATGGGATTCATGTTGCCTGGGACTTCGTTGAATTGCCTTCGCAGATTTTAGAAAACTTTTGCTGGGATCGAAACAGTTTAGATTTATTTGCAAAGCATTATGTTACAGGTGAAAGGATTCCAAGTGATTTATTCGATAAGATGATCGCTGCGAGAAATTATCGGGCAGCCTCTGCCACGGTCCGTCAATTGAATCTTTCTAAAATGGATTTAGAATTGCATATGCATTTATTTCAGGACAAGGCAATGGATTTAGAGGTTTGGATAGATGAGGTTTTGAGCGATTATAAAATGCCATTGAAAACACCCTCTCCCTCTATTTTGAGACGTTTCGGTCATTTATTTTCCAGTTCCACTGGGTATGCAGCCGGTTACTATTCTTACAAATGGGCTGAGGTTCTGGATGCAGATGCGTTCACTAAATTTGCTGCGAACGGGGTTATTAATTCGGAAATTGGCAGAGAATTTCGAGAGAAGATATTGAGTTGTGGAAATGCGGAAGATCCAATGACTCTGTTTGAAAATTTTATGGGACGCAAACCGGATTCAGATTCATTGTTAGAAAGGTGTGGGTTGTTAAAAGATTCGTAAAAGTTTTAAATATTAATTTCAAATCTTTTCGGTAAACTTTTTGCTACTTGTTTTAAAAATTCATTCAATACAAAACTTTCACTGTCTTTTCTTATGTTTCTAATACTGAAAAGAATTGTCTTTTTATCTATTGCCACTTTCTTGGTTTTTATACTTTTGTTGGTATTGGTCTCCTTTTTTTTTGATGTTCAATCGATCGGAAGAACCACCTATGCCGTTGAGAAATTAATCCCCAAAAAAGTTGGGATTGTTTTAGGATGTGCTCCTTATGTTGCTAGAGGGCAAAAGAATCTTTTTTTTGAAGGGCGAATGGATGCAGCTTATCAATTATATGCTAGCGGTGGGGTAGAATACTTGTTACTCAGTGGTGATAATAAATATTATGAATACAATGAACCTTTGGCAATGAAGAGGGCCCTAATCAAGCGAGGCGTTGACGAAGCAGTTCTAATATTAGATTTTGCTGGTTTTCGAACTTTAGACTCCATTGCCCGTGCGAAAATGGTTTGGGGCTTGAAGGATGCGATCGTTGTTTCTCAAGAGTTTCATAATGAGCGAGCTCTCCTTATTGGAGATAAATTCGGAATATACTTGGAGGGATTCAATGCTAAACCGATCCCGCTGGGTGTCGGTCTAAAGACCAAAATACGAGAATATTTCGCAAGAACAAAGGCAATCCTAGACTTGTACATATTGAATACACAACCCCAGCATTCAGGGCCTCACGAATCCGAATTTCTTAATTGAGAAATGACACTTTAATTGACAACAACAGCCTTGTAGGCTGAGGAATTTAATGAGAAAAACAAGAATGGAACCCAAACCAAAAGCAAAATTATGGATGCTTGTTGAAGTCTTTATTTTGGAGGATTGATGTATCTAAATCCACTATTTGGGTTGGTTGGATCCAAAGCATACACTTCCCTATTTTTTAGAAAATTCTTTAAAACTCTAGCCGGAATTGAAAATCCCAGTCCCTCTGCGCCCATCGCTATTATTTTCATATTGTTCACCCCAATCACTTCACCTCTTGAATTGAATAAAGGGCCTCCCGAGTTGCCAGGATTGATCTGGGTGGTTGTTTGAATGTATAGTCTTCCATAAATGAGACGATTTTTAAGGCTAATTATACCCTCAGAAACAGATCTTTCCAATCCAAGAGGACTTCCAATTGCGAATACAGCTTGTCCTTGTTTCAGGGAGTCTGTTCTTCCAATGGGAAGGGGTTTGAATTTATAGTCAGAGTGGTTTTTTATCTTTAGCAGTGCCAAATCAATGCTTGGACTGGAACTCATAATTTGAACATTATCAAATTGTTTCCTTAAAGAATCGTCTTTTGGGAAGAGGGTAACTGCAATCTTGGTTTCTCCTGCGATTACATGGTTGTTAGTAATTATGTAGCCTGTTTCGTGGATAATAAATCCACTTCCAAGACCAGATGGAGTGGTTATTTTTACTACAGATTGCCCTAGGATTTCAAGAAGTTGATTGAGTGGAAGAGTGGGTGCATTTGGTTTTTCAAAATATATTTCGTGAGCTATCGGATTTATTTTTTGTTTTTGTTCTTCGGATTTATGAATAATCAAATGACTTGGGACTTTTAAAACATCATGGCCTATGTCAATAAATAGATAGTCCCCGGTTTCTTTAATCACTGCTCCTGAGATTTGATTGCCTCCACCTAGGTGAATCGTGGTTATGTTTCCTGCAAAAAGAAAAACAGGTAAAAAAAGAAAAATTAAAGATTTAAACATCTTTATCAATATAGGTTCCAGTTTCAAATTTGGCAACTTTTGTATGGTCAAAATATAAAGCTCCATAGTCTGGTCTTTGATTTTTCGATTAAATTGTGGAATTCCTCAAACGACCTAGAACCAGTTTTTTTGGGATCAAAGTTGTGTTTTAATTTCTATTCTAATCGGCTTCTGCTTTTTACAGCAGGGGCCTCAAATGTAAAGCAGTCTTTTTACCCTGGAAATGTTGGGTTATACTTATCAAGGATGCCTCGAGCTTACTGAGATTTAATAGAGAAAATAGACTTTCTAGCTCTTCAATACTTTTTGTTTCTCTGATTTGTAAATGGCAGTTAAGTTCTCCAAATCTTTTTGTTTGTCCTCGCTGTGAATGCAATAGTCATAGTGAGGCCAATATTCCATTTCTTTTTGAGCCGCAATCAGTCTTCTTTGAATTTCTTCTTTAGAATCGGACCCTCTTGTATAGAGCCTTTTTTCAAGTTCATCAAGAGTTGGGGGCATCACAAACACGGTTATAAGTTGCTTAGATAAAGCCCTGTCGTTTCTGGCAGATTCTTTAATGGTTAAAGTTCCTTGAACATCTATATTGAGTAAAAGATCTATATTAGCAGATAATTTATTTTGGATCTCTGACTTTAAAGTGCCGTAGCATTTATTATGAACCTTTGCAAATTCGTAAAAGGCCCCTTCTTTTAATTTAAGATCAAAAGTGGATTGTTTTAAAAAATGATAGTCGAATCCGTCTTTTTCACCCAACCTTGGGGGACGAGTTGTGCAAGTAACCACTCTTTGCACTTCAGGTGAGTAATGACGAATCATCCCATCACACAAAGTAGTCTTACCACTTCCTGCTGGTCCGGATACAATTAGAAGGATCGAGCGCTCCGGCCTAGATTTTACTAACATCGACTGATTAGTAGGTGAAGGAGATAAAGGTTAAGGTCAATCCATATATAAGAGATAGGTAACCAATCATTTTGCGATTTTTGGAGCTTTTGGCCATCCAACTTAGAAAATCTCTCATTTTATAAGGGTTGGAACCCAGCCAAATAGCAATTGCTATTAAAACATATGTAATCGAAACTAATAGTAGACGGCTCGTTGGTTCTTGTCGGTATGCGGAATCTAAAATGGTACCCCCTGAAAGAAGAATAATTATAGATAGACCTCGAACTGCTAAAAAGTCTGGGGCGTATCTAAAAGAGGCCAATCCAAGAGCAGCAAAACCGACGAAAAGATAATTTCTATACTGTCCAAAATCCGCAAATCCAAGTTTTAAAATATGGGACAGAAACCATACTCCTCCAATAGTCATTGTGATAAGAGCGGCATTTTTTGAACGTGGAAAAGCTTGAAGAGGTTTAGACAACTTTTCCCATCGAAATGCCACTGCAAAACCAAGGATTGCAAGTATCATCCCAGTGATCAGAGTGGATGCAAAAAGGGTCATTGGATTACGAGACTCCCTCGAACCGTTGTTACGGACGCTTCCTCTATTTTGACAGGAACTAATTCACCAATCAACCTTTCGCTACCAGAAAAAACAACTTTTCTAAAACCTCGATTTCTCCCTACAAACATGTTTTCACCTTTTCTTGCAGGACCTTCAACAAGAATTTCTTGAGTGGTCCCAATTAAATTTTGATTCCTTTTTAAGGAGGCTTTTTCTAGGATTGATAGAAGAATTTGGTTCCTCTCTTCCTTCACTTCTTTAGGGATTTGATCTTCAAGGATAGCTGCCGGGGTTCCTGTTCTTGTGCTGTATTTAAAAATAAATGCCATTTCAAAACCGATTTCTTCAAACAAGTTTCTAGTGAGTTCAAAGTCTTGATCCGTCTCCCCAGGAAACCCAACAATGATGTCCGTTGAAAAATACATATCTGGGACAACAGATCTAAGATCCCCGACAAGTTGTTTGAATCGTTCACGACTGTAAGGACGATTCATTTTTTTCAAAATTTTACTGGACCCACTTTGCATAGGAAGATGTATATACTCACAAAGCTTAGGTAGATCTCGGTACGCTTCTACTAAATCCTGTTTGAATCCTCTAGGGTGAGGAGATGTAAAACGAATTCTTTCCAGTCCTTTTATCTCATTCAATCGTTCAAGCAGTTGAACAAATGGACTTTTCCCTTGGATAAAAGGAATTTCACGACGACCGTAACTGTTTACAATTTGTCCTAGTAGGGTGATCTCTTTGGTTCCATTTTCAACGAGTTCATGGGCTTCCTCTACAATACTTTCGATTGGACGACAGCGTTCACGACCTCTTGTTTTTGGAACGATACAGAAAGTACAATTCATATTACATCCTTGCATGATGGATATAAATGCTGAAACTTTCCTTTTATCAAGGTTATGGGCGACGATTGTGTTTTGAGAACCTTGTTCGTTTTCTAGGTCTACAATTGTAGAGGGTTTTGGGCCTTGGCCTTCGAGGGTTTTAAAAATGTTGTCTAAATGGTCAGGAACTTGATGGAACTTTTGGGTTCCAATTATTAAATCAATGTCCGGAAGTTTATCTATAAGTTCTACCCCTCTGTTCTGGGCCATACAACCCATGACGCCAAGAATGAAGTTGGGGTTTTTTCTTAACCGTCTCTTTAAATATCCTGCCTTACCAATTGCTTTTTGTTCCGCTTGCTCTCGAACGCTACAAGTATTGAGTAGAACTACATCTGCATCTTCCTCGTGCTGAACAATTGAGTAACCACGACCCCTAAGCATTTCGGAAACTGCTTCCGAATCTCGTTCGTTCATCTGACATCCGTAGGTCTTGATGTATACCCGATTCATTTTACTCCAAACTAATTACTCAATTTTTGTTCTAGGCTCTGAATTGTTTTGATAGATCTAAAAATAATAAGGTTCAATGAAATACGGATGCCCTTGTGCTTGCAAGATATTTCCAAGGGGGAATCAGTGGGTAGTCTAAAAGTATAGCTCTTATGAATTCAACCAATCTTGTAATTGAATTTCATTTTTAATGATTAAATTTGGAGTGCAATAAGAGCTGAGGTTTTTTAAATAATCGTTCTGAGTAAAACGGTGGCAATGAAGTAAAATTTTTGCTTTGTCTCCAGGTTTTCTTACCAATCTCCCTATAGCTTGATTGATTTTTCGGATTGCTGGTATTTGGTAGGCTTTATAGAACCCATCCGTTCCATAAGTTTCTTTTTTAGCATCTAAAACGGGATTCAACTCAGGTAGAGATGGGCTGACAATGATTGCGGTATTTATCCATTCACCTAGATTGTCGATCGATTCACTGTATGAACTTCCCATGATTAAAAAAATAGCTTGAGCATACTGAATGGAATCTTCTATGAAATCACCCTTATCTCTTTTGGATCTGGGTTGCAGTGCGATGGAACACCAGGGATGGATCTGCTTTAAGGTTTGTAAGGTTTTTTGGGCGTATTGGAAGGAGGGGAAGAATACTAGAACTCTTTCTTGAGTGATCTCGATGGATTGAATAATCGTTTCAGCAGTCATAGAGATACTATTAGGTCTGGCCTTAAAACGGGTATCTACCCGACTATCAATAGCTACATTGAAAGCATTCAATTGCCAGGGACTTTGCGCTGATATCCAAGGAGTGTCCGTGGGGATTTGAGCTTCTTTGTAGAAAATTTCTTGGGGACTGATTGTTGCAGACATAAACAAAGTATAGGAGAAGTCTTTAATTTGTCTGTAGATTTTGTTGGAGGCATCGAAGCATTGAATGACTAAAAGGTTTTCTTTTTTGTATTCCAGCAATTTCTTGATTGTATCGTCCTCTAATAGTTCAGCAAAATTTGAAATTTCCTGAAGAGTGTTTTGGGAGTCAATTCCTAAATGTATCAGGCCCTGTCCAAATTGCTCAGTATGGAGCACGGATTGTAACAATCTGAGAAGATCTTTTTCATGTTGAATGCTTAAAACTTCGTAGTGAATGATACTTTGGATCCATTCAACCAGTTTTTGCAAAGAACTTTCTAAATTAAAATAAAACAAGCTGTCCCGATTGATTTCGATTAAAAGATCTTGAATCTTCCCGTATGAAATTTGAGAGGAATAAGCGAGTTCGACTCGATTGCTAAGGTTATGAGCTTCATCAATAATTAAAAATGTATTCTCAGCTTGGTAGTTTTTAATTTGATCTAAAAATTGTTTGCTTGTAGGAGAGAAAAGATAGTTGTAATCGGCTACCCAAACTTCTGAATACGGGAGCATAGATTTAATAATTTCATACTTAGGTAGTTCGAATTTTTCAGACCATTCTTTAAGCAGGTTGTAATCTAGGGTGTTATTTTCAAATAATTTGTAGGGAATGATTCCAGAATTTTGCCAATTTTCTGAAAAATCATCTGGATAATCCGTTCTCTCAGAGTCAGAACTTTCTCTGCTTTGGATTTTTATAAATCGGGGAGCGCATTCATCCGATTCGGGACTTTTGAGTGCGTTCATTGCCGCCTCTTGTCCCGTAGTTTTTCCAGTCAAATATAAAATGCGATCTACTTTTCCTGCATAGATAGCTTTTTGGGCTAAATGGAGGGTTAAACCTGTTTTACCAAAACCAGTTGGAGCTTCGAGGCAAACACATCGGTTTTGAAAAAAGGCGGATTCAAGGGCCTCTAAGCACTCTTTTTGTCCTGATCTCCAGTTATTAAAGGGTTCCTTAATTTTAATTAGACGGAGTTCTTGGTTTCTACACCAACGATTTTCGATAAATGGTTTTAATTTTTCCCACTGTTCCTTGAAAATATCTAAAGGATTTAAATCAAAGAAAATTTTTTTTTGTTTTTTACTGTTTTTGTCGACCCATTGAAAATATCCTGACGAATTCCAGTTTTTGTATTGAACCTTTTTTTCAATAAGTAATAGATAAATAGACAATTGAACAATGTAGGAAGGATACCGTTTTATAATTTCATCTATAGAATTAGGGATATCTTGGGATGAGCTTTTAATTTCAATAATGTGTATCGTTCTGGTATCCTCATCTTCATAAATCGAGTCAATTCTGCCTTTAAATTGGATTTCCCAATTGTCTACTTTTAAAATCTGATCGATTTGAATTTCGTGCTTATAATTTGTGGGTAGATTTTTGGAGAATTGCTCTTGCTGTTCTTGGTGAAGGATCCTGCCTTTTTTAAGATTCAAGTGAGTTTGTTTGTAGCTCTTGTAATTGAGATTGGAAGGGTAATCTTGGTAAGCAGAAAATTCACGAACGCTTAGTTGGACTGATTTTTTGTCGCGATGAATAAACATACGTTTTTAATTAACGATGAATAGATCTGGGTTTTCAATTAGAATCTTCTCTTGTTATTCAACAATTAAAATGGTTGTCTTGGTCTTTTATAAAAAACAAAAAGAAGGATAAGATGCTAGTGTATCTAATTTGCTTCACAATTTGTTAAAGATTTTAGTAGTTACCTAAAAACAGATTGAGGGATTCTGGTGGAACGGCGGAGTCGACTAAAAGGGTTTTAATTGCAAAAAAAAACAACACAAAAAGTGTTGTTTGGTGAAATCCTATTGAATGAACAATCAGGTATAAATGAAGAGTTCCATCAAGCTGGACGCTTTTTATGACGGTTGGCACGCAAACGTTTTCTACGTTTGTGTTTATTCATTTTTAATATTCTTTTCTTCTTAAGATTTCCCATAACTGTTTAAAATTTAAAGTACGTAAGAAAAGACGAAATAAGGATTATTGTAAAGGGAATATTGAAAAAAAGTTAAAAATAATGAATAGAAAATTCACTTATACTGATATTTCCTAATTTTAAGGCGGAGCGATCTGTTTGAGTCTTTTTATCTTCATCGCCACAGGGAGAAAACTTAATAGGGTTTATTGAATTAGTTGTCTTCTTATAAAGTGAATATTTTTTAAACAATGCAGGCCTTGTTTTGGTTATAGGAGATGAGGGAGTGACACGGTAGGGGAGGTTGATATTTATCATTTTCTCTGTGCTGTCCTCTAAATAATTTTTTGTGAGTTTATGGATGAATGAAAGGTTTTGTTGCAGCTTAGAAATGGTTTCTTTCTTTAACTTGGAAGAATTCTTTAATTGATTAAAACAATCTAATTCCATTGATTGAGAAATTGCAATTGCTGGAATCCCTAATGAATGAGCATGAAAAGCACCGGCGAATGTTCCAGAACTAAGAATACATTGCCAAGAAGTATTTGCTCCGATATTAGGGCCTGAGATTACTAAGTCAGGTTGAATGGGGAGTAGATTTTTGAGGGCAATATCGACACAGCTAATAGGAGTTCCATTTTTAACAATCCAACACCCGCAAACCGGGAAAAGTTTTGAATTTTTGACTTGAACTTTCGATTGTATTTTACCCCCAACCCAGCTTTGCTCTTTTTGAGGAGCTACTACGAAAACATTCGCTGTCTTTGATAATAACTCGATTAACCACCCAAATAGGGGGCTTGAAATGCCATCGTCATTTGTAATTAAGATATTTATGCTAAATCTCGCTTGAATTTATAAGGTTTTCGGTCAGGAATTGGGCCATTAACTTGTTAGAAACAGGAAGTTGGATTAAAGCATCTTCAAGTTTCCAAAGAAGCATTTTTAGATTATTGATTATTGTTTCTAAGATTTCTTTTGATGGCATTTCATTGGAAATGAGTAATGGCATAACTGCAAAAGAATAATCTCCCATGATAGAGGGAAGGTCTGAATCTGTCATAATTTTACGGATACAATCATATTGTTTGGATTCAAAACTTTCTTCTTGTTGTGAATTATTTTCAATATAGAACCATGCCCGGTCGATTGCTTTAAATATCTTTTCAAAAATAAAGTCTAAATTTTGCGGTTTGGATTGATAGCGATTTATTAAATCTAATGGATTTGTTTTTTGTTCTATAAAATTAGAGAGCGTTTCTTCTAATTCCATGGCTGAAGATGGATGAATCAACAGAGCACCCTCCAAGACTGCTCCCCTGTCATTTAAATTGATAATTTGAAGCTTTTCTGCGATTTGTTTGCAAAAATTAGAAGTATCTTTCCAATCGGATATAAAAGTGGTTTTGACTTTTTTATTAAAATTACCAGGAATCTCATATTGCTTGGTCCCATAAGGAATTAGATTTTGATCTCTTTGGGTGACTACTGCATACCTGCTATGATCCAAGCCAGAGGCTAAATCCATTCCAATAAGCATTAAAACTTCACATCCTAGGAAATTTGCAAATGAAATTGAAGAAAGCCCAACGTTGTTTATTGCCTGAACTTCAGCTTTTTCTATCCCATTTTTTTCAAGCCAATCCTCAAAAATAATAGGACCCGAAATCATCATGGTATTATTTTTCCATCTTTCTAACCACGATTTGTGAGTTGTATTACAAGCGATCAGAATGCCATCATTAAAATCATAGTCAGCGCAGGATTGGACGCATTTGTTTGGATCAATTGAGAGGACAAAATCAGGCTTAAGATCGAAATGATTCAATGCCCTGATAGAACTATCGGTTGCAATTAAATTGAAAGGAATTTTCCATTTTTTTAAAATAGGGAGTGTTAGGTCTAAAGAGGGGCCTGCACCGACAACTACAGAGAGAGTTTTTTCTAATGAATTTTTCCAACGATCGTCGATTTTTGAAATCAAGTAATCAGGCAAATTTTGGAAGATATTTATTTGACGTAAAAGGCCATCCTCGGATCTTGTTCGGCGTGCACTTTTGGAGCACTCAAAATTGAGATTTATTGTTTCTAGAACCTGATTCCAAATAGGATTTAAAGACTTGTAAGACTTGGTATCAGGGATTGAGTGATAGTCTTTAGCAATAAAGAGTTGAAGAGATTCTTTGAAATCCTCTGAGTCTAAATCTTTTAGGCAAAAGGTTTGGATATTTGTGAAAGAACACTGGAAATCATTGTCAATCAGCCAGAGAACTTGAGAATACTTTTCTAGTTCATGTTTAACTAATAATTCTGGAGCCTCGCCCAGGATAATACAGGATTTTGCACCTTGACTGGTATTTTCTAAGTGCCAACGATCCAGCATCAGGAAAAAGTATCTTTCTTATATCTTGTCATAGTCAGTTCTTTAATCTTTAAGTTCCTTCGATCCAATTGGAGGGTTTTACCAGAGGCTTCGAGAAGGAACCAAGAAAATGAATCTAAGCCGGCCTCTATACTTGCAGTGGAGGCACCTCCGATTCTTGGATTGGTTTCAATAATCGAAAAGGTGCCATTGTCTTGGATCAAACCTTGAGTGACGGCATGTCCATAAAGGTGATGTTCTTCTAAAAATCGTGAAATCCACTCTTCAATTTTTTTATGACGGAAAATCTGAGTGATTTGCGATTCTCCGTTTCTCACAAGATTTCTCCACCTCAAGACGGTTCCTAAGCAAGTGCCTTTTTTATCAACATAGCTATCAGCACTGAATTCTCTTCCCTGTATATAGGGTTGAAAAATCGGTTTTAGCAGCTCTTTGCTTTGTATCAAAGCCTCTTCAGCACTTAGGTCAAGTTTCAAGTCCATAGATCCGCAACCGCATTCTTCTTTGACTACAAAACGAGAATAGGAATCGTTCAATGATTCTCTTTTTAGGACGGGAATCATGTTGGGTTGAAATTGCTGTTTTGCTTTCTCAAAAAAGACAGTCTTGTTAGTAAAATAATGAATGGCTTGTTTGTTAGAGCATAAAATATGAATATTGTTAGCAGCGAAGACATCAAGGTTGGATGCAAAATAATCTAATTCCCCGGATCGAGTGGGAATAATTGCTCGGATCTCTTTTCTTTCACATTCTTTTATAAATTCCGTGGGAGATAAATTTTGAATGGGTTGGGTTTTCCAAAAATTTTTATTTATATGGGCCGCTATACAATTTTCGTCGCAATCAGAAGGTATTAGATCTGTAAAATATTGAGAATTTCGAATGGCTAATTCGGCTGCTTTTAAGTGAGGGATTTTATCAGCGATACTCGTAATTAATAATTTTGGCATTTAAATAGCAAAATCGGATTCTTTTGATATGGATTACAACTAAATCAGGTAAAAAAAAAGCCTTCTAAAAGAAGGCTTGTAAAAGAAATTAAAAATTATTTAGGAGTCTGGTAAAGTTTTTTTGAGGCCTACAACTCGATCGCCTTCTTTCCATTCACCCCTCTTTTTAAGTAAATCGACTCTTTCGAAACGTTTAAGAACATTCCGAACGTTGAAAATACTTCCTCCTGTAGATTTGAAACTTTTATGCTGACTCATAGACAAATCAAAAACATTTTTTGTTGTAAACGCAATATAAATTAAAATGAAATTTAAAAAATATATATCTATAGATTCGCCCTTATTTTTTATTTAAATCATTTGATAAATTATTCCAAATTTAACGGTGCTCGTTGACTATTTTACTGGATTGGTTTATTAGAATAAGTAGAATTTACTTATGAAAAACAAACCAATATTGTATGTTAAAAATGGTTGCCCTTGGTGCGTATCTGCTATCTCGTATTTTGGCGAGCAGGGTTTAGAGGTCGACCTTAAGGATGTGAGCAATAGCCATGTTGCTATGGATCGGATGGTTACAATCAGCGGACAAACTAAAGTCCCCACTTTTGTGTACGAGGATTTCGTTGTAGCAGATTTCAGTGTCGAAGAATTTGTTGAAGAATTGAACCAAAGACCCGATGTGAAAGTCGAACTTTCATTAGTGTCCAATGCAGATGAGTTCTAGAAACAATTTTGAGAACTGAAATTTTATATCATCTGACCTATGATTGAAAAGTCAGAGTAGGGATTCTCGATGGATTGAACTAACTGGCGCCATTCTTCCACTTTTTCAGCCAAACCTAGGCGATCAAAATATTCAATGTCCAACCTTAGGGTATCTGTCATTTTAGAGGTTTTATTTTCAGACAAAAGCGCTCTTGCTAAATGAATTGCGGCGAGTGGTTGAAAGTCAGTAGGGATACTTAATGAGGGATTTTCATGATATATAACCGCCTCGACCACGGTCGTAGGCAATCCCCATAAATTTAATAAATAGCCTCCTACTTGAGCATGATCGGCATTGAAAACTTCCCGCTCAGCTTCGAGAACGGTGTAGGAATGATTCTTTACTAAGTCATCCACTCTTGAATATTCTTGGGGTAAACTACATGCAAGAATTAATTTACCGGCTCGGCAAAGCATACCTGCAATAAAAGAATCTTCGATCAACTCTTTTTCTATTTTTTCGTTTACGGCTAAAGCTCGAGCGACTCCAGCAATACAAAGGCATTCATGAAAAAAAGTCTCTAGAGGAACGCCATCGAGCTTGAACTCTTTAATCGCAGAAAACGCATGAATCGTGAAAACAATAGACTTCACATTGTCTACGCCTAAATAAGAAACAGCGTCTACAGGATTAGATACTTGTTGAGCAAGTCCAAAGTATCCAGAATTTGCGACTTTTAGGATTTTAGCAGTCATGCCCAAGTCTTTCTGGATAATTTGCCCAATCTTGGCAGTGTCTACATCCGGTTCCTTCAGTGCTTGAACAATTTCTCTATAAAGTGAAGGTAAAGTAGGCAATTCTCCAAGTTGAGAAACTAGATTTTTTAAACCCTTGTTAGCCATAAACTCCTCATGAGAAGTAGCCCTAATGATTTTCTCTTGAAGTGTTTTCGGGTCGCATGGTTTCGCAATGTATTGATGGGTTGAATCCAAGCAATTAAGAACCATCAATTGATCTGCATGACCGGAAAGTATAAAGCGAATTGTTTGAGGATAGAGTTCCATCACTTTTTGTAGAAGTTGAGCACCATTCATATCAGGCATTCTCATATCAGATACAATGACATCGAAAGGCTCTTTAGCCATTTCTTCCAATGCATGTTTTCCGTCTTCTGCAAATACCATTTCCCAGTGAGAACTCATTTTGCGAAGCATTCTCCTTAGCCCTTGAAGAACTAGTGTCTCATCATCGACAAATATAATGCGCTTTTTTTTCATAAGGTAAGTCAATTATTACTCGTTTTTTCTAGGGGATCAATTGGAATCTTTATAATAAATGTAGTTCCTTGTCCGAAATCACTCTTAAATTCAATGGTCCCATCATGTTTATCTTTAATTACAGAGTGAGCAATTGCTAGGCCTTGGCCCGTTCCCTTTCCTACTTTTTTTGTAGTAAAGAATGGATCAAAAATTTTATTATGAATCTCTTTCTTAATTCCAATTCCGCTGTCAGAGATTTCAACAAAAGCATAGCTTTTGTTGTGGTACGTTTTTATGGCAATTTTACCAAGCTTAGATGAATTTTCACCCTCCTTGTCTTGGATTGCATGACAAGCATTGAGGATTAGGTTTAACATTGCTTGGTTGAATTCGTCAGGTAGACACCATACAGGAGGTAAACTCAGATCAAAGTTTTTTTCCATTTCTGCGACATATTTCCATTCATTACGAGAAACTGTAATTGTGCTGGCTATTATGTTGTTTAAATCTATGTGAATTTTCTTAGCGGTCCCTGGGTGAGAAAAGTCTTTCATTGACTGGACAATCTTGGAAACACTGGAAACCCCCTCTAAGGATTGTTTTATAGCGAGCGGTATCTCTTCTAATAAAAAGTCTAAATCCAAGTTACCAATAAATTTATCTATATTTGAAATTAATTTTTCATCTTTTTTATTGGACAAACAAGATTTGTGGAGCAACAGCAATTTATTGATCAGTTCTCCGAGATCTTTAAAATAATCTCCAATAAAACGTATATTATCTCCAACATATTGAACTGGCGTATTGATTTCATGAGCAACCCCTGCGGCGAGTTGACCAATGGACTCTAGTTTTTGACCATGTCGTAGTTGAATCTCCATGAAGTCTCGTTCTTTCTCAGCAGTTTTCCTTGCGGTTGAATCTGTCAATATTCCATCCCATAAAATAGAGCCATCGCCTAATTCCTCAGGACGAGCAAGACAATTAAGCCAAATCGTTTGGTCTTTGATTTGCATTCTTCCTTCCCAGAACCAAGGTCTTTTCAGTTTAGAAGAGACTTCCATTGATTTATAAAAATTTTCAGCATCTTCTGGGTGAATCAAAGATAGGAACAAATTTGGATTTTCTTCAATTTCCTCAAATGAATGGCCGAAAAATCCCTTACAAGCCGGACTCATATAAGGAAATAAAATCGGAGATTTATTTAGGCGGGACATTTGAAAAATTACCCCGGGAACATTGGCTGCAAGTTTGTTGAAACGTTGGTTTGTTTCTCTCAATTCTTGTTCTTTAATACTGAGCTCTTCGGTCTTTTTTTTAATTTCAGTTATGTCCCGTATGATCGTTGAAATATATCCAACATTCCCTTTGGAATTCTTGTGAACTTGTATCAACTGTGAAGTGGGAATTTCCCTGCCATCTTGAGTAATTAAGGCCGTTTCACCTTTCCAAGAACCTAACTTAATCGCAATAGGGATTCCTTCATCTTTCAGAAGCTTAATGGTCCATGCTGGAAAACATTTTCTTAATGAATTCATGGTTTCTTGAGCTTCTTTACATTCCTGAAATCCTTGAAATTGAATTTCTTTGGGACCGTTAATATGAAGGAGGTCCCGTCCCTGTTGATTTAAATAAAAAAGATTTTCTAATTTTATATCCGTTACAGCCACAATATCTATGCTACAATCTAAAATCTCAATCAGTCTTTGAACCGTTTCTTCGACTCCTTGGAGTTCTTTTTTTTTGGCAATTTGAGCGTGTATGATCGTTTTAAAGGTTCCAAGATCTTTCGGGGAGGGCTTTAAAATATATGCATGTGCACCATTTTCCAAACCGGTTGCAAGTTCTTTTGGGAAACCAATAATTGCATTTTCAATCAAGTTGCACTCCATTTGAGAGATTTCTAACAAGATTGCTTTGTTAATCAAAAATGTTTCTTCCTCTTCGTTGATAATTTTGTCAGCCCAGATCGCTCTCACTGCATCAATGTAGATTTGATATTTTTTGTCTGCGCGATTTATTTTACCCTCTAAAAGTTTTATAATCTCTTCATTTTTTACATCATTCTGGTAATTAGTTTTTTTGTCTGTATTAACAATTACTCTGGCAGCTGCGGTGGATTGGTCATTGTTTAAAATGGAGAGCAGTCTGTAATTGTCTTCTTCTGCTAATTTGTAATCCAAAATGATAATATCAGGACGTAAAATTCTAGCAATGTCCAAGCCTTGAGTGCTTGTGGTAGATCCTGAGACTTTAAAGCCCTCATTTTCAAGAGCATCGGCCATACATGTAAGCAGATCGATGTTCGGTTCTAAAATTAAAGCTTTTGGCATAAAAAAGGAGCTCCAGCTAATGAACTAATTAATTCTGTCTCCATTGGATAAGGTATACTGTTCTTTTATCTCACCTTCGGTGTTACTAATAGTAACTTCGGCAACTTGCTGGTTGTCTTTATTTTTAATTTCAGCTTCATGAATGAATGTTTCTTGGGTTTGAGCGAGGGTTTCTTCATCTACACTGAATTCGGTTCTTTCGGATCGGGTGCATATCAAATGACCGGTTCCATAGATTTTTATTGTAAAATCTGCGAAAGTTTTGGTCTCCTCGTTTTCAATGCTTCCCTCTATGCTAATTATGTGACCTTCTTTTTCACAGTCATATTGTCTAGCAAAAAAACCGTTGAGGCCAGAATGATTGAGTATGGTATTGACTTGATCTTGTGGCAATCCATAGAGGGGATCGGTGAGTTCGAACATAATTTTTGGTTTTATTAGTTAATCGGAAGTAAAATTGAGATGGATTTCAGAAGATTTTTAAAATCTGAACCAAAAAAACTTTTTCATCTTGTGGATATAAAATGGAACGAGACATTTATCTATTGATTCCAATGCGTTTGCCTACTTGATCACTGCATATTTTTCCATTTTTGTAACAGATTTCTCCAGAAACAATTGTGGTATCAATTGAAGATCTAAAGGTTTCCCCTTCGAATGGAGACCATCCGCATTTGTATAGGATATCATTTTTATTAATAATTGTTGGTTTTCTACAATCAACAATTACTAAATCAGCCCAATAGCCTTCTCTAATATAGCCTCGATCAATAATTTTGAATCGATCAGCGACAGCATGACTTGTTTTTTGAGCAATCAAAGCGAGATCAAAAATTTGTTTGTGATAAAACTCTAAAAGCATCAACAGTGAGTGTTGAATGAGAGGAAGTCCAGAGGGAGCATAAAAGTAGGTGTTTTGCTTTTCTTCCCAAAGGTGAGGGGCATGGTCGGTGGCAATAATATCAATCTGATTGTCGAGAACGGCAGAGATTAATGCCTGCTGGTCCATTTCAGTTTTGACAGAAGGATTGCACTTGATAAGGGCTCCTTTGTCTTTGTAGTGATTGTCATTCAAGTAGAGATGATGGACACAGGCTTCGGCAGTGATTTGTTTGCCTTCTAAGGATGAAGAAGTAAAAAGCTCCAGTTCTTTTTTTGTTGTGATGTGTAAAATATGAAGTTGAGCTCCTGTTTTTTTGGCCAATTCAACCGCCATAGAACTTGATTTATAGCAAGCTTCTTCGCTTCGAATCATAGGGTGTCTGGTAAATGGAATATTTTCTCCGTATCGCTCCTTGTACTTAAATTCGTTTACCAGAATAGTCGGGGTATCTTCGCAGTGGGTAGCAATAATTGAAGGAGCATTTCGGTAAATCTGCTCTAAAACATCGGGTGCATCTACTAGCATGTTACCAGTAGACGATCCCATGAAAATTTTTATGCCACAAGCGGTTTTGGGGTTCAATTTTTTAATTTGGTCTAAATTATCAACCGTAGCTCCTAGGTAGAAAGAGTAGTTTGCTAATGAATTTTTGGAGGCAATTGAAAATTTATTTTCTAATTTTTCGATTGTGGTTGATTGAGGGTTCGTATTGGGCATCTCCATGAAGGTCGTAATTCCGCCAGCGACTGCTGCTCTCGATTCCGTGTAGATGTTTGCTTTTTGGGTCATACCTGGTTCACGAAAGTGAACTTGATCATCAATCAAACCTGGAAGGATTTTCATTCCTGTTGCATCAATTGTGTTTTGAACGGACATGTGAGATAAGTCAGGATCAATCCTTTCAATGCGGCCATTTTTGATATACAAGTCCATTGGTTTAATTCTGCCTTCATTGACGATTGAACCATTAAGAATAAGTAATGACATAGGTAAATTTTGTATAATTTAAGGAGTAGATATCAACATTATAAAGATTATCGAAGTACAAAGAGAAAACAATTAAAAAGAGTAAATTCTCGATTGGCATGGATCGGTTGATTGGATAATTTAAAAATTAATATGAGCGAACATTTACTATTGAAACAGGCACTCAGCTTTCACCAGAATGGAGATTTGAATCATGCAGAGAAATTATACAATGCAGTCCTTAGAACGAATCCTAGGAATAGTGAAGCTCTTCATTTTCTGGGTATTTTAGCGCAACAACTAGGGCTTTTAGATAGAGCGATTGAACTTGTTAAACAGGCTTCCTCCATAAATCCTAAAAGGATTGATTACCAAATCTCATTGGGTAAATTGTATCGATCTAACGGAAATTTAGATTTGGCTGTCAAATGTTTCAAAAAAATATTTCGTTTGGAAGAAAATCAAACAGAAGTCCTTTTAAACTTAGGTGCCGTTTATTTAGATAGTGGTAAACCAAAAGAAGCACTTCCTTTATTTCGTAAATTAGCAAAACTGGACAAAAATTCTGCATCCGCTTACTACCATATTGGGCTTGCTTGTAGTCGAATGAACAAAATGGAAGAAGCAAAACGTTCTTACCTAAAAGCTTTAACTTTGAAACCTGATTATGAAGATGCTTGTAATAATTTAGGTCTATTGTTGGAGAAAGATTCTTTGAGATCTCAATCGATTCATTTAATCATTGAATATTTGAACAAGAACGACTCATCCAAGCTAAAAATATTATTAGCAAACCTATATCAGAGAGAGGAGGATTTTGAAAATGCAATTCTATGTTACACAGAGGAATTAGAAGCAGGCAATAAGAGCCTGGAAGTTTTAATCAATTTAAGTGGTTGTTTAAAAAATACCGGCGATTGGGTTCAAGCTGAAAAGTTGCTTTTAGATGCCTGCGCCAATTATACTGAATCATTGGAGCCATTTTTGAATCTAGGAATCTTTTATATTGATTCTAAGCGATTTGAAGAAGCGGTTGAGGTTCTTAAAAAGGGGCTGTGTGTGTCTCAATCGATCCTTGTTTTAAAAAGCTTGGGTTCCGCGTATTTTAAATTGATGGAGTTCGATCAGTCGATATCCGCTTATAAGAAAGTTCTATTGATAGATCCAATCAATGTAGATGCACTACGAGGTTTATCCCTAGTTTATCATGAGCAATTAGATTTAGTTGCGGCTGAGTCAAACCTTCAGCTTGCTTTGAATTTAAACCCTAAGAATCCTGAGGTTCATAGCAGTTACGCATTTCTGAAATTGCAAAGAGAAGATTATTTGGAAGGATTTAAAGAATATGAATGGCGTTTTAAATGCGAAGGTTTTACTTCCTCTCTAGACCATTTGAATTCTAAAAAATGGGAGGGGGAAGAGATCTTTGATAAAATCCTCTTTATAGCATCGGAGCAAGGCTTTGGAGATGTCTTACAGTTTCTTAGGTTCATTCCACAATTGAAGAAAGTAGGTGTAAAAAAAGTGATCGTTGAAGTTCAGGAGTCTTTACTTCCATTAGTTTCTTTGCAGGAGTCCGTCGACGAGTGGGTTATAAAAGGAAACACAATCCCGTCTTATGATGTTTATTGTCCGTTGATGAGTTTGCCATATTGCTTAAAGACAAACTCTAAAAATGTTCCGTCTACAACTCCTATTCAATTAGACTTATCAAGAAAAATTTCACTTCCTCAACAGGAGGGAAATGGACTGAAAGTTGGAATTGTTTGGGCGGGAAACCCAATCCAAGTCAATGATGCCAATCGTTCTATGAATTTGGTAGAAATGGATTATTTGTTCCAACAAAAAGGAATCCTTTTTTATTCTCTACAAATTGGAAATAGAGAAATCGATATTAAAAATAATAAACTGGAAAAGCGAATTCACTCACTCGCCCCTCATATAAAAGATTTTCATGATTCAGCCATATTGATGGAACAATTGGATCTCGTGATTACTGTTTGTACTTCTACTGCCCACCTTGCAGGTTTCTTAGGGATTCCTTGTTGGACACTCTTGTGTTTTAATCCAGATTGGAGATGGGGTTTAAAAAGGAAGGATTCATTGTGGTATCCAAATACAAGGCTTTTTAGGCAAAATAAACCTCGTGATTGGACTTCAGTCATTGAAGAGGTTGTATCAGAACTCAAAAAACTAAAAGGGTAAATTTCTATTTAAGGTTGATGAATTTGAAATACCCATTCAACCATTGTCTAAGATTTTAGAGGATTGCCTTGTTTTAAATATCTGGATCTCAATCGGAGGCCTTGAAGCTTGATAAAACCAGTGGCATCGTCTGGATCATAATCGCTTTTCACTCCCTCCATCGAGGCGATCTCCTCATCATACATTGAATAGTCGGACTTGCGACCCACAGTGATGACATTGCCTTTATAGAGTTTTAATCGAACCGTTCCCGTGATCGATCGTTGGCTGTTATCAATTAGAGCTTGCAGAGCTTCTCTTTCTGGTGCGAACCAAAAACCATTGTATATTAATTCTGCATATTTAGGGATTAGACTGTCTCTTAGATGCATCAATTCACGGTCCATGGCAAGTGATTCTATTTGCCTGTGAGCATGGACCAAAATGGTGCCGCCCGGAGTCTCATAAACGCCGCGACTCTTCATACCTACAAAACGATTTTCTACGAGATCCACTCTTCCTATACCATGTTTTCCAGCGATTTTGTTGAGAGATTTTAAGACAGCAGATGGAACCATTCTTCTATTGTTAATAGCTACACAATCTCCCTGTTCAAAATGTAATTCAATGTATTCTGCTTGATCTGGGGCCTCTTCTGGATCTTGTGTCAACTTAAACATAGACTTGTTGTCTGAAGTTGTAGGATCAAACCAAGGATCCTCTAAAATTCCTGCTTCATAAGAGATATGAAGCAGATTTCTATCCATTGAATAGGGTTTACTAGCACTTGCCTCTACATTTATATTATTTTCAGCACAGTATTGGATCATCTCCTTTCGGCCGGGAAATTCATTTCTAAATTCCTTCATTCTCCATGGGGATATAATCCTAATATCTGGAGCCAATGCAGCATAAGCAAGTTCGAAACGAACTTGGTCATTGCCTTTGCCAGTGGCTCCATGGGAAACCGCGTCCGCCGATTCCTTTCTCACGATATCAATATGTGCCTTGCCGATAAGGGGTCTGGCGATAGAGGTGCCTAGAAAATATTGTCCCTCATAAATCGCATTTGCCCGAATCATTGGATAAATAAAATCAGCTGCAAATTCATCCACTAAGTCCAAAGTGTAATGCTTGGAAGCTCCCGTTGCTCTTGCTTTTTCTTCTAGCCCCTCTAGTTCTTCTTCTTGCCCAACATCAGCAGCAAAAGTGATGATTTCAGCAGAATATTTCTTTTTTAACCAAGATACTAAAACGGAGGTATCGAGACCTCCTGAGTAAGCTAGAACAATTTTCATAAATGGATGTTAAGGGTTGTTATAAATTGATTGAATTGGTAAAAACCGAGAAGAATAATTCAATGTTAAGGGATTAAAATTTGCAATCATAGACTCTCCTTCACGTATCAGAATTTCACATTGGATTCCGAGTTTTTTTTGCAAATGAAAATAGGTCATACTTTCAGAAAAGTCTTCAGTCGATGAAATGGATGCAGATAAAGATGGAAATGGGGTTTTCTTTAGGGCTTTGAAAAGTACTGGAGCCACTTGAATTTCAAGTAGATTCTTTTTTTCTAAACTATAAAAAGAGAGCTTATTTCGGTTTGGAAAATCAAAGAGTGGCGCAGGTTTTTTTCGTGACAACCAAACGCCCTTAGTAAATGGAGTCTCCAGAAATCTATTAGGATCGAGTATAGTTTGTTTATCTTTAGGTGAAATTTGGTTTTCCTCTTGGTCGAGAATTTGAAATAATTTGTTCAGTAAAACGAATAAAATGAAATCACATTCTTGAGAAGTTTTGAATTCAATGGAGTGATTTGCGCTTTCTTTGAAGATAGAATTTAATTTACTGCTGATTCCCTCACTCAAGTTCATTTTAAAAGTGGAACTGTCTAAAAGTAAATAGTACAGCTTTTTGTTTTCGGGCATGGGGATAAAATCTAAAATCGCATTTTCCATAAGATTATTCATCAAATAAATACCCAAAACTTTTTTCTGAAGAATCTCTTGTATCTTTTTTGGGAATTTTTCTGCGTTGGATAGGATTTTTGCAATTTCTTTTTGACTGGGTGTGTGAGGCGTATAATCCTTTCTTTTGTGTAATATTTGCCATTTCGTTCTTAAAAAATGGGGTAAAGGATGAATTCGATCTATTAAAGGGAACAAGGTGGAAGAACCTTTAAAAGCATCAATCTCAAATTGCCGAGTCAATTCAAGGGTTCTTTCCTGTAATTTTACATCCTCACTTTTCCAGCAACCAATTGAAAAAAAGAGAAACATAGAAAAAATGGAGTGAGCAAGACCCTTCATTTTTAGTCGCTGTTGAATCCAGCTTTTTCTGTGATGAAGTCTAATTTGTTTTCGACTAGAGAGATCAAAATTTGATCCTCCTCGCTTACTTCCTGTTGAATTATTTTTTTAGCAATCGTCGTTTCAATTGTTTTTTGAATGAATCTTTTGAGGGGTCTAGCTCCAAAATTTGGGTCGTATCCTTTTTCTGCAATCCATTTCTTGGTTTCTTGATTTATTTTAATTTTTATCCTTCGATCCAAGAGCCTTTTATTCAAATCTTGTAAGATTAAATCTACAATCTTACTCGTTTCATCCAAACTGAGTGGCTTAAATAGAATAATCTCATCCAAACGATTCAAAAATTCTGGCCTAAAATAATTTCTAAGTTCAACTAAAACAGAATTTTTTACTGCATCAAAGGCATCGAGGTCATGAGTTGATTCTTGGATGGTTCGGCTTCCAATATTAGAGGTTATTATAAGAATGGTATTTTTAAAGTCGATCAATCTCCCTTGAGAATCTGTAATTCTCCCATCGTCCAGAACTTGTAGGAGAAGATTGAATACATCAGGGTGAGCTTTTTCAATTTCATCAAAAAGAATTACAGAATAAGGTTTTCTTCGAACTGCCTCTGTTAATTGGCCCCCTTCATTGTATCCAATATATCCTGGCGGTGCTCCTATAAGCCTTGAAATAGAATGTTTCTCCATATACTCAGACATATCTATTCGAATCAAACTTTTTTCGGAGTCAAATAAAGTCGAAGCCAGAGTTTTTGCGAGTTCTGTTTTTCCAACTCCAGTTGGGCCTAAGAAAATAAAACTCCCAATTGGCTTTTGGGGATCTTGTATTCCTGCCCTAGCTCTTATAATTGCTTCAGTTGTGGATTTTATTGCATTCTCTTGACCAATCACTCTTTTGCTTAAAATAGGTTCCAATCTAAGGAGTTTTTCCCTTTCCTCTTCTAAAATATTGGAGACAGGGATTCCTGCCCACATCGATACAATTTCAGCAATCTCATCACAAGAGACCTTTTCTTTTAAAAACTGATTCGAGGTATCGGATAATTCGAAATGGAGTAGATTTTTTTCTAATTTTGGTAGAATCCCATGTTTGATTTCGGCAACTTTTTTTAAATTGTAAGACCTCTCAGCGACTTCCATATCCATTTTTGATTTTTCTATCTCTTTACGAATGAATCTCCCTTCCTCGAGTCGTGCTTGTTCCATTTCCCAAGTTGTTGTAAAATTTAGGGCTTGTTGTCTAAATTCTATAAGTTCTTTTCTTAGTTTTTGAAGCCTGTTGAGGCTGAGAGTGTCTGATTCTCTCTCAAGAGCGGTTTCTTCAATCTCAAGTTGAAGGATTTTTCGATTCAACTCATCTAACTCTGAAGGAAGACTGTCAAGTTCCATTCTTATCATTGAACAAGCTTCGTCCACCAAATCAATTGCTTTATCAGGCAGGAAACGATCAGAAATGTATCGATCTGATAAGACGGCTGCATGGACCAGTGCGTTGTCACGGATTTGAACCCCATGATGAAGTTCGAATCGTTCTTTCAACCCTCTAAGAATGGAGATGGTATCTTGAACGGAAGGTTGTTGGGCTATCACAGTTTGAAATCGTCTTTCAAGGGCTGCGTCTTTTTCAATGTAACTTCTATACTCATCCAAAGTGGTCGCTCCAATACAATGAAGTTCTCCCCTAGCTAGCATGGGCTTTAACAAATTCCCTGCATCCATGGCACCCTCAACTTTTCCTGTTCCTACGATTGTATGGAGTTCATCGATAAAGAGTATAATTTGTCCGTTTGCACTTTTGACTTCTTGTAAAACAGCTTTCAAGCGTTCTTCAAATTCTCCTCGATACTTTGCTCCAGCAATTAAAGATCCAAGATCCAATTCAAAGATCGTCTTCTTTTTTAGGCTTTTTGGAACGTCCTCTTTCAAAATCCTTTGAGCGAGGCCTTCAATAATTGCTGTTTTTCCAACACCAGGTTCTCCAATTAGAACTGGATTGTTTTTTGTTTTTCGTGAGAGGATGCGAATGACTCGCCTAATTTCTGAGTCTCTTCCTATCACTGGATCCATACTGGCTGATTTGGCATGTTCCACCAAATCACGACCGTATTTATTCAACGCATCCATTGTGGATTCAGGAGATCGGTTCGTAATTTTTTGAGATCCTCGAAGATCTTTTAATTTCTTCAACAGTTTTTGTTGCGAAAGGGAGTAACTGCTGAATAATTGCTTTAGGCCTGTAGGCTTAGAAACTTCGACTAAAGCGAGTAAGAGGTGTTCTGTGCTGATGTATTCGTCTTGAAATTCTTTTGCCTTAGTGCTGGCTAACTCTAGCGTTTTATTGAGTGCTTGTGAAATAAATTCACTGCTTGAATTTGTGAGAACAGAAATTTTAGGCAGTTTGTTCAGCTCTTTGTCAAGACTTAGAAGAATTGCATGAACTGGGATTCCAATTCCCTCTAAGGTAGAATCTATAATATTTGGTTTTGGTAGGGTCAGTAAGGACCTAAGTAAATGAAGCGTTTCGATTTCGTAATTTTTGGATTCTTTAGCGAAATTAGAACCATTGTTAATTGCTACAATGGCCATTTCTGTAAATTTGTTTGGATCTATGTTCATTCTACAAATTATGCAAAATAAGTGCCTATATAATTTTTTTAGAAAATAATTGATTAACAATATTTTAGAAAAAGTAATACACGAAAGAAAAGAACTACATTCTAGATCTTTGCGACATAATTTCGCTTACAGAGCTAAGATGTCTCATCTTTTGAATCAGACTTAAAACGACTGCCCGGTTCCTTTTCCATAGCGAGAATTTGTTTTTCTTTTAGACGCTCATGAAAATCCTCTTCCTCATCGCTCCCGCCATAGTATTTGTTGTAGTATTTATAGCGATAGTATCCATAACCATAATAACCGCCGTAATAATAGTATCCGTGCGCTTTTTTCTCGGGTAGATCATTCAATACAATGCCTAAAATTCTGGTTCCTGTATTCTCAAGACTTGACAGGAGTTCTTTGCAGACTTTTCTGGATACTTTTCCGAATCGAGTCACATAAACGAGTTCGTCTGTCTTTTGTGCCAATGCAAGTGAGTCCGGAAAAAGTCCAATAGGGGATGTATCCAGCATAAGTATATCACAATGTTTTTTTAACATATTTATAACCGCATCAAAGGCTGGTTTTTCAAGCATTTCAGTAGCCGATCTGGTTCTTCCTCCTGAGGGAAGTATGTACAGATTAGGAAAAACCTCTTTCATGACTTCATCCAAATTTATGGATTCTAAACTGAGTGGATTGAGCTCGTATTCTTCAACCAAGGTTAGGAGACCCTTATCGTTCTCTAATCCACAAAATTTATGAATTCCAGGCCGCCTTAGGTCAAAATCTACAAGAACCGTTTTCCGTCCATGATTGGCAAATGTATATGCTAAATTGGCCGCTAGCAAACTTTTACCTTCACTGGGGATCGCACTGGTTACAAGCATGCTCTTAGAGCCAGAAATGTCAGATTGCATCTGGATCCGACTATACAAGCTTCTGAAAGCCTCAACCAAACCTTCGTCTAAGTCATTCCCAACAATGAGAGGTCGGTCCGCTTCTTTAACATCGGAGATTCTAGGAATTCCGGCAAGTAAATCTCGGCCAAGAAAAACTTCAACATCCCAGGGAGATTTTACACGATTGTCAATAAGCTCTAGGGCTAAAGGCAATCCAATAAATACTGCAATAAAAATGCCTATGGAGGTCGTCATGATCTTTCTCTTGTCAGGACTGAATAGACTGCCATCCAAAGCCCTTTCATTTTCTTTGAGATTTCTACTTTCTAACTGACTTGTAATCCGCGCCTCATTGAGCCTTGTTGAAAGTTGTTGGCCCGTTTGATTGTAGACAACTTGTTGTCTTTTAAGTGCATTGTATTGAATGCTCATTTCATCAAGATCAGAATTCTCATCCTCCGCTTTTCTAAGCTCATTCTTGTATTCTAGTTCTTGAAGTTCAGCCATCTTTATTTTATTTTTAAGATCTGAGATCGCCTGTTCCACCTGAATGTCAATCAGTTCATTCAGGCTGTCAATTCGCCGTAAATTATTAATAAGTTTTGGATGTTTTTCTAGGTATCTTTCACGAAGTCGGCTGTGTTCTCCGGTGAGTTCAAGCAGCTTGGTTCGGTGTTCCTCAATGTTACCAAAGGACGAGATCGTCGAGAGTTCAAAAATATCCTTACCCGACAATTTGAATGTCATAATTTGGCTGTATTCTGTTTCTAAATTAATTTTAGTCATTCTCGCATCTGTCACAGCTCCAGTGAGAGCGGACATCCTGTTGGATAGGAATTCTCTGTTACCTTCCATCGAGGTTATATTATATTTTCTTCGAAAGTCTTTCAGGGATCGATCTACTTCAAGTTCTTTCATTTCCATGTCCTCTCGCTGATCCTCGAGGAATGCTATCGCGGAGTCGTAGGTAGAGGAACTACGTACCGAAAGCAGTTTTAAGTACTCCTCCATAACTGTATTCGTTATGATTGCCGCGGCTTTTCCAGATCTACTCGAAGCGTATATCAGGATGAGGGGCGCACCCTGACCTCCTAAAGAAACATTGTAACCACTCCAAGCAACCACCGTGCCTACATTGGGCTGTGGAGTAGCTGGGTCGAGGTCCTTAATAAAAGGAGCAATTATCTCTTTTTTCTTGGTTGGATTTTTCTCAATGTGAGCTATGACATTCTCTCTAAGAATTCTACTTCGCATTTTTTCAAGATGTATCCCTAAAATTGCTGCAGAGTAATCATCTCGAACGACTTTTTGCATATTAATGATTGACTGACCTGGTTCCAGTATTAAAGAAGACCGAGCTTGATACATTTCTGGCTCACCAAGCTTAACATAAGCATACAAAAATGCAATCGGAAGAGCGAGAGCAATCCCTATAAGCCAACGATCTCTGATGATTAAGAGATAATCAGCAATCCCTTTCAAACGATTGCTGCTTGCGTTGTTGTTTTCTAGATTTTCGAAACCGGTATTTAAATCAGACATTGGGTTTTAAAATAATGATTCTGGAACAAATACAATATCATTCGGGTAGATCCAAAACCGTTTCTGACCGTTTCCATCTGAACTGTAACCGGACATCAGTTGTTCGACGTTGACAGTAAATTTTCTTTGCATGCTTTTTCCAGACTCTTCTACATAGCGAGTCACTTTCACTTTGTTTTCTTGGGCAATTCCAGTAAAACCTCCAATTCTTGAAATCAACTCTACAATGCCAATCTTTTTAGAACCGTCTGGAAACTCAAAAGGACCTGAGTTCACTACTTGTCCAAGTATCATCACTTCGCGTTTGACGTATTTAATTACATTGATAGAGATTTGAGGCTTTTTTAAGTATCTTTGTTTGAAGTACTCATTTTCTAACAGCTCTTCCGCCTCTCTTGTAGTTAGACCTTTAAGATAAATGTCATCAATCAATTTAAAGCGGGCTAGGCCCTTGCGATCAATCTCACTGACAGCAGCAAGATCCGGCTCTCCAAAAATGGAAATTTCTAATCTATCCTTGACAGATAGTCTGTATATTTCCTGATCGAGAGATAGATCATCTGTATAATTAGCTAGCAAAGAGATCGGAAAAACAAAAAATAACAGAGTCAATGCAAGATTATTTATCACTTTATTAATAAGTAACATTGAAATCAAGAGTCGCAAGGTGGCGATCAAAATCTTCGCTGGAGTCGTTGATTGTTTTTGAATAATCGTAGTTCAGACCAACCAATATATTGGCGTTAAAATTTCTAGTCAAAGTGGCACCCAATCCCATAGTTTTAGATTCTCTAGAATCGGAACCTGTATACTCCGTAGTACTATAATTTGCTGATATAAGACCACTTGTTTTGTTGTCAAATCGATGATTCAAAGCTAAAGCTAGATTAGAAGTGAGAAGGGATTGATTTTGCGCAGAAGCTGAAAAACCGCGATTCAAAGAAAGTCGGAGGGATCTCTTAGGGTTCATTTTCCAAGTCAATGCCCCGCCGAATGTAATTGCACTGTCTGAAGAGATGCTGGAGGAATCAAATTCTTTAAAACTGTATCCAATATAAAGGTCGCCTTTAATTTTTGTGAAAACATTACCACTCATACCTACCTTGTATGCATGCGTCGCGGAGTCTATAAAATTGGTTTGACCTCCACTACCACTGATAGGCTTGTATTCATAATCTGAGTAAAACTCGAGTTTTTGAGAATAAATGTAAAAAGCCCTTCCAGTTAATGACCAATTACTTAAATCGGAGTAGGAAGCGTTTCCATCGCTCATACTGAATCCATAAGAAAGTTTACTACCGAATCCAAACTTTGGACTGTAGTCATATCTAATATCAAATCCTGCATCGTAATTCGTTGTGCTTACAATGTCCTGCTCAATCACATTTGTGCTCGTATTTTGACCTACATCAAAAAAGACATCAAACTTGAGTTTGCCTCCACCGCTTTTCATAAAGCCAATCCGATCACTGAGTCCGGACAAATCAAGATCAAAATTTGTTTGCGGATCATATGCATCTTGATCTGGATGATCCACATATCTTGTGACGGCAATTCCTGCAGATGCAGTAGCGACAACAATCCCTAACTTTTTACTGTAAGTTATCGAGGGAGTAGTTTTTTGAACGATGTCTGATTCATTGAGTTCACTAGAAAAAATATTAGAATCATAACTTAGAGAGTTGTTTGCACCCAATCCGATTTTACCGTATTTTCCTTCAACCAAGCCAAAGGTTATGGAGCTAAACAAAACCATGTGCACAGTATACAAAAATAGTAGTCTTTTAGAAGATGTGTAAAATATAGAGGCTAACATATTTAGGGATTGTTATTTAACAATTGCCGAATATGACAAAAAACATGAAATGTGCAACATAAATTTATATTGAGAATAGACTAATAATATTTTTTTTAAGAGTATCACAGGATGACATTTGCAAACAATTTTAAGCCAATCTTTTTAATCGCTGTTATTTTTATATCTAGTTGGTTTATGGCTGGGCATCATCCTTCTTTTTTTATTTTTGCGATCTTTTTTCTTGTTTTTGCTTTGATTTTTCTTGTTTCTGATTGTTTTTCTGATCGGGCCTCCTTTTTTAATCCTCTAATATTGTCCTCCTTTATTATCCTTTTTGCAATTGTCTGGATTGGATTGAACTTTTTTCAATTCAATGAGGTTCATGGAGCTTTTGAAAGTTTTTATGAATATAAAAGTGATTTCACTTACTTACCATTCGGATTGTATACCGTCGATGCGTGGAAAAATGCGTTGATTCTATTGAGTTCAATTCTTGTTGGTTTTGTCGCATTTACAAGCTGTAAAAATCGAGCTAGTGTCCGTTTTGTTTTGTGGGCTGTTTTTTTTAATATTTTGATTTTGTCAGTCGTAGGAACTTTTTTTAAGATTACCAATTCACAATTGATTTTAGGAAAATTTGTTCCTCCCGATGCCCGTTATTTTTTCGCCTCTTTTACTTATAAGAATCATTGGTCTGCTTATGCGTTTTTGAGTTATTTAGGAACCTTTGGGTTGGCTGTTTATTATCATAAAAATAGAAGGAGGTGGAATTTGAAAAATTCTCCCCTTGGGATTTTTTTATCTATGGGTTTTTTAATTGGTTTGACCACTTTGATGTCTGGTTCTAGGTCAGGATTGATTGCATTTAGTTTGGGTTTTGGGATCAGTATCTGGATTGGGGTTAAATTAGTGTTGGAGAATTACACTTATCTTTCCTCGTCCTCCAAGTATCTTTTGCGCTTGTTTTTGGCATTTCTTCCAATCCCATTATTCGTAGGAACGGTTTTTGTTGTCTCCCCAAAGTTGCTTACGGAGCCTCTTAGTGTTACAGAGGGTCAAATAAGAAATATCATTGAAAACAAACAATGGGAGAGTCGAGTGTATTCAAGTCGGGACACCTTTAGGATGTTCTTAGCCCGTCCTTGGTGGGGATGGGGTTACAACTCTTTTGAAATTGTATTTCGGAAATATTTTCAAGGACCTGAGCTTTCCGCATCTTATTTAAATAACGATGAAACAAAAAGCATGTATGATAACTTGTTTCAAAGAGTACAGGAAAACGCTTCTCCTGAAAATAAATTGGAGTTTGAATCTTTCAGATCAAGGCTCAATTTGCAACGCTATAAATTCGCTCATAATGATATACTCCAATACCTTGCAGAAATCGGAATTTTTGGCTTTTGCTGCCTCTTTATGCCACTTTTTTATATTTTTTACAAACTCATCCAATTGAAGCAAGCTATTCCTAGCATTACAAAATGGATTCTCATCGCAATTTCCTTTATTGTACTTTATTCCATGGTTGAATTTCCTACTAGGACCCCTGGAATCCTCTACTTATTTACGATCTTAATTGCTTTAGGGTACCGATATGCTTGCCTTGAGAAGGATTCGGCTTCCAACAGGAGAAGGAGTCGATAGACTTTTTAACCCAAATTCCTCAGTAGACTCGCTGATTTATCATCAATCTTATAAACTGCAATAACATACGAAAACCTTCGATGTAGCCAGAGGCTACTGCTTCAGGATTTCGTAAGTCATTTCGAATCATAATATTGATGATATTCTCTACTCTCAACTGAGTTATTTAGGTTTAAAAATTCAAGAAGTTTCGCAATTTAGGCAATTCCTGGATCACATCGTCCACAATACTGTTTTCTTCTTGAGAGGAATTTTTTTCAAGCTGGTTTTGTTTCTTAGATGAAGTTGGACTTTCGGGAATCAAAGAATTAAATTTATTAAATAAGTTTTCGCCGCTAGGAGTGATTTCATTTAAGAGTTTTTGAATGGAGTTGTAAATTTGATTGGTAAAATTTGAGAAATCAATTTTACGGATCGATCCACCGATGGTAACAGGCATATTTTTCATCTGTTGGTATCCGATAGCGTTTTGATTGTCAGCGACTAGAGACAATTTATCCATTAATAATTTCAATTCTCCATCGAAGAATAAATTGAGATTCATCATTAGACGTTGATCTTTGAATGGAATGTTTGGGCCATCTAATATTTTCCCATTCCCTTCTAAGTTTATCACTGGACTAAGAACTTGGAGAGATTCAATTTCATAATCATGTCCTTCTCTTTTATTGATCGAAACTCTAAATTCATTGAATTCTGGTTCTTTTAGGCTTTCGATGAGCGAAAAAACAGACTCATAGTCTTGACTTAAAATCTCTTGAAATTTGCTTTCATTTTTGAAAGTTCCCAAAGAGGATGCAATTCCTAGGCCTGCTTGGAGCAGTTTGGTACCGCCAGTAAACTTTTTTCTAAGTGATGTAGATAACTTTACAAGCTTGGAATCAGGATCAATCATAACGAATTTTCCATTTTTAGCTGTTAATTTGAAGTTACCAGCAATGTTCTTTCCTAATTCTTCAACATTAGGCGAAGATCCATATATTTTTGAGTTTGTGGAAAAAATACCAGAAAAGTTATTTGGGGCGTTGGGAATTCCCTTTAAATATTCAGTATCAAAATTTTTCAATTGAATATTCATGGAATAATCAAAAGGTTTTTCCTGCGAATCATTGTAATTCAATTTTCCGTCACTGATCAATTCAGCGGCTTCTAATTGACTGCTCAAATGATCCAGTCTTATCTGCATTGGAGTCGTTTTAAGCTTTAAAATAGTTTTTTTAATTTTTAACCGGTTGGGTAAGGTAATTTCATCAAGATTCAGTTCCATATTTCCTGTAGTACTACCCCAAGGTGAAGAATTAGAATTGCTTACTGTTTTTTTATTTTTTGCAGCTGGATTTTGTCCAGTGGAATCAGGAATGAATAGATTAGAGAGGTCTAAGAGATCATCTATGTAGATTTTTTTACTATTCGCTTTAGACTCAAAGGAGTGATTGCCAAGAGGATCCAGTTTGTAATTAAGGCTCCATTCTAGGTCGGAGTCTGCCACTCCTTTAATTTGAACCGGAATAACAATTTGTCCTTCTTGATTTTCATAATGCTCAAAAATGATATTGCCTACAAGCTGGGGCAATCGGTTCCCAATTATTTCTCGACCTCTTAACTGGTCTAATTTAATTTCCGCAGAACCTTTCCATTTTTTACTTCCTTGAAATTTCCAATTTAAGTCCAATTCGCCTGTTCCTAATAATTGTTTGGCATTTAAGAAGGGTTGCCTAGTCAAAACGGGTAAAAGGATCGATATTTTACCCGAGCATTCTAAGGCGTCGATCGAATTGACATTGTAGTTTCCCTCTATTCTTCCTAACAGAAGAGCCTCACCAGATTCAAATGCTTTAAAACTTCCAGTAGATGCTTTTACTCTGGAAAGTGATTGATTAAAACGAACTTCAGGATTCGCCTTAAAATCCAGATCATTGATTAATAATTGTCCATTTTTGTAGACCTGAAGACCATTCATGGAAAGAGACTCAGAACTTTTAACTAAATATTCATTTCCTACTCGGTTCATTATAAAACCTCCAGTAATTGGTTTGGAGTCCATTTTTACATTTGGAATAAAATGATCCAAACCTTTCGTGGTCAAATTGAGTAACTTCATCGAAAACAATTCTCCTGTCTGTAAGTTTAATGGATCGATGACTCCATCAAATCCAATAGAGAGTTTGGATCGGTTGTTTAATCTTAGTAAAACTTTTTGGTACCTATTGAGAAGCTCTAAGGAAAATGTTTCGAAAGAGACAAAAGATCGGTTAAAATCAAATTCTAAATCTAAGTTGTTTTTCAGAAGGTAAGGACTCTCAACATTCTTAAGATAAGCATATAAGTCCAATTTTAGATCATTTCCAATTGGGGATATTTGAATTGCATTTTCAATGGCAATTTCGTGACTCCCAGACAAAGTGGCCGTCTTTTCTAAACCGTTGTAGTTGCCCGAGAAACTTGAAGAAAGCAAGGGCTTTTTGTTTTTCGAAATGGCAAAGGAAGGAATGGAATAGCGCATCCTGTTTAGGCCACCTGAAAGTTCAAAAGATGTATCTAGTTGTAACAACTGTTCTACGCCCTCCAAATAATAGCCAAAGACAATCTCTCTCATGGAAAAAGGAACTCGACTGTTAAAGTTAGGCTTCCCCATTTCATTGATACCCACACCTAAATCGACATGAAGCGTTCCGGATTTTAAATGAATGTCTGGAATAAAGGGATCTAGTAAAGCAACATTGAAATTATTTAGTTGAACGCTCAGTAATTCTCCTCTTTGTTCAGAAAGTTCGTTTAAAGCATTCTGATTTAAATGTAGGACGAGTTTTTTTTGTAAATTCACATTCAACCAATCAGACGAATCATCCGCCAAATTCAAATTTAAATTCTGGATTGTTAGCTGGTCATTATTTATATCCGCATCCAATTTCCCATTGATTTGAATGCTTTCAACTTGGTCGAGGGATGGACGAATTCTACTGAGTTCTTTTACTTCTCCTTGAATTTTTAAATTTACAGCTGTATTTTGATCTAACAATGAATAACGGACTTTTCCGGTTGTAATTATCTCAAAGTTTGGAAGATTGTTGGCTGCTAGATAGGGTGCTATTGAGTTGTAATCACTGGTAAGGGAAAGGTTTCCTAATATTTCTTGCCTTTTCATATTGAAAGTGGCGTCCAAGTCAAGGATAGGTTTTTTTTGTTTGGATGGGTGGATGGATACCACTTTTACAAGGTAACTTTCACCTTGTTCAGATGCTTTTATAACAACTCCAACTGCGGATGCTTGATGAACCCATTCTGAATTGGACGCGTCCGTAATCTTCGAATTGAATCGAATCTTTAATTGTTCTTCTTTGTTGTCGCTGAGTTTTAATTGTAAGTCACCCGAACCCTGAATTCTTCTTAATTTACAGTCTGGTTGAGGGTTGTGATAATCAAAAGTTAAATCATGAAATAAATTCTTTGAATCCTTGTTTTTGTTACTGATCTTACATTGAATTTTCTGTTTTAATGGAAGTTCCACAAGAGCATCTAGCGAAAGGGAACATCCTTCTAAATTTACGAATGATAATAAGGTGTTGAGAACACCTTCAAATTTCAGATTGTCATTGTCTTTGATTTCGATGGATTCCTCTTTGTTTTCCGAGGAAGCTAATATCTTAATTTGCAAGCCTTTCCCTGAAACTTGAGAAAAATGAGGTTTCGTGAGAATCGATAAGGGTGATATTTTAAGTTTTAGGGCATCTGCTCGGATTCTGGCAGATGGGTGTTCCAATAAAATTGTTTTCAAATGAATAGAGCCCAAAAATCCAACATTGACAGATTCAATTTGGGAGGTATCTCCAACATAATTTTGTAAGAAAGAATTTACAATTTTAGTCTGGACGGCAGGAATTCTAAGACAGATTAGAGATAGGATGCCAAAAAAAAGTAAAAAGGATGCAAGTCGCAATAAATATTTCATGAAAATTTCAGGGGTTTAGATAATTGGAAGAACAGTATCTAGTATTTTCCTCATCCTACTTAAGCAAGAATGGTTCGCAAGTACTTCTTTTTTACCATTCATTGCAATTTCATCTCTTTTGTCTGGATGAATTCTGTAATAATTTATTTTTTCAAGCATTTCTTGCTTCGATGAGAAAAGAACTAAGTGCCTGTCCTCAATGAACAATTCTTGAATGGAAGCGTTTCTATCGGTTAAGAGAAAACCACCGGCCATCATAACATTGAAGACCCGGTCGCTGAGACCATCTTGAGCATAAATCCGCTGAATGTTTAGATTTATTTTACTTTGGGCGTATATGTTTGAGGTGTCCTTGTATAATTCGGCTGGGCCTTGATAGCGGTTGTTTTTCCAATTTAATTGAGACCAGTCGGAGTTTCCCCAACTAGATAATAAGTCGATAGAGTTTAAGAAATAACAGCGTTGTTGAAAAGCTGCTTCCTTAGAAAGAAGCAATTGGGACCTTAGCGGATGTAAATTGAATGCAGAAAATATTTTGAGAACCTCTCCCTTCAAGGATTTATCTATTAATTCTGGAATTATAAACGAGTTGGTTTCTAAAGCATCCTTCTGTTTTTTAAGCAATTGGTGGAAAAATGGTAAAACTACTTCCTCCAAAAGATGCAATGCTTTAGGGTTCCCATCAGCGATCTTGTTCATTTTCTCAATATACCATCTGAAATCATTGCTAAGTCCAATGGTTCCTACAAAAGAGACTTCATGGGATGGATTGGGATCCACATTAGGGTTATGGGCATTGAAAAAGAACGGGAGGTAATAGACATTTTTAGCTCCAATCTTCAGAAAGACGGGCACATCCTTTTTGTAAGTTGTAAAAATGAGATCTCGCTTCTTAAAGCTATGATTATCTACAAACTTTTCAGACATAATTTTGTCCAATTCATAATTTATGATTGGGATTGGATCGGGTATTATTTTGGAGATTTTTGAATTAGCGGTGAGTGAAAAAATAAAATCTGGAGAAAAAGAATCAATTTTTTTTAGGAATTCGTCTGCCTTCTTTGTAAGTTCAAGATCTATAAATAGTACACAATAACCTAGCTCCTCAAATGCACTTATTATCTTTTCAATAAATAAATGTTGTTTGTGGCGTCTACAAACAATCACTTTCATAGAAGCTTCACTTTTGCTTTATCTAAATTTAGTGCTTTGAACGTGGTGGAGGTATTTGGTGAGTTCTTTTTTTACTACGGGTGTTAAGAAATACAGGCCTACAAGGTTTGGAAACGACATACCAAGTATCATCATGTCTGAAAAATCAAGGACACTTCCCATTTGGCTGGAAGCGCCTATGATTATAAATACACAGAAGATAATTTTAAAAATTAAATCTTTAGTCTGACTCCTCCCAAATAAAAATCCCCAACATTGTTGTCCGTAGTAAGACCATGTAATCATAGTTGAAATTGCAAAGAGGATTACAGCCACCATTAAAATATAAGAAAAGTGGGGCAGCACTGATTCAAAGGCTGCACTTGTTAGGGAAACCCCTGCCAAATCCTCAGGATTTAAGTGTTGGTCTGTCAGGATAATTACCAAAGCAGTCATTGTACAAACAACCACAGTGTCGATAAAAGGTTCCAATAGAGAAACGATTCCTTCACTGGCAGGATAATTTGTTTTTACAGCTGCATGGGCGATCGATGCAGAACCAACCCCTGCCTCATTAGAAAACGCAGCCCTTTTAATTCCTTGAAACAATGCGCCGAGAATCCCCCCTCCGACAGCAGTAGGAGCAAAAGCCTCTTGAATTATCAACGCAAAGGCTGCCGGAACTTCAGAAGCATGGATTAGAATTATAATTACAGATGCAATCACATAGATTCCACACATAAAAGGAACTATTTTAGAGGTTGTTCTCGCAATGCTTCTTATTCCGCCAATGATTACCAATCCTACTATCACTGCAATAATTAGTCCAAAAACCCATCCATGATTGACCAAGAGGCCCGTTTGATTTGAAAATTGCGAATAGGCTGCGTTGACTTGGAACATATTTCCACCCCCCATCGCACCTCCGATGCACATAATGGAAAAAAGGATGGCTAAAAATTTACCAATCCCTCCAAATCCTTTTTCTTGAAGGCCTTTAGTTAAATAAAGCATTGGGCCGCCAATCACTCTTCCATCGGGATCCACTTGTCGGTATTTAACCCCAAGTGTGCATTCAACAAATTTTGTAGACATTCCTAATAAACCGACAACAATCATCCAAAATGTAGCACCTGGTCCTCCAACTTGGATCGCAATTGCTACGCCAGCTATGTTTCCCAATCCAACAGTTCCAGAAAGTGCAGCTGTTAAAGCTTGAAAGTGAGTGACTTCACCTTTGTCGCTAAAGGATGAGTATTTACCTTTTACGGTCTCGATGGCTAATCTAAAAAGTCGAATATTTACAAATTTAAAACGACAAGTAAAAAAGAATGCACCAACCACCAACCAAGCAAGAACCAAGGGAACACTGATTTGAGTTTTAATAGACACCGATGCTGGATCCATTTCATTGCCTCCTTTTAAGAGGAATGGATGGTTCTTTCCACCTTTCCAATTCTCTAAAGGAATTTTTTTGGGGTTTTCTCCCTCGAGTTTTATCCATTTAGATTCAAGATTTAATCTTTCTTTTAAATTTACTATTTTGACGTTTAGAATCTTTTCAGTTTCCTCTAAAACTTTGTTCCTGATCAATAGATCAAACTGATTGTTGTCCTGATTATTCTTATTTACCAGAATTGCCAATTGATTTCCTTCTATTCCAGGACTTTTAGCTTTAAAAACCATGGATTCAACAGGAAAAGACCAGTAAACAATTTTAACCGACCACTTAGCTACTGGTTCAAAAAGACGGTCAATTTTTTGATCCATGGATTCATCAGTAACTGCATTTAGATGGCTAGAAAGAAACAAAAAGCTTATCAGTAAACTAGCAATGTAGAAACCGAGAGTTCGAAAATTTATCTTAAATGATGGGTGCATAACAAGTTGTATTTGGAAAACGATCCTGTTAAGAATTGTTAACTATTAGGATTATTTCAATCTGAAACCACCTATGTCCTTTCTTTTTCCGAATAAACTTTTTTATCACGTTTTTCGTGAGTGGATGATCTCTTTTATCATGGTCTCCTTGCTCATGATGGGAATGGTGGTGTTGTTTGATTTGTATGACAATTTTCCTGACTTTAAAGAGTTTGATGCTTCTTTTTTAGATATTCTTATATTTTATCGCTTTCTGATACCGAGTTTATCTACTGAGATTCTGAATTTATCACTCCTCATTGCGACCCTCTTCTCTTTGGGATCTTTACATAAGAACAACGAGATCACTGCAATGAAAGCCTCTGGCTTAAATACTATTAAAATTACTCAACCGGTTTGGATCGGTGCGATTGTTCTATGTGTTTTTTCTTTTTTCCTGCACAGTTACATGGTGCCATTAAGCACTGAGAAAGCATCGAGATTTTTTTCTGATTTGAAATTCAGATCGGAAGAAAAAAATCGCAACATCAATGAAGTGGGCCTTCACTACAATCTTGGATTTCATAACCATGAAAATCATCGATTGTGGTTGATAAACCGTTTGAGTGAAAGGTCTTATGTTGCTTTCGGAGTTGGGGTTTATCAGCGAGATAAAGACGGCCAAGAAAAATGTAGGATTCTAGCAAAAGAAGCTTTTTATGATGATAGAAAAAACCATTGGACTTTTTTAGAGGGTCGTGAAGTGCTTTTTAATGTCGAGACAGGAGTTCCCTATCGCAGTGTCACTTTTAAAGAAAAGACTATGAAAGAATTGAATGAAAACCCATCATTGATGGTTTCTATGGCAAAAGATCTGGAAGATTTATCTTTATTTCAAATCAAGCAAATTTTAGATACGATGCCCCCGGATGAAAATCCACATGTGACTCCTCATCTTGTAAAGTATCAGAAAATTTTAGCGGCTCCACTCACCCCTTTAATTATTATTGTCATTGCGATCCCTTTTGCAATTGGAGGCGTCAGAACGAACCCAGTGATCGGTATTTCAAAAGCCCTCGGACTTTTTGTTTTTTATATTTTAATCTCGAAGGTATTCACTTTGTTTGGAGAAACTAAATTATTAAGCCCATTTTTCGCTGCATGGACACCGAATTTTCTGGTTTTGTCAGTTGCTTCTTTTTTTGGTTTTAGAGAGTAGACCCTTTAAGCGTGACAAAAAAGAATTAATTATTAGGAATCGATTGGGGATCGATAGAACCGAATCAAAATTATAAATAGTTACAGAAAACTTGAGGCTAAAATTGCTTTAAGGATCCAACTAAATTCAGTTTTTAATTCTTTTAATGGTTCTGAATCTATTCATTCAAACCAACCTCGTGATATTCTCTTTACCGTGTAAATAGCCTTGATTTCAGGGTGAATTATGGTTGATCCATTAAATCTTCGACCATTTCGTCATTTTTATATCTTTGATGAACTTCAAGTTCCCCATCTTCACTGTATTTTTTTGAAATACCATTTAAGGTTCCCTTCTTGTAAGTATCCAGCTTTTTGACAGTGCCGTCAGGATACCATTCTATCCTTCTGCCTTGAAGCTTGCCCCTCTTCCAATACTCTTGGCTAAATTTCTTACCGTTACTGTAGTAAGTAAATATAAGTCCTTTTTTGCCGTTTGAATCTTTACCAGTAATAATATCAGTGACCTGATAAATGTTATCAAGCGTTCCTGAATTTGTAGTCAGTCGGCAAGAGGATAGGGTAGACCCTAGAAAGAGAATTAAATTAAAAGTGATAACAGGCTTTAAAAGTCTCATTCATAAATAATTGATATAGATTCCGATCAATTGCAAATGGAATCCTTCTTCGTTCAAGCATAAAAAAAGGCTTTCATAAGAAAGCCTTTGAATGAAATCGGGGATGTCAGAATTTTAGCCACCAATTTGATAGCGAACAAATCTTTTAATAATTATATTTTCTCCAAGACCAGTAATTTTTTCCTTCACAAAATCACCCACTGTTTGATCCTGATTTTTAACAAATGGTTGATCGAGCAAACAGATTTCTGAACAAAACTTGGTGAGTTTGCCGTCGATTATTTTTTCGATCGCGTGCTCAGGTTTCCCCTCCATCTGAGAACGAATAATTTCCTTTTCTTTTTCAAGGAGGGATGAATCTACTTCTTCGCGGCTAACAAATTGGGGACCAATCGCGGCAATGTGCATACAGATATCTTTTGCAAAATTTCCAAAAGCTTCATTTTTGGCCACAAAATCAGTTTCACAATTCACTTCCAAGAGAACCCCAACTTTACCTCCCAAATGTATGTAAGAATGTATCAGACCCTCGGAGGCTTCTCTACCCGCTTTTTTGTCAGCGGATGCGATTCCTTTTTTGCGAAGAAATTCAATTGCTTTGTCTTGATCGCCACTGGTTTCAACCAATGCTTTTTTACAATCTATAAGTCCGGCACCAGTGATTTTCCTTAATTCACCCACCTCTTTAGCGCTTATTACTGTAGTAGTCATATTATTTATGTATGTAGTTGATTAAAAAGATTAAGATTCAGGAGATGAGGGCACTTCTTCCTTAGGGGCATTTTCATCATATCCTTGAGGAAGAGAAACCTCTGGCTCCTCATCTGTTTGTTCAAAGACTTGCTCACGAACCAACGGAGTAATTCCTTTTTGCGTCTTAATATTTTCTCTTTTTGTAAGACCGCTTTGAACGGCTTCAGTAATCACTTCTACAACAATGCGAATCGCTTTGACTGCATCGTCATTTCCTGGGATCGGATAGTCAATTAGAGTTGGATCTGCATTTGTATCTACAAGAGCTATCACAGGAATACCAAGCCTTCTGGCCTCCTCAACTGCTATGTATTCATTTTTGGTATCAATCACAAACAATGCTCCTGGCAACTTATCCACTTGAAGCAATCCCTCAAAATTACGATTCATTCTGGACATTTGACGACGGATTGCTGCAGCTTCCTTGCCTGGTAATTTAGAAAGACTACCATCGTCTTCCATTCCCAAGAATTTTTTATATTTGGCCAAACTTGTTTTGATAGTAGCAAAATTTGTGAGGGTTCCACCCATCCAACGACTCGCTGAGAATGGCATGTTCACCGAAGTAGCGCACTCACGAATTATTTCTTCTGATTGACGTTTTGTTCCAACAAATAATATATCTTTGCCGGAAGCTACTAAATCTTCGACGTAGACTGTTGCTTTTTCTAGCAGTTGAAAAGTCTGTTCAAGATCAATGATTGAAATGCCATGGCGGTTGTCATAAACAAAAGGTTTGGATTTTGGATTCCATCTGCGAATCTGATGTCCAAAATGAAGCCCGGCATCGAGGAGATCTCTAATTGTAATATTCATAATTTTTAAAGCCTAGTAAAACTAGGAGAAATGACTTTCTTATTTTGATGTTTGAGTTGTTAAAAGGTAGAAATTAATAGAATTATTTAACAAATATCAAGAGGATAATTTAAAATCTTAGGAACCCGGTTTGGTTGGAGTAATACATTTTAGTTCATGCGGTATATTCTCGAGCTCATAGGTTGGAAATGATAATTCAACAAGTGGAATGAGTGGCGTTGTAAAATCGACTTTCCCTTGGCTACGATCTACTAGAACAGCGATTCCATTAGCAATAGCATTATGACTGTTCACAATCTCTAATGCCTCTCGAACCCTTCCACCTCTGGTAACTACATCTTCTACAATTAGAACTTTTTCACCTCGGGCTAGTTGAAACCCTCTTCGCATCTCCAGTTTGTCGTTCATCTTTTCTACAAAAATGAATCTTTTTCCAGCCTGTCTTGCAAGCTCTTGTCCAATCACTAATCCACCCATTGCAGGCGCTAAAACGGTATCAAACTCTAAATGGGAGCACTTTTCTAGCAATGACTGAGCCAAAAGACTTACTTTATCCAAATGTTGGCAAACTGTAGCACATTGAAAAAAGTTTGGACTTCTCAGACCGGATCGAAGAATAAAATGCCCATCTAAAAGGGCGCCTGTTTCTTTAAAAATGTCGATTATTTGTTTTTGTTCCATAATTATCTTTTATCAGTAAGAACTGATAAATGAAATATCTTTATTAGTTTCTCAATGAATTTCCGGTAATTTTTCTCCCCAAAGAGTGAGAGTCTCTGGATTTCCTTCAATCCATTTTATAGATTCAGAGTGTCTTAAACTACACTGTAAGCGCCTCTGTTTTTTTGAATCAATTTTAGGATTGATTTGCATCACTGACTTAGAAAAAGGAGGTTTTTTTTTGGGATTTACGTATTTTCTAATGGCCTCGTTCGGAATAGTCATATCTTTAATTTTTGAATCGAGATCCATAACGAAATCAATAGAGAT